>DASZBB010000159.1:0-2853 GCA_035944695.1 Microvirga sp. | reverse complement strand
AGAAGCGCCGGCCGATCCCGGTGGCCAGAAACCAGACCGCGCCGACGCCGACGAAATAGGAGATCCAGTAACCCCAAGGCTGGACGTCCGGGATCTCGGCGCGCACGAGGGTGCGGAAGATCAGGCAGGGCAGGGACAGGGTGAAGACGAACTCGGACAGGCCTTCGCCGGCCCGCTCGGAAATGAACCCTGTCTGGCGCGCGACATAGCCGATGCCGATCAAGCCGAAGACCGGCAGCACGATCGCGAGAAGCTCGAGCATGAGGCCTATCGCAACTCCGCCCGTTGGGAGAGTGCGGTGGAGGCGACGCTGTGGGACATCAGCTCGTCGACCTGTTCGCGCTGGCGCTTGAAGTCCACGAGCCCGCGGCCCTCGAGCTCCTTTCCGCGCGGCAGGCGGATCTTCAGAGGGTCGACGAAGCTGCCGTTGATGATCACCTCGTAATGGAGGTGAGGACCGGTCGAAAGGCCGGAATTGCCCACATAGCCGATCACTTGGCCCTGCTGGATCCTTTTGCCGGGCGCGATGCCCTTGGCGAAGCTGGACATGTGGGAATAGGCCGTCACATAGCCGTTCGTATGCTGAAGCTCGACCCTGCGGCCATAGCCTGAATCCCATTCGGCCTTGATGACGGTGCCGTTGCCTGCAGCAATGATGGGCGTGCCGACCCGGTTGGCCCAATCCACGCCGGTATGGGGACGCGAATAGCCGAGGATCGGGTGGAAGCGCGAGCCGAAGCCCGAGCGCAGAATGCCGTCCGCGATGGGCTTGCGGATCAGGAACTTCTTGAGGGAGCGGCCCGCCTCGTCGAAGAAGTCGACGGTGCCGTCCTCGCCCTGGTAGCGATAGACGCGACGGGCCTCCCCGCCCACGGTGAGGGAGGCGTAGAGAACCTCCGGCGTGCCGTTCTCGTCATCCGAGCCATAGAAGATCTCGAAGGAATCGCCTGGCGAGACCCGGCGCTGGAAATCGACGTCGTAACCGAAGATCCGCACCAGCTCGGCCACCGTTTGGCGCGGCAGCTCGTTCTTGAGAGCCGTCTCGTAGAGGCTCTCGTAGAGCCGCACGCCGCCGCGCGCGTCATCCTCCTCCTCTTCCTCCGAGGCTTCGGCAACCTGCCGGCCAGTCTCGTCGGAGGGCGGTGTCACGGAAACGAAGACGCCGCGATCGTTGGTGGCGGCAATGCCCTCAATGCCCCGTTCCCCGAACGTGATTACCCGCACGATCTGCCGGGGGTCGCCGAGGCGGGGGCCGGGTGCGATGAGAATGCGCAGCCTCTGACCCTCGGTTAAGCCCTCGACCTTGATTCGAGCCGCCAGAGCCGAGGTGATCGCGGCGATCTGTTCGGGGGTTCCCCCGTAGCTGCGCAGGACCGTCTCGAGGGTTTCGCCCTTTTTGAGGATCACATCGCGCTCCTCGACGAGGGGCGCAATGGCCTTCTGTTCGACCTTTGGAAGTTCGGTCACGTTCTCGGGCACGACCCGAACCTCGATCGTGCTGAAGGGTGCGTCGACGACACGGGCATAGCCCAGGGCATCGCCCAACCCGTCGGGCTGCCGCAGCGTGCGCGACAGCATCTGCTGGGCCGGGATCGGCACGGAGGCCCGGCGCCCCGCCTCGTTGAAGACGCGCCGCTCCTCCTCCAGGATCGCAAGCACGTCGTTGTCCGTCAGGGAGGGGGCGCTCGCCGCGATGGCCACCGTGGCAAGATCACGCCTGAGAACCGACACGTCGGCATCGGCGATCTCCGGCGTCGGTTCGATGCGCTGCTCGTCCATCCCCTCGGCGAACAGGCGCAGGGGATTGAAGGGCGGAATGTCGGACGCATAGGTGCCGGCGGTCAGGGAAAGGTTCGTGGCGACGCGCACGAAGTTGCGGACCTTGATGGCCTCGCGCTCGCCGTTGCGGATCGTCATCGGCGCCTTGAAGCTCTGCCGTGCGGAGGACGTCTGTTCCGTCATGTTGAGCCGGTTGGCCTTGCGGGCCACGTTCGAGCTCCGCTCCTCGTCGGTTCCGGATGGGGCCCGGCCGTTGAGGGCCGCCCGCTCGGGAGGAAGGGCCGAGGTCGTGGCACCTTCGAGGGCGATATAGATGGAGGCGCCGATCAGGACCGCGCCGGTGACGCCGGTCAGGACGCTTGCGCCGAGCCAGCGCAGGTTCACCTCCCATTTGTCGATCTCGGGGGCTGCATGGCCGCTGGTGTTGAGCGGCGGCTCGTGCCCGAGGTCGATGCCGGACGACAGGTGCAGGGCTTCCTTTCGGAAACTCTTGGCATGGCTGTCGTCGGGGGGAGAAGAGGTCATGACTTCTGTCTGGTATCGATGCGGGTGGGTTGCTGTCACAGATGCCAGAGGCCATCTAGCACAAGAGACGACAACCGCACAGACTAATAGACAAGCTTGCGCGCCGCGCGCCAACTCCCCAAGGGAAGAGGTTCGGGGAAGAGACGCCCGCCGCGGCTCTGCTTCGTGCCGCACTGTGTCGGCAGTGAGGCAGTAGCGAAAAAACCTGTGCGAGCGACGGCCAGGAGCCAGGAAATCGAGCCCTTGTCAAAAAACTTTCACGAAGCCGTTGACAGGCCGACGAGCTTCAGCCTATATACCGCCCATCGACGCCGCCGCTGACGCGAACGGCGCCCAGATCTTCCTCAGAAACCGGGCTGTTGGGCCCGACTTCGGTCGGGAACAAAGGCTGTTCTGCGGAAGTCTGTTTTTGTCCGTCTCGGATTTCGGGATGTGATGTGCTCTTTGACATTGTTGAGAGGGAAGAGAAGCGTAGGCGGCGGTGTCCTTGCGGCGATCCTTACGGATCGCGAGAGAACATCGACCAGTTCTATGCTTTGGTGAGTACAC
>DASZBB010000158.1:0-16650 GCA_035944695.1 Microvirga sp. | reverse complement strand
GAAAAGGGAAACGATGCCCTCCCCGTCATCACGGGCCTTGTACCGGTGATCCCGATCCGACAAGCGCCGCACCTCACTGATCCGGACGGCCGGGCCTGTCCCGGCCATGATGGTCATCATCGTCGGCCGAATGGCACACGTCATCAGGACGCGTAGCGCTCGCGGGCGTCGTCCGCATCGCTCTGATCGGCTGCCATGGTCGAAAGCGGGAAGGTGATCACGCAACGGATTCCGGACGGAGCGAAATCGAGCTTGATCTCGCCTCCCAGCTGCTGCGCAAGGCCGCGCTGGATGAGCTTGGATCCGAAGCCCTGACGCTCGGGCTTCTTCACGGGCGGGCCGCCGCTCTCGACCCATTCCACGAGCAGCGCGGGCTGGCAGCTCCCCGACGTGAGGGCCCACATCACGTGCACCTTGCCGTCCGGAACCGAGAGAGACCCGTACTTGACGGCATTCGTCGCCAGTTCGTGGACGGCAAGGCCCAGGGCCAGGACGGCGCCCGGCTGCAGGTTGATCTTCGGGCCGTGCAGGCGGATGCGCTGGCGCATGGCATCCTGGTAGGGCTCCAGCTCGTTCCTCAAGACGTCTTCCAGAAGCGCGCCCTGCCATTGCGTGGCCGTGAGGAGGTCATGGGTCTTGGCCATGCCGTGCAGGCGATCCATGAAGGCGTTCCAGGCGGCCGGATCGCTGCTCTCTGCGGAGCGCCTGGTCAGGGAGGCCACGGATTGAACGGTCGCCAGCGTGTTCTTGACCCGGTGGTTGAGCTCGTGGAGCAGAAGCGCCTGCCGCTCCTCGGCGAGACGGCGCTCGGTGATGTCCTGAGACACGCCGACCATGGAGATCTGGCCATCGGCACCGCGTCTCATGCGGCCGCTCACCCGAATCCAGTGCTCGCTGCCGTCGGGCCAGATGGCCCGATATTCGACGTGCAGATCCGTGCGGGTCGCAAGGGCCTGTGCGACGGCTTCCGCCTGCATGGTGCGGTCGTCGGGATGGATCGACGCGACCAGATCGGCATAGGAGAAGGGCTCGTCGGGCCCGCGGCCGAAATTGGCCCGGCAATCGGCCGATGTGGTGAAGGCCCCCGTGGACGGCGTGTACTCCCAGGAGCCGAGATTTCCCGCATTGAGTGCCAGCCGCAGGCGCGCCTCGCTCTCAGCCATGCGGGCCAGGACCTCTTCCCGCTCCCGTTCGTGCTTGCGGATGCCCGCCGCAGCCTCGCTCAGGGCCTTCTTGATCGTGTCGAATTCCAGGACGCGCGTGGTGGCCGGATCGGTGATCTCGCCCCCGCGGCCGAGGATCTGGGCAGCGGTCACGAGCTGGTCGACCGGTTTGGCGATGGATCGGGAGAGCAGGATCGCCAGGAGAATGCCGCCCAGGATAACGGCTCCAAGGGTCGTGAGCCAGAAGAGGGAGCGCTGCGCCGATTTGGCCAGCTCCGTTTCCGGGATGCTGAGCACGAAGGACCAGCCGTAAGACGGCGACTGGCTGAAATAGGTGCGCACCGGAATGCCTTCCAGCGTGACGCTCTGGAGGCGTCCTTCCCGCGAGGCCGCGAGGGCATCCTGGACGGTGGAGCTGGCGGTTTGGCCGACGAACCGCTCCGGGGAGCGGTTTCGGGCCACGATTGTCCTGCTGCTGTCGAGCACCGCGGCATTCCAGCGATCGTCGATCCGCTGATCGCGGATGATGGCCTGGAAGACGTCGGGCGTGATGGCCAGGGACAGGATATAGGCGACCTGCTCGTCCAGAATGACGGGAGCATCGATGGTGATCAGGCGCTGCCCCGTCAACGATCCTACATAGAGATCGGATACATGGGGCTTGCGGGTTTCCTGAACGCGCCGAAGCACATCCGGACGGTTGCTGTTCGGCAGGATCACGCCGTAAGGCACGCGGGTGTTGAAGAGAGCGCGGCCGCCGGGTTCGAAGAGAGCGATCCAGGAGGGCTCGGCGAGACCCGTATTCTTCGCGCGACGATAGAATTCTTCGAGGTCCCCCCTGGCAAGGCTGGTCGACTGGGCCAGGACCTGCACCGCCACCACCGACTTCTCGATCTCGCGGTCGAGCAAGAGACTCAGGGCGCGAGCCGTTTCCTGCATGCGCAGGTCGATCGCCTGCTGTTCGGCCCGGTAGCCCGAATAGAGCCCGGCTGCTGCCACCAAGATGGTCGGCAGGGCAAGGACGAAGACCAGCCCCCACAGCACCTGCCGCAACGAGGTGCGGGCGCCTTCAGGCACATCCCTGCTCGGTTGTTCAGTCCTGCGTTCCGCGTCGCCAATTCGCCCTTTCATGCTAGCTGTCCTGAACCGGCATCAGGACACGCACGAGGGTGGCCGGGTCCTCGCGCGGCCATTCCACATGAGCATCGAGCTGGCGCGCCAGGGCCTTCAGGATGGTGCCGGAGGCGCTCGTCTGCGCTGACTCTTTCTCCTCGGGGCTGAAAGCATCGTCCGACAGCTGGAACAGCAGGGTCCCGTTCCGGACATGAAGCAGGAGCTTCAGCTTTCCATGGCGCTCTCTATAGGCGTGCGTGAGGGCGTTGACGACGATCTCGTTGAACAGGAGCGCCATGGGGGCCGCCTTCGCGGCCTCGACCTTAACGGTCTCGACCTCGAATTCCGGCGCGATCCGCACGTCCGGAAGAGACGAGGTCAGCTCCTGGCACAATCCCTTGGCGAAGCTCGATGCGTCGAACCGCGTCGCCCCCTGCCCGTCATAGAGATCGCGATGGGCGGCGGCCAGCGCCTGCACGCGCTCCTTCATCCGCCCGAGCGCTTGGCGCACGGGTCCTTCCTCGGCCTGTCTGAACTCGATGCTCATCAGGGAGAGCAGGAGCTGGAGATTATTCTTCACCCGATGATCGAGCTCGTGCAGGAGCGCCGTGCGCTCGTCGAGCATCCGCTGCAGGGCATCCTGCGCGCGCCTTTTCTCCCCCTGTGCCTGCGCTTCGGCGAGGGCGCGCAGCACCGTGGCGGGCAGGCGGTCGAGCTTGTCCTTGAGCACGTAATCCGTCGCCCCGCGCTTCAGGGCCTCGACGGCGACCTCCTCTCCCAAGGCGCCGGACACGAAGACGAAGGGCGTGGCGCGGGCGATCTCGAGGGCGATCTCGAGGGCGTTCAGGCCGTTGAAGCCGGGCAGAAGGTAATCGGCGAGAATAAGATCCCAGCTCTCGTCCCGCACCGCCCTGGTGAAATCGTCGGCGGACACCACCCGCTCGATCGAGACGGCAAGGCCGGCATCGATCAAAGCCTCCGTCACCAGCTCAGCATCGAGGGCGCTGTCCTCCAGGAGGAGGATGCGCAGCATCCGATCTGAGGGAGTAGCGGAGACCCGATCCATCGATGCCCCTATTGGCCGTTACGCCGCGGCGGCGGTTCGTTGAGGATGGCCCAGAACACGCCGAGATCCTGGATCGCGTCGAAGAATTCGCGAAAGCCCACCGGCTTCACCACGAAGGCGTTCACCCCGAGCTCGTAGCTGCGCACCAGGTCGCTCTCCTCCCGCGAGGAGGTGAGCATGACGACCGGCGTATGCCGCAAGCTCGGGTCGGCCTTGACCTTCTCCAGCACCTCGAGCCCGTCGACCTTCGGCAGCTTGAGATCGAGCAGGACGACAGCCGGGTCGCTGGTGTTGCGGCTCTCGTGCGCGCCGCGGCGATAGAGGAAGTCGAGCGCCTCCTCGCCGTCGCGCACCACCACGACCTCGTTGGCGAGCTGGCTCTGCTCCAGGGCCGCCAGCGTCAGTTCGAGATCCTTCGGGTTGTCCTCAACCAGCAGGATCGGTTTCAATTCCGCCATTCAAGCGGCTCCTTCATTCTGATCCGGCAAGGCGATGGAGAAGGCGGCCCCCTTGTCGAGCGCTCCCTCGGCCCAGGCCCGGCCTCCGTGTCTTTCGACGATGCGACGGACATTGGCCAGTCCGATCCCGGTTCCCTCGAATTCTTCCATCCGGTGCAGGCGCTGGAAAACGCCGAACAGCTTGTCGATGTATCTCATATCGAATCCGACGCCGTTGTCGCGCACGAAATAGATCGTCTCCCCATCCTTGCGGCTGGAGCCGATCTCGATGCGCGCTTTCTCCCGGGTGCGGGTGTACTTTACCGCATTGTCGAGCAGATTTTCAAACACCAGCCGGATCAGCACCGGATCCGCGATGACCGGGGGCAGCTCCCCGACGATCCATTCGATCCGGCGACTGCCATGCTCCGCGGAAAGCTTCTGCCTGATCTCGCCGACCAGGGCTTCGACGTCCACCGATCGGGGCTTCAAGGCCGTGCGACCCATCTGCGAGAAGCGCAGCAGGTTGTCGACGAGGGTTCCGGCCGTGTAGGCGGACTCGATGATCGTGTCGATGTAGCGCTTGCCCTTCTCCGACAGCTCGCTCCATTCGTGCTTCTTCAGGAGCTCGGAATAGCCGACGATGTGCCGGAACGGGGCGCGCAGGTCGTGGGAAACCGAGTAGGAAAACGCCTCCAGCTCCTTGTTACTACGGCGCAGCTCCTCCGAGAGCGAGGCCAGTTCCTCGGCCCTGTGCAGGACGATGCCCACGATGGCGTTGCGCAGTTCCTTGACGGCCTCGGTCTCGCTCCGGTCCCAGGGCAGGGAGCGGTTGCGCACCGTCTCTTTCCAGATCTCGAAGGAACGCCGGGGGTGAAGCCTCAAGGAGCCCGCCTCCTCCTGCACGGGCTTCTGCGGATTGCCGCCCCACTTGACGGTCTGCACGACCTCGGGCCGGAACCAGAGGACGTAGCTCGAATGCACCTTCGAGATCGAAATGGAGAGAAGGCCGCTCGCCCGATCGGCGAAGGCTTGCGCCGGCGGATAGACTGCCGACAGATTGTCGGTGGCGAAGACATCTTCCGGATGATGCTTCGAGAGCCAGTCGAACAGGGCCCTGACCTGATCCTGGTCGGGCGTTTGGCCCAGGCACCAGCAATGGTCCTGCGTCACGACGGCAGCACCCTGCGCGCCGGCCAGGATCATCAGATCGTCCTGATGGTTCACGAGGCCCGCGATGAAGTACTCCTCGGCCGCCATGTGGGCGAGGAGCCTCGACTGCACGGCCCCGAGGCGCACCCGGTTCTCGGCGAGCGTCGTGTTCTCCCGCGCCTCCAGCTGCAGCGAAAAGATCTGCGTGAGGAAATCGCAGGCATTGCGCACCTGGAGCGAAACGCGCTTCGGCTCCTTGTTGTGGCAGGAGATCAGGCCCCACAGCTTGCCGTCGCGCAGGATCGAGATCGACATGGAGGCGAGCGTCCCCATGTTGCGCATGTATTCGAGATGCACCGGCGAGACGCTGCGCAGCACCGAGTCGCTCAGATCCAGTGGTGCGGGATCGCACGATTGGATGGGAACCGGCGTGTAGTTGGCATCCGGAATGATGCGCAGACGGTTGCGCCGGTAGAGTTCCCGCGCCTGGGCCGGGATGTCGGACGCGGGAAAGCGCAGGTCGAGATAGGAGGGCAGCACCTCGTTGCGGTTTTCGGCGATGACGGTGCCGTTCCACTCATCGTCGAACCGGTAGATCAGGACCCGGTCGAAGCCGGTCATGCGGCGGATGTCCTGCGCGGCAAGGTGGCAGAGGATCTCGACCGTCGAGGCCCCCTGCAACTGCTCCACGAACCGGCGCAGGGTGGGATAGAGCGCATCGATGCCGGAGACTACGCCGGAGGGCGGCTCCTCCAGTTCGAGAATCGCGCAGTCGCCCGAGCGGGAGATCGCCGTCTCGAAGTACTTTTCCTCCTGAGCGGTCCGGACCTGAATGGTCCGGACGAAACGGGTGCTCCCCGCCGGCGGAGGATCGTCGAGCTGCGCGGCGAATTCCCTGCTGAGGGCCGGCAGCACCTGCGCGAAGGGCCGGCCGAGAACGTCCGCCGGATCGAGGCCGAAGATCCCGGCGATGTTGGCGCTGGCATAGGCAATCGTCCTGTCGGACATCCTGACCGCGAGAAGGATCCCGTGCGGCTGGATGCTGCCGGGAATGTGGATCGGCTCCCGCTCGCAGGCGGTCAGATCGATGTCTTGCATTTGCAGGGTCATGGGGCCTCGCACAGCCAATTGTGCATTACGGTGAAGGTATCCTGTGCGGCCCCGACGATGAGATCGTCGGCTTCCGGCGACGAGGCTTCCAGAAGCACCGCGCCGAACGATTTCCACATGGCAGCAACGTTTCGTCCATAGCTGCGGAAATAGGCGCAACCCGTTTCCGCAGTGAATCCCAGCCGGTTCTCCACCGCGCGCGCGATCATGGCGCCGCCGAGCGTCGAGCCCTCGACCACATACATGCTTCCCAGCACGGCCTCCGGGACCGGCAGGGGCATGAGAGGCCGGCATTGTGGCAAACGAATGATGTCTTCAGATTTTAGTCCTAGGACTTCCAGGTCCTTGGCGAGAAGCTGCGTCTTGCAGCGGCTCCGAAAGAAGGCTCGGTCGGGAGCCGTGTCGGCAGCCTCGCTCTCCCAGGCCCTGTGGAACCCATAGAAGCGGATCAGCAGGTCCCGGTAGGCCTCGCGCGATGCGATCCGGCGGTCGAGATCGATGGCGGCCTCGATTCGGTCATGCGCTTCGCGGGTTTCGATTTTCAGTCGTTCGAGCAGCGTCATGAGACCTCGTCCAGGTGGCGGCCCAGCCGTCTGGCGGCCATCCGTTCGGCCAGTCCCAATCCGTCGTGGATCAGAACGGCGAGCAGCGCAACCACCAACCCGCCCTGCAGCACGAAGGCGACGTTGTTGGATTGAAGGCCCGCGATGATGACCTCGCCCAATCCCTTGGCCGCCACCGTCGAACCGATGGTCGCGGTGCCGAGGCTGATGATCACCGACAGGCGGATACCGGCCAGAATCACCGGAAAAGCGAGCGGCAGCTCCACCTGCAGCAGGCGCTGGCGCGGATTCATGCCCATGCCCTTGGCCGCCTCCAGCGTCTGCGGCGAGACCTCCGTCAGGCCGGTGAGCGTGTTCTCGAAGATCGGCAGAAGGCCGTAGAGGAACAGCGCGATGAAGGTCGGCTTCTCGCCGAAGCCGACGAGGGGCACCGCAATGGCCAGAACCGCGATGGGCGGAAAGGTCTGGCCGATATTCACGAGGCTGCGCGACAGCGGCAGGAACTCGCTTCCCGACGCCCGCGTGACGAAGATCCCGAGCCCCACGGCCAGGACCGTGCTGGCAAGCGTCGCCAGGAACACGATGCGCAGGTGCGACAGGGTCAGGGCCAGCAGGCTGCCCTGATTGTAGATCGCCGGCGCGTCGTTGATGGTCAGGGGCTTGAACGCGAAGGCGAAGAGCTGCGGCGCGGTGATGAAGAGCACCAGCAGGAGCAGCGCCGCTGCACGTAAGGCAAACGATCGCCAGCTCATGCCACAGACCGTCCATGGGCCAGGATGCCCTTCACGCTGACGCGTCCGACGAGGGCGCCGGATGCATCCACCACGGGCAGGGCCTCCCGTCCTGCCCAGATCAGCCGCGAGAGAGCATCCCGCAGAGAATCGGTGATGCGGATGGGCTCACCCTCGGCGCCGCCGGGCTCGAGCGCCGCCTGCACGTGCAGCAGGGACAGGAGGCGAAAAGGCCGCTCCGCCGTTCCCACGAGCTGCTCGACGAAGGCTTCCGCCGGATGCGTCAGCAGCTGAGCGGGCGTGTCGTATTGCAGCAGCCGCGCCTGATCCATCACGGCGATCCTGTCGCCCAATTGGAAGGCCTCGTTCATGTCATGCGTCACGAGAACGATGGTGGTGCCGAGACGCCGCTGGATCGCGAGGAGATCGACCTGCGCCTTGCTGCGGATGACCGGATCGAGCGCCCCGAAGGGTTCGTCCATCAGAAGAAGTGCCGGCTTTGCCGCCAGCGCCCGCGCGACGCCCACGCGCTGCTGTTGCCCGCCGGACAATTCGTGTGGAAATTTCCCGGCGAATTCTGCCGGATCGAGCTGGAACAGGTCGAGCAATTCCTCGACGCGGGCGGCGATGCGCCTTTTGTCCCAGCCGAGAAGGCGCGGCACCGTGGCGATGTTCTCGGCAACCGTCCGGTGGGGAAACAGCCCGTAGCCCTGGATGACATAGCCGATCCGGTGCCGCAGCTCATCCTCCGGGATCGCCATGGTGTCCTCGCCGTCGATGAGCACGCGGCCCGCGCTCGGCTCGACGAGACGGTTGATCATGCGCAGCAGGGTCGACTTGCCGGCCCCCGACGTGCCGACGACGACGGCGATCGTCCCGTCTTCGACCCGCAGGGACACGTCGTCGACGACGGTCGTCGCGCCATAGCGCTTGGTGAGGTGCTCGATCTCGATCATGAAGAGCCCCGCCTGGTCAGATCGATGATGGCATCGAGGACGATCGCAGCCGCGAACGACAGGGCGACCGTCGGGATGGCGCCCAGGAGCACGAGGTCGATCGCCGTCTGGCCGATGCCCTGGAAGACGAAGGTGCCGAAGCCCCCTCCGCCGATCAGCGCCGCCACCGTGGCCAGTCCCAGGTTCTGCACCAGCACGATCCGGATGCCGGCCAGGATGACCGGAAGCGCCAGGGGCAGCTCGACCTGCCACAGGCGCTGACGCACGGACAATCCCATGCCGCGCGCCGCATCGGTCACGGCGGTGGGCACCTGATTGAGCCCGGTGACCGTGTTGGCCACCACGGGCAGCAGGGAATAGAGGAGCAGCGCGATGAAGGCCGGAGCGGCTCCGATGCCGCGAATGCCCAAAGCCGCAAGGAGAGGCACCTGGGCGGCCAGGTAACCGAGCGGCGCGATCAGGATGCCGAAAAGCGCGATGCTGGGAATCGTCTGGACGATGCTGAGCACCTGGAGGATCCCCGTCCGCACGGCGCGGACGCGGTGGGCGAGAACGCCGAGCGGCAGCCCGACGAGGCAGGCCGCCATCATCGACCCGAAGGCGAGCCACAGATGTTGGCGCGCCTCGCGCCAGAAGGTGTCCTGCCGATTCGCGTATTCCTTGAGCAGGGAGAGATCGGTCCAGGCGCCCGACAGAAGCAGAAGGGCGATCGCTCCGACTGCCGCCGCCAGGGCTGCGAGCCTCGCCCAGGGCCCCAGGCGCAGGCGCGTCAGCGCATCGGCGGCGATCAGCGCGAAGGCCAGGGCCAGAAGCCAGAAGCCCAGCGACGGCGAGACGCGCGCGAAGGTGTTGCCGGCCGGTGCGACGAAGCCGGCGGACCACCCGACGGCGGGAAAGATCACGCACAGGCCGACGGACGCGGCCGCAAGGCGGATCAGCGGCGTGCGGATCAGAGCCCCGCAGAGCGCCACGCCAAGCGCCACAGCCGCGACAGCGAAAGCGCCCGAAGGAGGCAGCGCGTCGAACAGCATCCGCCCCTCGCCCGCCACGATGCGGTTGGCGCGGTAGATGACGAAGGGGGAGGCGAAGAGCGCGACGCCGATCAGGATCGCCATCACGCTCCCCAGCCGATCCGGGGATAGGAATGGACGCAACGAAGGCATGCCGGGCGCAGTCGTTCGGGTGGAGATCGTGTTCACAAAGCTTCCGGCCCCTATCGCGCCACCGCCGTTATTAGAATGTGGCTCATCAATTTCTCCCTACCCTGCCTCGTCATCGCCGGCCTCGTGCCGGTGGTCCCGATTGGAAAAGTGCGGCGCTCCGCATCATCGGGATGGCCGGCACGAGGCCGGCCATGACGGGAAGGTCCAACTTGCGAGCCAGAATCCTGGAAGCAACGTAGCGGCGTCTCGAAGAAGCATCCAGTATGCACTGGAAACGCCTTCGCGCCCTGAGATCACAGCCTCAGATCATTTCAGGAAACCCTTGGACTTCAAATAATCCGTGGCCACCGCCTTTGCCGGCTCGCCGCCCACCTGGACCCGGGCGTTCAGCCCCTGGAGCGTGGCGAGATCGAGGGAGGCGAAGACGGGCTTCAGGATCTCGGCGATCTTCGGGTTCTCCTTCAGGACGGATTCGCGGATGATGGGTGCCGGCGCATAGACGGGCTGCACGTTCTTGTTGTCCTCCATCACCACGAGGCCCGACGGGGCGATGCCGCCATCGGTGCCGTAGACCATGGCGGCATTGGCGCCGTTGGTCTGCTCGGCCGCCGCCTTGATGGTGGCCGCCGTGTCGCCGCCGGAGAGCACGATGAGCTGGTCCGGCTTCATCTTGAAGTCATAGGTCTTCTGGAAGGCCGGCAGAGCGGCCTCCGAATTGACGAACTCGGCGGAGGCCGCGAGCACCACCTTGCCGCCCTTCGTCACCCATTGGCCGAAATCGGTCAGCGTCCTCAGCTTATTGGCATCGGCCACATCCTTGCGCAGCGCGATGGCCCAGGTGTTGTTCGCCGGCGAGGGATCGAGCCAGACGATCTTGTTGGCGTCGTAATCGAGCTTCTTGGCCATCTCGAAGCCCTTGGCTGCATCCTTCCAGAGCGGATCGTCCGCCTTGTTGAAGAAGAAGCCCGCATTGCCGGTATATTCCGGATAGATATCGATCTCGCCGGCCGTGATGGCTTTGCGCACCACCGGGGTCGCCCCGAGCTGGATGCGGTCCTGGGTCGCGATGCCGTTGGCATTGAGCGTCAGCAGGATGATGTTGCCCAGCACCGAGCCTTCCGTGTCAATCTTCGACGAGACGACCACATCGGCCTTGGCGGCGCCCGCCGCCGCGAAGGCCAGGGCGGCAGCCAATGTCAGCGACTTGAGGACGGTCTTCATGCGAACCCCCTAGAGAGACAATGCCCTGCTCTTTCTAGGACAGTCGCGCCGTTTAGGCAGGGGGAGGCCCGCGAAGAATTCCACGGGAGAATAAAAACTTCGTGTGACGGTAAAAGATCCCGCCGAAGGAACCTGCGTCCTCCGGCGGGTCGACCGATTTGAGCACCTCTCGGGGCCTCGTCAGGCGCTCAGGGTCGACGGAGGCTCCTGGGCGATGGTGAACCGCACCTGCGCCTGGGGGCGGTGATCCTCGGACAGGGTGCGCCAGGTGCGCTCGGCCTCAATGCGGCTCTCGAAGGGTCCGACCACCCGCTCGGTGCCCTGAACGATGGTTTCGCAGTCGCAGGAGGTGTACTCGCCGCCGACCACCCAGAAACGTGACTTCATCATGATCGATCTCCATTGGTGACAAGGGTTTGAGGACTGGGTTTGAGGGTTGTGGACGCTCACTCGGCCGCCTGGAGCTTGGTGGAGGTCTGGAACTGGGCGGTCTCGGTCGATTCCGCCATCGCCGTGGTGGAGGATTTGCCGCCGGTGATGACCACCGAGACCTGGTCGAAATAGCCGGTGCCGACCTCGCGCTGGTGCCGTGTGGCCGTGTAGCCGTCGGCCTCGGCGGCGAATTCGCGCACCTGGAGCTCGGAATAGGCGCCCATGCCCCGGTCGCGGTAGCCGCTCGCCAGCTCGAACATGCCGTAATTGAGCTGGTGGAACCCGGCCAGCGTCACGAACTGGAACTTGTAGCCCATGGCGCCGAGCTCGCGCTGGAACCGGGCGATGGTGGCATCGTCCAGCTTCTTCTTCCAGTTGAACGAGGGTGAGCAGTTATAGGCGAGCAGCTTGCCAGGATAACGCTTGTGGACGGCTTCCGCGAACTTGCGCGCGTCGTCGAGATCCGGGTGCGAGGTCTCCCACCACAGGAGATCGGCGAGTTCCGCGTAAGCGAGGCCCCGGGCGATGCAGTGGTCGAGGCCGGTGCCGTCCTTCAGGCGGTAGAAGCCTTCGGGCGTGCGGCTGTCGGGCTCGATGAACCGCCGGTCGCGCTCGTCCACCTCGGAGGTGATGAGCCTGGCCGATTCCGCATCGGTACGGGCCATAATCAGGGTCGAGGTGCCCATCACGTCGGCGGCGAGCCGTGCGGCGATCAGGTTGCGCTCATGCGCAGAGGTGGGGATGAGCACCTTGCCGCCCAGATGGCCGCATTTCTTCTCCGAGGCGAGCTGGTCCTCGAAGTGAACGCCTGCGGCTCCGGCCTCGATATAGGCCTTCATGATCTCGAAGGTGTTGAGCGGCCCGCCGAAGCCGGCCTCCGCGTCCGCCACGATGGGCAGGAACCAGTCGCGCTTGGCGCCGCCTTCCGCGTGCTCGATCTGATCGGCGCGCTGGAAGGTGCGGTTGATGCGCCGGCACAGTTCCGGGCCGGAATTGGCCGGATAGAGCGACTGGTCGGGATACATGGCGCCCGCCACGTTCGAATCCGCCGCCACCTGCCAGCCGGAGAGGTAGATCGCCTCCAGGCCCGCCCGGGCCATCTGCATGGCCTGGTTGCCCGTCATGGCCCCGAGGGAGTGGACGTAGGGACGCTCGTGCAGGAGCCGCCACAGGCGCTGGGCGCCGCGCTCGGCCAATGTGTGCTGGATCTGCACCGATCCCCGCAGACGATCGACGTCTTCGGCCGAATAGGGGCGGCGGATGCCGTCGAAGCGGCCCTCGGGAGCCGTGGGAATCAGGCTGGCGGTCGAAGCCGGGATCGTCTCGGTGGTCATGTCGTATCCTTCTTTTACATTTCTTGACAAAACCTGCTTCCGGGCCAGAATTATTGCAGATCAGCAGGACGTCTTGTTTTCATTAACCCTCGAAGAAGCCTTTGTTTCAACGTTGGATTTGTGAAGAAAAGTGACCCTGTAAAGCTTTGACAACACCCGCTGTGTAAACTTGTAAAAAGATTTACAATATGGATGAGAGCAGAAAGCTTTTCGTGGGACCCCGGCTCAAGCGGCTGCGGCGCGAGCTCAACATGAGCCAATCGCGCATGGCCGAGGAGCTCGGGCTCTCCCCGAGCTACCTGAACCTGATGGAGCGCAACCAGCGCCCGATCACCGCCCAGGTGCTGATCCGCCTCGCCCATGCCTATTCCCTCGATCCGCGCGAATTCGCCAATGACGACCACGAGCGCACCGTGTCGGAGCTGGAGGAGGTCTTCGCCGACCCGCTCTTTCGTTCCACGCCGGTGGCGCGGCTGGAACTGCGCGAAACCGTGGAGAGCGCCCCCTCCCGGGTTGACGCCATCAACCGCCTCTACCGGGCCTACCAGGCCATGCGCGGCGCCCGCGAGGCGGTGACGCCGAGCCTCAGCGACCGGGATCGAGCGGAGGACGCCCCCCAGGTCAATCCGGTCGACCGGGTCCGGGAGCTGATCCACGAGGCCAAGAACCACTTTCCGGAGCTGGACGAGGCCGCGGAGGCCCTGGCATCCGATCTCGCCGTGTCGGGCCACGAGCCCTTCTTCGCCATCGCCGAGCGCCTGCACGCCCGGCACGGCATCCGCGTGCGCGTCTTGCCCATCGACGTGATGCCGGACTCCCTTCGCCGCTACGATCATCACCGGCGCCAGCTTCTGATCTCCGAACTGGTGGATTCGTCCGGCAGGACCTTCCAGGCGGCCTATCAATTGGCCTTCGCCGAGATGCGCGAGACGATCGACGCTCTCGCCTCACGTCTGGAACCCACGGACGGACCGGCGCGGCGGCTGCTGCGCGTCTCCTTCGGCAATTACTTCGCCGGTGCCCTTATGATGCCCTACGGCAAGTTCCATGCGGCGGCGGAAGCGCTCGGCTACGATGTGGAGGTGCTCGGCGCCCGTTTCGGGGCGAGCTTCGAGCAGGTGGCGCACCGGCTCACGACGCTCGCCCGGCCTGGAGCCCGGGGCATTCCCTTCTTCCTGGTGCGGGTGGATTCGGCCGGCAACGTCTCGAAGCGCTTTTCCTCGGGCCGCTTCCCGTTCTCCCAGTTCGGCGGCACCTGCCCGCTCTGGAACCTGCACTCCACCTTCCGCAATCCGGGCCAGGTGGCGACGCAGGTGATCGAGCTGCCGGATTCCTCGCGCTGGTTCTCCATCGCCCGCACGGTCAAGCGCGCCTTCAACCCCTGGGGCGCGCCTGATCCGCAATTCGTGGTGGGCCTCGGCTGCGAGCTGAAATACGCCAACCGCCTCGTTTATGCCCGCACCCTCGACCCAGCGTCGTCGGATGCGACGCCCATCGGCATCAATTGCCGCCTGTGCGAACGCGTCGCCTGCCCGCAGCGCGCCGCCCCTCCCCTGATGCATGCCCTGATCGTCGACGAGATGAAGCGCGGCGTCTCGCCCTTCGAGTTTGACGCGACCTAAGTGCTGGCTCAGACCCGCAGTCGCTTCGGCATGGGGTCGTCGAGCCAATGATCGAGGAAGCGGTCGAGCCAGCGCGAGACATGCGGGTCGTGCTGGAAGCGGCCGGCGAGCTGGCGGACCCGGTCCTGCGCGCCCGGCATCTGCAGCCGCTCCTCGGCCACCACCGTCCAGCGGCACAGCATGGCGTGGGTCACCTCCGGGTGGAACTGGAGGCCGAAGGCCCTCTCCCCGACCCGGATCGCCTGGGTCGGAAAATCGTCGCCCGTCGCCAGGGTCTCGGCCCCGGAGGGGCAGTCGAAGCCCTCCCGGTGCCAATGATAGACATGGCTCGGCCAGGGCACGCCCCAGTCGCGGCTGAGGGCTTCGCCGGCAGGGGTCGGCAGCAGGGGATAATAGCCGATCTCCGCCCGGCCTTCCGGATGGGCCCAGACACGGGCGCCGAGGTGCTTGGCCATCATCTGGGCGCCCAGGCAGAGGCCGAGATAGGGCTTGTTCTCCTTGAGCGGCACCTCGATCCAGTCGATCTCCTCCTTGACGAAATTGTCCGGATCGTTGGCGCTCATCGGGCCGCCGAAGATCACGGCCCCGGTGTGCTCGGCGAGCGTCTCCGGCAGCGGATCGCCGAAGCGGGGGCGGCGGATGTCGAGGCGGTAGCCGCGCTCCGCCAGAAGGCGCCCGACCCGGCCTGGGGTCGAATGCTCCTGGTGCAGAACGATGAGGATGGGTGCCTTGGACCGTCGCCTAGCCATGGGTTCGGTCCGATGCGGATGCATTCACGAGGCGACAAAAGTAATGACGCGGGGACATGGGGCGATTATTCGGGACAAGGCGGGTTCTCCGCAAGGGGCGCAGAGTGACGAAAGGGCTCCTCCCCTCGCCGGATGATCCAAAGCGCTAGGAGACCTAGGCAAGCGTAGCCTTACGCCCTAAGATGACCATGGCAACGATATCATAGGCTATAGCGGTCCCGTCCGATTTTTGCATGGATACGCAAAAATGATAGAAGCGTCTGATTCTCCAGGCTTGAAGTCCAAAACATCCAGCGCATCTTGTCTCGTGCTCCGCTGAGACGTCAGCCAGCACCCCAGCGTGAAAGAAAGTGACCCCGTGACTGACAGCGTAACGAGCGACGGCGATCTCAACGGCCTGCGCATTCTCGTCGTCGAGGACGAAGCTGCGATTTCCCTGCTCCTGGAAGACATGCTTCTCGACTTCGGCTGCGAGGTGATCGGCCCGGCCGCGCGCCTGTCGGCCGCTCTTGACGCCGTGGCCCGCGAACAGGTCGACCTGGCCATTCTGGACGTGAATGTCGCCGGCGAGCCGATCTACCCGGTGGCCGAAGCCCTGGCGCAGCGTTCGATCCCCTTCGTCTTCTCAACGGGTTATGGCAGTGCGGGCATCCGCGACGCTTTCCGCGACCGCCCGGTTCTGCAGAAGCCCTTCGCCCAGCATGACCTGAAGCAGAAACTGCTGATCGCCCGCGGCAAGACGGCCTGAGATCGGGCCCGTCGCGGCGATCCGGCGCCTCATCTGTGGCGTTTATGCCGCAATCGTTCACCCTGTGCTGTAAAACACATCATCCATGATGTGAATCGGCTTTGCTCCTGAGCGCTTCCTGCTAAGTTCCAGTAACGTTAGAGCAGGTAACCTTTCGATCGAGCCGGTCTTCCATGTCTTTCCGATCCTTCAGGCTTCTGGCCGCCGCAAGCGTCCTGGCGCTTTCTCTCGCCGCCGCACAGGCTCAGGCACCCTTGCCGCGCCAGGCCCCCGTCGCGGGCTCCATCGTGGCGGCCAAGGGCGGCGAGGAGATGCGTTTCGTGCGGGAGGATCTCTGGCGTGCCGCCCAGCTCCAGCAGAGCCTCGTCGGCGGCGATACCCTGCGCACCAACGCCATCGGTAACCTGGCGATCCTGTTCAACGACCAGACCCAGATCCGCGTCGGTCGCAACTCGACCCTGACCGTGAACGACGTGGCGAGCGGGCCGGCGGACGCGACCCAGCTCAGCCTCCAGGGCGGCAACATCTGGGCGCGCGCTGCCCGCGGCGGCTCGGGCGTCGACGTCAAGACGCCGGCGGCGGTCGCGGCGATCCGCGGCACCGATTGGTCGCTGTCGGTGGACGGCGCGGGGAAAACCTCGCTGGTGGTGCTCGAAGGCGTCGTCGAGCTCAAGAACCCGCAGGGCGCCGTCACGGTTCGCCAGGGTGAGGGCGCGGTGGCGGCGGTCGGCCAGGCTCCGACGAAATTCGTGCTCGTCAGCCCCAACGATCGCGAGCAGATGCTGTTCTACATGTCGATGCGCGAGGTGTTCATCAACCTGCCGACGACACCCCTGGAGAACAAGGCGTTCAAGGCCGAGGGCGCCCGGATCCAGGCTCTGCCGGCCGAAGCCCGCACGACGGAGGATTGGCTCACCTTCGCCGAAAGCCTCATGAATGCTGGCGACAGGCGGGCGGCGGCAGCCCCCCTGGCCGAAGCCCGCAGCCGCCCGATGACCCGGGCGCAGCGGGCCCGTGCCGATTACCTGGAAGCCCTCATGGCCGGTGCCGACCGCCGCTGGCAGGATGCGATCAGGCTGTTCGAGCGCGC
>DASZBB010000157.1:0-49540 GCA_035944695.1 Microvirga sp. | reverse complement strand
CTCCCCCGTGCCCTTGTCCTTCCAGGTCTCCGACGTGGCAATCCGCAGGTTCACCACCGGCTCCCCGTTCGACAGACGCCGCACCTCCGGATCCCGCCCCAGATTGCCCACCAGGATCACCTTGTTCACACTGCCCGCCATCGGAGCCACTCCTCGTTCACATGAGGCTGTTCTGGGGCCAAGGGCGGCAGGCGGCAAGTGAGCGGGGACGTTCTGCACAGGCCTGTCCCCAGATTCGATGTCGCCCCCGTGCCTGGGCAAGGTGCATCGAGGACATCCGTCTTCCGTGAACGGACGGCCGTCAGGATTTCCCAAACGAAAAGGCTGCAGGTTCTGCCCGCAGCCTCCTCGGATCGCGGTGCATCGCTCAGATTTCGAAGAAATCGCCGGCATCCACGAACTTGAGAGCCTTCTTGTTCAGCTTGGCGATCACGACCGCCTTGCCCTTACCCGAGCCGTCCGCATCGTAGAGCACGTCTCCCGAGGATTTCACGACGATCCGGTCGTCCTTGTCATGAGCCGCATTACCCTTCCAGAACGCCTTCCGGTCGATCTTCACGGCCGCGTCGAGCGAGCCCACCTTCTTGCTCAGACCTTTGAAGATGGCGTCATCCAGGTAGATCTTGTCGGCGCGGCCGTTGAAATCAGTGATCCGGTCGACGTGCTTGGCCCGGCCGACCATCGGGGCAGCGTCGAATACGAAGGCATCGGAGCCGTCCCCGCCCGTCAGGGTATCGCGTTCCCCCTGGCCGAACAGCATGTCGTCGCCGAGATCGCCCGCGATGACGTCGCTGCCCTCGTGACCGGACAGCACGTCGTTGCCGAGGCCGCCCGCGATGGCATCGTTGCCGGCTTGGCCTGACAGCATGTCGTCGCCCGCATCGCCTGAGATGACATCGTTGCCTTCGTGGCCGAAGAGCCTGTCGTTGCCGGCCTCGCCTTTCATGGAATCGTTGAAGCGCGAGCCGTAATAGCGGTCGTCGGCCGCAGTGCCCGTGAGGGTCACGCCGGCTTGGCGCAGATCCACGATCTGGCCGTGGACGCTGAAGCCGAAATCGTCCCAGTCGCCAATACCGCTGCTCCAAGTCACCGCTACGCGGCCATCGGCCAAGGTCGTGACAATCAACTCATCGTCAATCCAATACGCACGACCGATGATCGTGTCGGCACCGACGCGGGTGCCGTTGCCCGTGAAGGCTGATACGTGAACATCGGCGAAGTTCCTACCATCGATCTGATCCATGTAGGCCAACGCGAATCCGCCATCGGCCAAGGCCGTAACGGAGCTGGCCTTGGAACCGGACAATCCGGGATCACTCAGCAGCAGCTCGCCGCCGCTTTTGGTACCGTTCGGGTTCAGGATCTGGCCTTTGATCTGGTAGAGATCGGGGCCGGTCCGGCTTACACTCTCCGTCCAAGCCACGATGATACGGCCGTCGGCGAGCTTCGCTGCGACAGGATCGCGGCTGATATTGCTCGTTGCCGCAATGGTGAACACTTCCGAACCGGCTGGCGCGCTGCCGTCGTCGTTCCGGATTTCTCCATAGATGTCCCCGCTTTTGTCATACAGGGCTATATACTGATCCTGCAACGCAACGAGCTTCGCTGTTGCCGAGCGCACAAAAAGCTCTTGTTTAATGCCGCTCTTCCGCAGATTGGCGTCGAAACTCTGAAGGAAGGTGAAGTCCGCGTCATAATTGGCAACGGCAAATCCGCCGTTCGACAGGGCCGTGAGGCCAAACTTGTCTGTACCGCTCGACATAACCTCGAAATCGTTCCCGATGGCGGATCCGTCCGCGTTAAAGGCACGGGCCCGAATCTCAGTATAGCTTTGCCACGCCACAACGAAGCGACCGTCGTTCAGCACCACCACCTCAGGGTACTCCTGCGATTGCGGCGTGGTGGTGTTGATCAGGAACTCGGCGCCTTTCTTGCTGCCGTCGGCATGGAAAAGCTGACCACGGATGGCACCTCCATCCGTATCCGCTCCGGTTTTGCTGTAATCCGCCCAGATCGCCAGAAAGGATCCATCCTTGAAAGCGCATATCTTGGGATCGTACTGATCCGATTTTGTAGTGGAATTGACGGGGAGCGCTGGTCCCCATGCGAAAGCCGAAATCATCGTATAGCCCTTTTCCCTGGGCCCCCGCTGCGACCGAATTGTTATCTTGTTTCGCATGAGCTAGGTAAGCTCGGCCGTTCGGCAAGAGGCGCGAGGGCGGAAAGGCGCAACAATGTGCCAAATCGCACATCGATCAGCCTCATTCCTCAACGTAAAGGCTACTGGAAGACGTGCGCCTACTTGGAGTTCTGTGCCGGTTTTGCCTAAGCCCTGAATCTCACCCGCACCTCACTCCAGCGGGCGCGGCCGAGCTTCAGGCACCGAAATCCCCCTCAGGGCGCGAAAAAGCCATTGAATGCTGCAAACAGCAATTGCTCGGTATGAAATAACATGTCATGAGCGCCGCCGATAACCGGAGGAGCACATGACCACCTATCGCATCACCACGAAGAAGAAAGCCCTGAAGGGGACCAAATTCGACGATTCCTTCTTCGGGTCGAAGTTCAAGGACAGTTTCGACGGCCGAGACGGCGACGACTCCATCTTCGGAGCCGACGGCAATGACAGCCTGACCGGCGGTGTGGGGAACGACGAGATTCAGTCGGGCACCGGGTCGGACAAGAGCTTCGGCGGCCTCGGCAATGACGAACTCCTCGGCGGTCTCGGCAACGACAGGCTCTATGGCGGCGAAGGAAAAGACTATCTTTCCGGCGACGAGGGCAACGACAGCCTTTATGGCGATGCTGGCCGGGACAACCTTTGGGGCGGCGAGGGCGACGACAAGCTCTATGGCGGCAGCAATGTCACCCTCGTCGGCGGCGCAGGCGACGACCAATTCATCCTGACGGACTACGTGCAAAGCACCATCGCGGACTTCTCGGGCAAGGACTACTTCCTCGTCCGGACCAGCACCTTCGAGTATTACGATCCGGTTTCAGATAAGGACGTCATTCCGACCTTCGATACGGTGAACCCGCTTGTTGTCGGAACCGATCCAAAGGCCACCTCGACCCTGGGGCAGTTCCTCTACGACACGGACGACGGCAAGCTTTACTGCGATATCGACGGGACCGGGACGAAGTTCAATCTGAGTCTCGTGGCAACCCTGACCAACAAGGCGGCCGTTGACCCTTCGGACTTCATTTTGGTCCTCTGAGGAAGGCCCTCCGCCACTCGAAGGCCCGCCCCCGGCGGGCCTTTTCCTTCACAGAAACGCCCAAGGCTCCGCTTGCTCCCCGTACCCTCTTTGTTCTAGGATCAAACACCTGGAATCATCCGCCGCATTGCACCGGCGGGTGAGGCATCACATATGCGGGGACCGGCCTGACGAGGCTGGATTCCCTCAAAAGGCTAGCGGGCAATGGCGAAACTCGACGAATTGTTCAACCGCGCGAAGGCGGGAGACCCGGATGCGCGCGTCATCTCCGTCCGGGGCGCGCGGGAGCACAACCTCAAGAACGTCGACCTCATGGTCCCGCGGGACAAGTTCGTGGTGTTCACGGGGCTGTCCGGCTCCGGCAAGTCGTCGCTTGCTTTCGATACGATCTATGCCGAGGGGCAGCGCCGCTACGTGGAGTCCCTCTCGGCCTATGCCCGCCAGTTCCTGGAGATGATGCAGAAGCCGGACGTGGACCAGATCGACGGCCTCTCGCCCGCCATCTCCATCGAGCAGAAGACCACCTCCAAGAACCCGCGCTCGACGGTGGGCACCGTCACCGAGATCTACGACTACATGCGCCTGCTCTGGGCGCGCGTCGGCATCCCCTATTCACCCGCCACCGGCCTGCCCATCGAGAGCCAGACCGTGTCCCAGATGGTCGACCGGGTGCTGGAGCTGCCGGAGAAGACCCGTCTCTACCTGCTGGCCCCCGTGGTGCGCGGCCGCAAGGGCGAGTACCGCAAGGAGATCGCCGAGTTCCAGAAGAAGGGCTTCCAGCGCCTGAAGATCGACGGCGAGTACTACGCCATCGACGAGGCTCCTGCCCTCGACAAGAAGTTCAAGCACGACATCGACGTGGTGGTGGACCGCATCGTGGTCCGCGCCGACATCGCCGCGCGCTTATCAGAATCCTTCGAGACAGCCCTCGAGCTCACCGACGGCATCGCCGTCATCGAATATGCCGACGAGAAGGACGAGAAGGGCCAGGCGAAGCGCATCGTCTTCTCGTCCAAGTTCGCCTGCCCGGTTTCCGGCTTCACGATCCCCGAGATCGAGCCGCGCCTGTTCTCGTTCAACAACCCCTTCGGCGCCTGCCCGACATGCGGCGGCATCGGCCACGAGATGCGCATCGACGAGGCCCTCGTGGTGGACGAGAGCCTCTCGCTCAAGCGCGGCGCCATCCTGCCCTGGGCGAAATCGACCTCGCCCTACTACGGCCAGACGCTCGAGGCGATCACCAAGCACTACAAGGCTTCCATGACGAAGCCCTGGGAAGAGCTGCCCGAGAAGGTGCGCGACGTCATCCTTTACGGATCGGACGGTGAATCCATCCGCATGGCCTATGACGACGGGATGCGCGCCTATGAAGTCCGAAAGCCCTTCGAAGGCGTGATCCCCAATCTGGAACGCCGGTACAAGGAAACGGAGAGCGACTGGGCCCGGGAAGAGATCGGCCGCTTCATGAGCGAGACGCCCTGCGAGGCCTGCGGCGGCAAGCGCCTGAAGCCGGAAGCGCTCGCGGTGAAGATCGCGGGCTCCGACATCGGCGACGCTACCGCTCTGTCCGTCAAGGACGCGCATCTCTGGTTCGGCGACCTGTCCAAGAAGCTGACCAAGAAGCAGAACGAGATCGCCGGCCGCATCCTCAAGGAGATCCGCGAGCGCCTCACCTTCCTGGTCGATGTGGGCCTGGAATACCTGACGCTTGCGCGCTCGTCCGGCACGCTCTCGGGCGGCGAGAGCCAGCGCATACGTCTCGCCAGCCAGATCGGCTCCGGCCTCACGGGCGTGCTCTACGTGCTCGACGAGCCGTCCATCGGCCTGCATCAGCGTGACAACGAGCGCCTGCTCGTCACCCTCAAGCGCCTGCGCGATCTCGGCAACACTGTGATCGTGGTCGAGCACGACGAGGATGCCATCCTCCACGCCGATTACGTGTTCGACATCGGCCCGGGCGCCGGCATCCATGGCGGCCAGATCGTGGCCGAGGGCACGCCGGACGAGATCATGGCGAACCCGAAATCGCTGACCGGCAAGTATCTCACGGGCGAGATGTCCGTGAAGGTGCCGGCCAAGCGCCGCAAGCGAGATCCGAAGCGGATGCTGAAGGTCGTCGGCGCGAAGGGCAACAACCTCAAGGACGTGACTGCGGAGATCCCGCTCGGCACCTTCACCTGCATCACCGGCGTGTCCGGCGGCGGCAAGTCGACGCTCGTCATCGACACGCTCTACAAGGCGGTGGCGCGCAAGCTCAACGGCGCCCTGGAGCACCCGGCGCCATTCGATCGCATCGAGGGTCTGGAGCATCTCGACAAGGTCATCGACATCGACCAGTCGCCCATCGGCCGCACGCCGCGCTCGAACCCGGCCACTTACGTCGGCGCCTTCACGCCGATCCGCGAGTGGTTCGCCGGCCTCCCCGAGGCGAAGGCACGCGGCTACCAGGCCGGGCGCTTCTCCTTCAACGTGAAGGGCGGGCGTTGCGAGGCCTGCTCGGGCGACGGCGTGATCAAGATCGAGATGCACTTCCTGCCCGATGTCTACGTCACCTGCGACGTGTGCAAGGGCAAGCGCTACGACCGCGAGACCCTGGAAGTGAAGTACCGCGAGAAGTCCATCGCCGACGTGCTCGACATGACCGTGGAGGAGGCCCGCGAGCTGTTCAAGGCCGTGCCGTCGATCCGCGAGAAGATGCAGACGCTCGCTCGCGTCGGCCTCGACTACGTGCATGTGGGCCAGCAGGCCACCACGCTCTCCGGCGGCGAGGCGCAGCGCGTCAAGCTCTCGAAGGAACTCTCCAAGCGCGCCACCGGCCGCACGCTCTACATCCTGGACGAGCCCACGACGGGCTTGCACTTCCATGACGTCGCGAAGCTGCTCGAGGTGCTGCACGAGCTCGTCGACCAGGGCAACACGGTCGTGGTGATCGAGCACAATCTCGAGGTCATCAAGACCGCCGACTGGGTGATCGACATGGGCCCCGAAGGCGGCAGCGGCGGCGGCCAGATCGTGGCGCAGGGCACCCCCGAGGATATCGCCGAGTCAAAGGCCAGCCACACCGGCCGCTTCCTCAAGGAAGTGCTGGAGCGCAGGCCCTTGAAGAAGGAGGCTGCTCCGAAGGACGCCACCAAGAAGGCGCCGGCGAAGAAGGACAAGAAGGTGACGCGGCAGGCGGCGGAGTAGCCGCCTCTGCCTCCCGTTTCCATGAGGGTACGGGTTGCCAAAACCTGAGCCCGCCTAAGAGCCTTTCAACTCGTCCTCCAGCACCATCCTGTAGGGCGACGTGTCGATGGCGGCGGGACCGGCATAGGGGTGGCTGAGCGCCAGGATGAAGTAGAGCGCGAGGCCCGTATAGGCTCCGTACACGGACAGGATCGCGATGTGCACGGGATTGGCCGGGAACACGAGGAAGAACCCGACGATGATGACGAACCCGGTCAGAGCCATCCACCAGAACAGGCCGGGAAGTCCGCGATGAGCCAGGGAAAGGCGCGCCTTCCGGTGGTCCTGAAGATCGTCCATGTTGGCGATCATCCGGGCGCGGAGAGATTGCTGCTGGGGCGTCTCAGCCCTCAGGTCGAGAACGGCCATATCAAGCACATGGTAGGCTCTCCTCGCCTCTCGGCTGCCTCTGAGATTGGCTGATGCATGCCATTCGTTCTGCAGCACGGCAGTCACGTAGGCGGCGAGCTCGCTGCGAAGAGCACCATTCTCCGGCCCGCTCCATTGATCCAGTTCCAGCACGATATGCTCGATGGTGGTGATCTCTTTGGAAACCTCCTGCTGCAGGTTCGTGTGGGTGGACTGCGCATCTGCGAAGACGAGGGCCAGGATGAGGCTGTGGACCGTGCCGATGCGGACCGCGACCGTTTCGGCCACGTCACGGGTTTTCGTTGGCAGATCGTCGCTCAGCCACCGGCGCAGAAGAACGAAGGGCAGCGCCGAGGCTGCGACTGCGAGCAGCATCGCAAGGACTGCGCCCAACCAGGCGGGAAGCTGCAGAATGGCCGTCATGCGGTCTCCTGGAACCTGCGTGCCTCCTTTATCGGGCAACGTTCCGACGGCGCACAAGAGAGCATGCAATGCCCGCCTGGGCCATGGCTTTTCCGGCGTATCCGGCTCAGGCGTCCGGACGGGTTCGATCGGGCATGATCGTCAGTCCTAGCCTTTTGAGCCACTTGCCCGCCCTGCCCATCGGGGCCATCATCCCTGCTTTTCACGGTGGAGGAAATGATGGGCGCCACCGATGCTGCCTTTGCGGGCTCCATTCCGGCAATCTACGAGCAATATCTCGGCCCCCTGCTGTTCCAGCCCTTTGCCGAGGACATGGCGGCGCGGCTGCGTGACGTTACCCAGGGGCGCCTTCTGGAGACGGCCGCCGGAACGGGCATCGTCACCCGCGCCTTGGTCAAAACGCTGCCACCCGATGTCGAGATCATCGCAACCGACCTCAATCAGGCGATGCTCGATCTTGCCGCCGAGCGACTGCAGGCCGGCAACGTGACGTGGCAGCAGGCCGATGCGCAGAAGCTGCCGTTCGAGGATACGTCCTTCGACGCGATCGTGTGCCAGTTCGGGGTCATGTTCTTTCCCGACAAGACGGCTGCCTATCGCGAGGCCCTGCGCGTGCTCAAGCCCGGCGGTCGCTTCGTGTTCAATGTCTGGAACTCCCTCGACCGCAACGAGGCCAGCCGCATCATCTCGGACACCGCGGGCAGAGCCTTTCCCGATGACCCGCCCCGCTTCATCGAGCGTGTGCCCTTCGGCTATTTCGATCCGGACCGGATTCGCGGAGAGGTGCAGCAGGCGGGGTTCGAGAACGCGGAAATCGAAGTGGTCGAGAAGACCACAAGCGCCCCCTCGTCCCGGGAGCTCGCGATGGGGCTTTGTCAGGGCACGCCCCTGAGGGCCGAAATCGAAACCCGCGCTCCGGATCGCCTGGAAGAGATCACGTCCAAGGCGGGCGAGGCCCTTACGGCACGCTTCGGACCATCCTCGGTCGAAAACCGCATGAGCGCGCTCGTGGTGACGGCCTGGCGCTAGCGCCCGGCGCACGCCTATCAAATCCAAAAGGCGCGACGTCCATGGGTCGCGCCTCCTGATCGTCATGGCTCGTTTTCAGCGGGCGGACATCCGGCTCATCAGACGGCAGAGCGCCTGCATGTCGGAATCGTACCCGTCCGGCGAGGCCGAGACCATGGCGCAGCTGCGACGCAGCTTCACGCGCTCCTCCTCGCTCATGGTGCGGAGCTCCGCCCTGAGGCGTTCCGTCTGACCGGGTCTGCCCGGCCGGTTGGGGTCGACGCTTCCCGTGGAGGACGGGTTGCGCACGCCGCCCGTTCCCGTGGAACCCGGGTTGGCGAAACCACCCGTTCCGCCAAGGCCGCCGCTACCGACCGTTCCACCGGTGCCTCCGGTACCCGTGCCTCCGCCGGTGCTCCTGCCCCCGCCGATTCCGACACCGACCCCCACATCGATGCCGTTGGAACCGCCAACGTTGGCGCCGCCGCCGGCGTTGATGCCGCCTGATCCGCCGATGCTCGCGCCCACGCCGGCATTGACCCCGCTGGAGCCCCCGACATTCGCACCGAGACCCGCCGTGACTCCATCGGACCCGCCGATGCCAGCGTCGGCGCCAGCACTCACGCCTGAAGATCCGCCGACATTGGCTCCCAAGCCTGCACTGACCCCGCCCGAGCCTCCGACATTCGCGCCGGCTCCGGCGGAGACCCCGCTCGACCCACCGACACTGGCGCCGCCGCCGGCCGTCACGCCGTTCGAACCGCCCACATTGGCCCCGGCACCCGCATTCACGCCGCCCGATCCGCCGATGCTGGCCCCAAGACCGGCCGCAATCCCGCCGCTGCCGCCGACATTCGCGCCGAGGCCTGCGGAGATCCCACGATCTCCGCCGACGCTCACGCCGAGCCCTGCACCGATGCCGTCAGACCGTCCGCCGCGGTCGCGGGCCTCAGCCGGCTGCCATACCAAGGAGGAAACCAGAAGAACTGCCGCTCCACAGACCGAAGCTCTGTGACCGAGGCCAAACAACCGTCCACGCGAATGCATCTCTCTACTCCCTAGGAGGTAGCCCAATGGGGGCCTTCGCGTGAAAAGACTCTGGTTTGAGGAAGTTAGTTCCACAGATTTGAATATTTATCAGTGCGAATACTTATGTTCTCCTTGTTGCACGATACAACGTATTCTGAAAATGACGCGATATGCTATATCATCTTAGAATTATACTTGCATTGTAAAGTCAGAAGAAGCTTTACTGTAAGTATCGGAATTTCGATGACGGCGTCGGCCCTCAAGCCGAGCATTGCCTTCAATGCACCGTGTTGTTCAAGAGCATGGAATACAGGAGCGTCCCCTGCGGACAAACGATATCGAGGCGCCATCCGGACCAATCCTCGATCTCGGCGCCGATCTCGTGGCGCAGTTCGGTGATGGCTAGAAGCGCCTGAACCTTGGCGTTTTCCAAGTCATGGACTTCGATCCCTGAATTGTCGACGATCTCTTCATAGTCGTTCACGAGGTGAAAGAAGCAGCGCATGGTTGGACTGTCACCCCCGCAATCAGGTTGAAATCTGCTAGCGGTTTTTGCCAGCAAAGTGAAGAGTTCTTACGCCCTTGGCGATCATTCGCCTTTGGTCGAAGCCTCGCCCACGGGGTCAAAACTGTCCAGCGCAACCCAACCGACATCGGGCCGTGAAACAGGCACGAGGTAAGCTTGACCAGCCTCGATCCGCTCGATCCTGCACGTGATCGCCCTCTGATCTCCAGGAGGACGATAGACCACAACCGCCCCAACATGAATCTGATCCGGGCTGCCTGAATTCGAAGGCACAGGTGTCGGGATGGCTTCCGACGATTGCGGCTCGGCCGAGCCGCCGTTGGCAGCTCGGACCCGGTCGAGGGCTGCGATCGCCAGTCTCGCCCGGTCCCGGTATCGTTCGCTCACGGAGCGCAGGAGAGCGCCGCGCGTGCGTCCGGGATACCACGAGGTCCCGCCGGCCTTCGCCAGCTCCTCTGCAACCGCTTCAATCTCTTCGTCTGTCACGCCCGCCCCCAGACATCGTGTGCCACCCATAGGAACCATTGCATAACCTGCTTGAAGAGAGCTTAACGCAGAGTAATGCCCGAGTTAGATATCAGAAATAACTGTTTACTAAAACCCTAGTACTTTGCTTGAGACTCATGCTGGAAAAAGGCGGTCATCTCAGGGCTTACTCGATATCATCATATATGATCGGCCGGCGGTCCGATACGAAGAGCCGAACCGCTTTCGACGAGACGGACAGTCTCACATCGAGGACGCTGAAGCGACGAAGTGCGGTTCATCCACGCCCATGGAGCGGCTTGATCACGATGCGGCATGGATGCGTTCAACGCCTTCAACCATGGCCGTGGTAACCCAACACAGGCTTCATGCGTGCTCTCATGAAACCGTTCGCCGAGACGGCACTCTTTTGCTGGTCACAGGATCGTCAGCCTTCGGACGCCACTCAATGACATCGGCCGGACGGGCGAGGTGCGAGAGATGATCGCTGGATCTCAGCAGGGTTCGCTTTATGCCGACAACTTCCTTCGAAGTTCACTTTTAAAGCAACGCGCGAAAATTTCATGCTTGCAGCCGAGAGTTAGTCAATCGCCGGCGAATAATCGGTCTCCGAATTGTCCGCACGATAAACTTTCGGGTAATTTTCTAGCCGGCGAGTGACCTGTCCTCCCTTCATGATGACTACCTCCTATGTCGGTCAATCCTCAAGAATAGCCGACCAAACCTCTGTCAAAGCTGGTTATGCAGGCTGGCCTCCTTTTCGAACAAAGGATTGTTTGCATGACCTTGTTTATCAGTGCTTCGGATTTCGGCGCCAAAGCCAATGACGCATTAGACGATACGGCTGCCCTCAATGCCGCCGTCAAAGCAGCGCACGACGCCTATCTCAAAAACCCCTCCGCAGGACGCGTGACAGTCCTTCTGCCGACCGGCACCCTGCTCGTCAAAGGCAACGGCGACAAGAGCGACGGTGCGGTGGAAATGCTCAGCGGCACGGCCCTGCAGGGCGCCGGCATGGGCCAGACGATCCTCAAAGTCGCCGACGGATGGTCGGGCAACATCACCGGCGTGGTCCGTACCCCATTCGACGCGGTGACGAGCAATGTGGGTGTCTTCGATCTGACCATCGACGGAAACCGCGACGCAACGACGGGCAAGATCGACGGCTTCTATACAGGCGTCAAACCCGGAAGCCCGCTGCAGGACAGCGACATTCACGTGGCGCGCGTCGAGGTGATGGACTGCTCGGGCTATGGCTTCGATCCGCATGAGCAGACCCTTCGGCTGACCATCGAGAGCAGCGTGGCTCATGGCAACGGGCTCGACGGCTTCGTGGCCGATTACATCGTCAACGGCATCTACAGGAACAACATCGCCTACGGCAACGACCGGCACGGCTTCAACGTCACCACCACGACGACGGGACTCCTCCTGGAGAACAACATCGCCTACGGCAACGGGTCGGCCGGCGTGGTCGTGCAGCGCGGCTCCGAGAACATTCCCTGGCCCAGCAATGTCCAGATCGTAGGCGGCCAGTACTACGGCAACATGAAGGAAGGGGTCTTGCTCAACATGGCCGCCAATGTCCTCGTGGACGGCGCCACGATTTTCGGCAACCAGGGCAACGGCGTTCGGATCGAAGGCTCCACCGGGACGGTCGTCCAGAACAACCGCATCTTCAACAACGCCCAGGCCGGGGACAATCAGCTCGACGAGATCAGCATCCGCATGCGTCTCGATGCAACCACCGGCCTGACCTATTACTCTACGAACACGCAGATCCTGAACAACACGATCTACTCCGACGGTGCGATCGATGCCCGTTACGGAATCCGCGAGGAGAGCACGAACACCCTCGCTGGCGATACCGGCATCCGGCTTTTCGGCAATGTGATCACCGGCATGGATTCAGGCGCAATCTTCACTCTGCGGCAGGCCTGGATCGGGTCAGCGAAATCCAACTCGTTCAAGGGCACGGGGCAGGACGAAGACCTGAGCGGCCGCTCGGGCAACGACACCGTTCGAGGCATGGGCGGCAACGACTATGTCTTCGGGGATGGCGGCAACGACAAGCTTTATGGCGACTCCGGCAAGGACTATGTCTTCGGCGGCAACGGACATGACAGCCTCAGCGGCGGCTCCAGCAACGACGTTCTGAGTGGCGATGCCGGCCGTGACACCTTCATCTTCAACACCAGGCTCGGAAGCTCCACGTCGGACCGGAAGGTCAACTTCGACACGATCGTCAATTATTCGGTGCGAGACGACTCGATCTGGCTCGACAACGCCATCTTCCGAAAGCTCGGATCGGGCTCCTCCGCCAATCCCACGAAGCTCGATGCGGAGTTCTTCAACGCCGGGAACAGACCCAAGGATCAGAACGATTACGTTCTCTACAACAAGAAGACGGGCGTCCTCTCCTATGATTCCGACGGCTCTGGTTCACGCAAGCCGGTGGAATTCGCACAGCTCAAGAAGGGACTTGCCCTCAGCCACAATGATTTCTTCGTCGTCTGAGGCTCCGTCTCTTCCACGCTCAAGCTGAAACCCTCTGCCCTGCCCTCCGTTGGGCCTCCATGGCGAAACAGGAGCACCATCATGGGTTTGCTTGATCAGGTTCTTGGCAATGTTCTCGGCGGACGTGCGAGCGGCGGAACGATGGGCGGGGGCATTGGCGGTGGATTGGGCGGCTCTCTCGGCGGCCACGCGGGCGGAGGCGGCATGTCGCCGATCATGATGGCCATTCTGGCCCTGCTCGCCCAAAAGGCGATGAGCGGCCGCGGGACCACCGGCGGGGGCGGCTTGGGCGATCTTCTCGGCGGAGGCTCCGGGGGCCTGGGTGGCGGGCTGGGCGGCCTGCTCGGCGGCGGATCGGGAGGCCTCAATGGGGGGATTCTCGCGGGCGGCCTGGGCAGCCTGATCGACAGCTTCACCCGCTCAGGACATGGCGACATCGCCAATTCCTGGGTGGGCCCCGGTGACAACCGGCCGATCGCGCCGAACCAGCTCGCAGATGCTCTCGGCCCCGAGACCGTCGATCAGTTGTCGCAGCAGACCGGGATGCCTCAACAGGATCTGCTCTCGCAACTGTCCCATGCACTCCCGGGCGTTGTCGATCAGCTCACTCCGCAGGGCCGGTTGCCGCGGGAGGATGAGTTCGATCGTTACTGACGCAATTCCGTCAGGCCGCGATGACGATGTTGCGACCGCCACGCTTGGCTTGATAGAGCGTGGCATCCGCACGCCGGAGCAGCGTTCCGGCATCGAGGCCGGTTCCGGTGATGCAGCCGACGCTGACGGTCACCGTGGCCGAGTCGCCGAGGGCGTCGGCACCGGCCGCGGAGAAGGCGTGCCGGATCCGCTCCGCCGTCAGAGCCGCCTCGCGGGACTCGAGCGGCAGAATCGCTCCGAATTCTTCGCCTCCCAGCCGGCCGAACGTGTGCTGCGGCAGATGGTTCGTCAGCACCTCTCCGAAAATCGTCAGAATCCGGTCGCCGGAATCGTGGCCGTAACGGTCGTTGATGGCCTTGAAGTTGTCGAGGTCGAACAGCAGGCAACTCGCCGGCCTGTTTCCGAGCCGTTCGAGGAGCCGGGACGCGTTCTCCATGAAAGCACGCCGGTTGGGAGCACCGGTCAGGGGATCCACCAGGGCCGCCTGCTTGTACTCGAACTCGACGCACTCCTTGGCCATGGACAGGAACATGAAGGCGAGCGTCGGCCCGAACATGACCAGCAGAAGCGCCATGGAGGGCGACCACCGGCTGGCGAAGGTGTCGATCCAGGCGACGGAGGTCAGGCCGAGCCCGAGCATCCCTCGGGACAGGTTGAACGCGGCAAGCCCCAGCAGGAGCAGGACTGCAACCCGTGAGGAAGCCAGCGGCCGCGCAGCGTGGCGCCCGAGTTCCCAAGCCGACAGGGAGGAATAGGCAAAGGTGATCAGGGACGCGACGATCAGCCTGAACCCATGCGAGCTATAGATGAACGGGAAAGCCCCCGCCCAGACAGCCACTCCGGCAAGCGTCGCCGTGGTCGGTGCAGAGCGGCCGTTGAAGATCCGGCAGCCTGTGTACAAGACGCCGTAGCACAGCAGCGCCAAGGCATTCGCCACAAGCAGGACCGCGTAAGCCGGCTGGCCCTTGGCAAGATTGGCCGACCCGATCCCGACGGCGATGAGCCAGAAGGCACTGCCCCACCACGCAAGCGCCTTGACCTTGCGGTTCAGCACCCAGGAGAACAGCAGCAACGTCCCAAGCACTGCCGAAAGCAGCACGAAGGCGACAGTGAGCGTGGCAGGATCAAGGACCATCGAAGCGGCTGCCGTGGAGTTCGACCGGATGGCCGCAGTCACACGCCGCAGCCCATTCCGCAGCGGAATGCATACCTGGGCTATCTCCCATCCTCTCGGCGATGTCCAGAACCTTCCCCTGCGGCGGATCGAACTAACTGGGCATGGGAACTCCTGGAACGAAGGCGTAGCCGGAGCATTTTTCCCTCACACGGCAACCGACAGGGAGACTTTCATGGGCCTGTACCACCGTCACGGCGTCCAGAGCACGGCGGCCATCGCCGGCCATCCCCTTCATCACATGCTGATCGTCTTCCCCGTCGCCTTCCTGATTGGGGCCTTCGGAACGGACATCGCGTTCCTCGCAACCCAGGATGCCTTCTGGGCTCAGGTCTCGTACTGGCTCCTGATCGCGGGAATCGTCACGGCCCTCGTGGCCGCCGTCCCCGGCATGATCGATTTCGTGACCATCGACCGCGTGCGCAACGTATGGGTGTCCTGGGCCCACATGGTGGCCAATCTGGTGGTGGTGGCCCTTGCCCTCATCAATGTCGGTGTTCGTCTGGACGATCCTGCTGCCGGCGTCCAGGGCTGGGGCATCTGGCTGTCGGGCATCCAGACCGGACTCCTCCTGTTCAGCGGCTGGCTCGGCGGCGAACTCGCCTACCGCTACGGCATAGGCGCCATCCGGGATTACAGCCCCAAGGCCGAGCAGTTCCACGTGGAGGTGGACCGGGCCGACGTCGCCGGGTCCTACGGACGGCAGACCGGTTCGGGAGGCGCCTGACGTCGACCGGGCGCATTGCCTTGTCATAACCGGATCGAGGGCGCTAAACTCGAGCTTGCCATGAAGCGATGCGTCCTCGCCCTCGTTCTAGCCAGCCCTGCACTCACCGGCGCGGCATGGGCAGCCTCGTCCTGCCCGCCAGGCTTTGCTATGCTTCAGGCCTCCGATACCTGCGTGCGGATCAGCGGGCGCGTGCGAGCGGACGCGCTGGTCGGCACATCGCGGCTGCGCTCCGCCGACTCCTATGGAACGCAGGCCAGCGGGCGGGTGCAGCTCGATGTGAGAAAGCAGACGGAATACGGCCCGCTGCGGGCGGTCATTTCTGTCGGAAATCTGAAACGCTGACAAAAATAAGGGCGCCCGAAGGCGCCCTCTGGTCCGGCGTTAGTAGCCGTCGTCGTAATATTCTTCGCGGTAATAGGTCCGCCTCGGCGCATCGTAGGTCCTGTAATAGGACCTGTCATAGGTCCGGTAGGTCGGCCGCGCCGTGGCCGCGAGTGCCCCACCGAGAATCGCACCGGTCACGCCGGCCGCGATGGCGGCATTGTTGTTGTTCCGTCTCTGGACATAGTAGCGCTGGGCCTTGTGATTCTTGTAGTGGCCATAGGCATGACCCTTGCCCTTACCGGGGCGGGCGTCCGCCGCGCCGCTGAAGGAGGTCGCGGCCAAAAGCGCGACGCTAACTGTCACCAAAAGCTTTTTCATCGTCGGCCTCCGGGACTCGAATGAAAGCCGATGGTCGGGAAAGGACTCAGTCTCTTTCCCGACCATTGCCGTTGTTGCCGTTACTGGTTCGGGGTGCTGCCCTGCGAGGAAGAGCCACCCTGTTGCGGCAGGCGCATGTTGGTGGAGCCGCTGCCGGAAGTGGACGTGTTGCCGCCCGAGTTGCTGTTCACATCCGTCCGGCTGCGGGTCGAGACCGTCCCGGTCGTTTCAGGCGCACTCGAGCGGGTCCGGCTCGTCGAAACATTCACATCGTTGGACCGGCGCTGCTCGACCGCCACGCCGACGCTCGGCGTGCTGTCCTGCGTCCGGCGAACTGTGGTGCGGCTGCGCACCGAAACGCTCGGCTCGTTGACCTCTTCATAGCGGCGCACGGTCCGGCGACGAACCTCCACCGGTTGATCCTCGACGACCTGGTACCGGCGCTTCTTCGACACGACCTTGTTGGTCCGCTTGGTCTTCTTCACCGCGACCTTCTTGGTGGGCTTCTTCTTCACCACCGTGCGGCGGATCTCGGTGTCGGGCTCCTCATAGGTGGTCACGCTGCGGCGGCGGGTGACCGACACGCTCGGCTCCTCGACCTCGCGCACCGTGCGCGACCGGACGGAGACGCCGGTGCGCTCACGGGTCTCGATGCCGACGCGGGTGCCGGATTCCTCGCGATTGCGGACGTTGATCTGTGCACCGGAGCTCTCGCTGCGGGTTGCACCCGTCGTATCCGTCTGCGTCCGGCTGCTGCCGGACTGGTTGCGCAGAAGCGTGTTCGAGTCCGAGGACGATTGCGACGTCGTTCCGGCGCTGGTGTTGGTGGTCGAATTCGTCTGCGTCGAAGTTTGTGCGTAGGCCGCGCTGCTCAGCAAGAGAAGGGCGGCACCGAGAGCAATTTTCTTCACGGGACCATCTCCATAACAGTAAAGGTGCGAGATGAACGCCGACCTGTAGAGACTGTTCCCAATAACATTAAGTAACGGATCTTAAACGGGAGCTGAGCGGCGAAGATGAACAAATGTTCAAGAAACAACACGCTCGCGACGCTTCAAGCAGAGGCACGCTGGGCCTGCCGACACGTTAAACCAACTCTTTACCATTCCCATGAACGCCGAGCGTCGGCCCCATACAGCTTAAGTTCACGTTCACCCCTCTAGCTTAACGCTATCGGGTGTTTTCATCGGAACAGTGCAGTCATGGCGGTTTTTCAGGCGTTCAACGCAGCAGGTGTCGGCTTCAACATGTCCAGCACCGACAGCTCAGGCTGGGCCTTCATCGGAGCCAATCCCTCCGTCACGACGGTGCTGGCCTATGACGACGGCGCGGTTGCCGAGTACGACGTCTATGGCAGCGCTCTCGTGGATTCCTTTTCTGCCCGATACTGGAGCGACGGCTACACCGTCGTCATCGACGACCTGGTCTATGAGAATTACGGCCAGACCATCCTTTCCATCGAAAGTCTCGACCTCTACACGACGGTCGACGAGCTTCAGGGCTATGCCTGGTACGTGACCCTCAACGGAGGTCACGATACCTTCTACGGCAACGATTACGACGACATCATCCGCGCCGGATCAGGCAACGACGTCGTCTATTCCTATGACGGCGACGACATCGTTCACGGCGACACCGGGGCCGACAAGCTTTACGGGTTGTGGGGCGATGACGATGTGTATGGAGGGGCCGGCCGCGACGTTCTGAGCGGCGGAGCCGGTAGCGATTACCTGAGCGGCGGCCTGGACAGCGATACGCTCACCGGCGGTTCCGGGAAGGATTATTTCGTCTTCGACAAGCGGCCGTCCAGGAGCAACGTCGACAAGATTACGGACTTCCGGCCCACCGACGATACGATCATGCTTGACGGTCACGTCTTCACCCGGGCGGGACGCGACGGCTGGCTCGCCGGCGGGGCCTTCAACACCGGTTCCGGCGCCCGGGATTCCTCGGACCGGATCATCTACAACAAGCAGACCGGCGCCCTGCTCTACGATGCCGACGGGGTTGGGGGTGTCTCGGCGGTGAAGTTCGCCCAGCTGGACTCCGGCCTGAAGCTCTCCAAGGGCGACTTCTTCATATTCTAAGCTGACACACCGATGCTGGAGTAGAGGCGGCCCTGGAAACAGGGCCGTTTTCGTCTTCGAGCCCGGGGGCTCCCAACGGCAAGCCATACCCGGTCCGCAACACGGTTAACGTGGCATTAGGACGTTATGCTACTAAAGCATAACAGACCTACACTATCACCACTCCTCTTTTGCACCGCACACACTTATATCCGCACTGCAAACGCAAGAACAAAGGCCGCCGGTCAAAGGGGCCGGTAATTATCTAGGAGCTTCCCATGTTCGTTTCGTACATCCTGTCTAAAGTCCGCGCTTATATGCGTTATCGCGAGACCGTCCGTGAGCTTTCCCTGCTCTCCGACCGTGAGCTCGACGATCTCGGCATCTCCCGCTTCCAGATCGAGAGCATCGCTCGTCAGAACGCTTTCGCGTAAAACTTCGCTGCACCGCAGCAAAAGGCCCTAGCCCGCCTCCGGCGGGCTTTCGCTTGTCTGGGGCTTACCTGCCGCCCGACACGGGAATATTGGCGCCTGTGATGTAGGAAGCGGCGTCCGACATCAGGAACAGCACGGCCTCGGCGATCTCCTCCGGCTCCCCGATCCGGTTCAGCGGAATATGGGGGCGGATCCGCTCCAGACGGCCGGCATCCTGGGTGCTGCGCTCGTGGATGTCGGTCTTGGTCATGCCGGGCGACACCGCATTGACCCGGACACCCTCCCCGGCAAGCTCCTTCGCCAGTCCGATCGTCAGCGAGTCGATCGCTCCCTTGGAGGCGGCGTACCAGACATATTCGTTTGGACTGCCTAGGCTCGCAGCGACCGACGAGATGTTGACGATGGTCCCGCCCGAGCCGCCTCGGCTGGTGGAGAGCCGCCGCGCCGCCTCGCGGGCGACCCAGATCGCGCCCAGCACATTGACGTCGATGCAGGCCCGGATGGTGTCCGCCGACGCCTGCTCCAACCTGCTGGACTTTCCCGTTATCCCGGCATTGTTGACCACATGGGCGATGGGTCCGAGCGCGGCCTGCGCCTCATCGAACATCCGCACGACGTCTGCCTCGACGGCCACGTCGCCCTGGCACGCCATTGCAGCCGCTCCCGACGCCCGGCAGGCGGCAAGGACCTGCTCGGCCGCCTCGCGCTCGGATCGGTAGGTGATGGCGACATCATAGCCGCGAGCGGCCGCGAGCTGCGCCACCGCCGCCCCTATGCCGCGGCTGCCACCTGTAATAAGAGCAACGGGACGCCTGGATTGCATGGCGTTCAAGCCTTTCCAAAAGTAAACCGGCTCAGCTTGACCAGGGCTCCCGAGGGAGTCAACAAAGCCGCTCGGGAGAATGACCATGAGCACCATCGAACCCATTCACGTCATCGGCGGCGGCCTCGCCGGTTCGGAAGCAGCCTGGCAGATCGCTCAGGCCGGCGTCCCGGTCGTTCTCCATGAAATGCGCCCGGTGCGCGGCACCGACGCTCACAAGACCGAGGGCCTCGCCGAGCTCGTCTGCTCCAACTCCTTCCGTTCCGACGATGCCGAGACCAATGCGGTGGGATTGCTGCACCAGGAGATGCGTTCCCTGGGCTCGCTCATCATGGCCAAGGGCGATGCCAACCAAGTGCCCGCCGGCGGCGCGCTCGCCGTCGACCGCGACGGCTTCTCGCACGCTGTGACGGCGGCCCTCGAAGCCCATCCCCTCGTCACCATCGAGCGCGGCGAGATCGCCGGCCTCCCGCCGGAGGACTGGTCCTCCGTCATCGTCGCCACCGGTCCCCTCACCTCGCCGGCGCTGGCCGAAGCCATCCTCACGCTCACGGGCGAGACGTCGCTCGCCTTCTTCGACGCCATCGCGCCGATCGTCTATCGCGAGTCCATCAACATGGACATCGCCTGGTTCCAGTCGCGCTACGACAAGGTCGGGCCGGGCGGGACCGGCAAGGACTACATCAACTGCCCCATGACCAAGGAGCAGTACGACGCCTTCGTGGACGCGCTGATCGCCGGCGACAAGACGGAGTTCAAGGAATGGGAGGCCGACACCCCATACTTCGACGGATGCCTGCCGATCGAGGTCATGGCTGAGCGCGGCCGCGAGACCCTGCGCCACGGCCCCATGAAGCCCGTCGGCCTCACCGATCCGCGCAACCCCGACCGGAAGCCCTATGCCATCGTGCAGCTGCGCCAGGACAATGCGCTCGGCACCCTGTTCAACATGGTGGGCTTCCAGACCAAGCTGAAATACGGCGCGCAGACCGGCATCTTCCGCATGATCCCCGGCCTGGAGAACGCCGAGTTCGCAAGGCTCGGCGGCATTCACCGCAACACCTATCTGAACTCGCCCAAGCTCCTCGATCCGACCCTGCGCCTGAAGGCCATGCCGCGCCTGCGTTTCGCCGGCCAGATCACCGGCTGCGAGGGTTATGTGGAAAGCGCCGCCATCGGGCTCATGACCGGCCGTTTCGCCGCCGCAGAGCGGCTCGGTCGGCCGATCCGGCCCCTGCCCGCCACCACGGCCCTCGGCGCGCTCATCAACCACATCACCGGCGGGCATATCGAGACCATTGACGAGGGACCCCGATCCTTCCAGCCCATGAACGTGAATTTCGGCCTGTTCCCGCCGCTGGCGCAAGCGCCGAAAGCCGAGGACGGCAAGCGCCTGCGCGGTCCGGCCAAGGCAGTCGCCCGGAAGAAGGCCCTGACGGACAGGGCGCGGGCCGATCTGGCGGCCTGGCTGTCTGATGGGGTGCTGCCTGCGGCGGCGGAGTAAAAGCTAAAACGGCCCTCGCCACAACGCCCAGATCCGCCGCCATTGAGGCAGGTCCACGGGGGTGTGGAACGGATCGTAGTCCGGCCGCTCCATTGCCTTGAGATAAGGCTCCGCCAGGGCAAGCGGCTGGAAAGCCGGCTTTGCGCCATCGGGGATCGTCGGGCGCAGCTTGCGCGCCTGTTCGAGGTGCCTGCGGGCAACGCCGCGCAGATCCTGGAGAGCGCCCTTGAGCCCCGGTCCGCCACGCCCGGTCACGATGTCGTCCCGCACCACGCCGTGGCGGGTCAGGATGTCGGCCGGGATGTAGACCTGCCCTTGCCGGGCATGATGCGGGAAAGCACGCAGGAGCCCGGTGATCGCATAAGCCACACCGGCATGGCCCGCCGCATCCGCCGTGCCGGGATTGGAGCCGTTGACCAGAATGAGGCTCGAGAGCTGGATCAGGCTCGACGAGGTCTCGCCGCAATAGCCTTCGAGGTCGTTCAGGCTCGGCATCGGATCGTCGTAGAGATCGAAGATGCGGGCATCGATCAGATCGACGAAGGACTGCCGGGGCAGACGGAATTGGACGATGGTGTCGTCGAGGGCTGCCGCCACGGGATTGGCCCGCACGTCGCCCCGCGCCTCGCCCTGCAGCGCATCGCGCCACCATTGCAGGCGGATCTCGCCGACGAGGGCCTCGCGCACCGCCTCGCGGACCCGGGCAACCTCGAAGTTGAAAGCGTAGAGCGCATAAAGATGCGGCCGCTTGTCGGCAGGCGCGAAGAGGCTGGCCCAGTAGCGGTCCGGATCGGCCTCGCGCACGAGCGCTTCGCAATGGGCGAAGTTGGCGATTGCTTCCGCCATGTCAGGGAACGGCGATCAGGGCGGCGCCGACCTTGCGGTTTTCGGCCAGCAGGATGTTGTAGGTGCGCGCGGCGGCACCCGTCTGCATCACGTCGAGACCGATCCCTGCCTCGCGGAAGCGGGCGCGGAACGCGGCCGGGATGGCCGCGATATCGGCTCCCGTTCCGAGAAGCAGCAGGTCGATGGCGTCGCCCTCGGCGAAGATCGGATCGAGTGCCGCGTCGGTCAGCTCGGACAGGGAGCTCACCGGCCAGGCCCGGATGCCCGATGGCAAGGCAAGCAGAGAACCGCGATGGGACATGTCCGCAAACCGGAAGCCACCGTTGCCATAGGCGTCGAACGGATAGCGTCCGGGCAGGAAGCCATCATAGAGGCGACCATTGCTCACGGTCCTACTCCGCTGCGGCGGCCCTGCCCTCCGGCACCTTAACGGTCTCCGAGCCGCGCAGACCGATATAGATCAGCATGGGAGACGAAATGCAGATGGCCGAATACGTACAGATGACCACGCCGTAGAGCATGACCTGCGCGAAGCCCTGGATCGCCTGCCCGCCGAAGAGCACCAGCGCCAGGAGCGAGAGCGCAGTCGTCGCCGCCGTCATCACCGTACGGGACATGGTGTGGTTGATCGACAGGTTCAACAGCTCCTCGGCCGGCATCGTCTTGTAGCGGCGCATCAGCTCACGGGTCCGGTCGAACACAACCACGGTCTCGTTGAGCGAATAGCCCACGATGGTCAGGATCGCGGCGATCGAGGTCATGTTGAACTCATGCCGCGTGATCACGAAGAAGCCGATGGTGAGCACGATGTCGTGGAGCGTGCCGATGATGGAGGCGATCGCGAGCTCCCGCTCGAAGCGGAACCAGAGGTAGAACAGCACCGCGATGACCGAGAGCACGACGCCGATGGTGCCGGACTGGACGAGTTCGCCCGAGACGCGCGGTCCTACGGTTTCGACGCGGCGGAAATCGTATTCCGCGCCGAACGTGTCGCGGGCCTTCTGCACCACGGCGGTCTGCGCGGCCTCGCCGCCGGGCTGGATCGGGAAGCGGAGCGAGACTTCGCCGGCAGTGCCGAATTCCTGCACCTCCACGTCGCCGAAGCCGAAGCCTTCGGCGGTCTGTCGGATCTGGCCCACATTGGCCTGGCCGGACTTGGCCTGGATTTCCATGAGCGTGCCGCCCCGGAAATCGATGCCGAAATTGAGGCCGCCGGTCAGGAGCATCACCGCTGTCAGGATCGAGATGAGCGCGGACAGCGGGAACGAGAAGCGCCTGAAGCGCATGAAGTCGAAGTGTGAGTTTTCGGGCCAGAGGCGAACGAGGCGCACGATACGCACTCCTTAGAACGGAAGGGCTTTGGGACGCATCCAGTGGTACCAGAGCGCGATCATCATGCGCGTCAGGGTGACGGCGGTGAGAACCGTCGTCAGGATGCCGAGAATGAACACGACCGCGAAGCCGCGTACGGGGCCTGAGCCGAGGAAGAACAGGATCACGGCCGCGATGGCCATGGTGCTGTTGGAATCCACAATGGTCGCGAAGGCCCGGTCGAAGCCTGCCTGGATGGCGGAGACGATGGACCGTCCTGCATGGGCCTCCTCACGGATGCGCTCGTAGATCAGCACGTTCGAGTCCACGGCGGTGCCGATGGTAAGCACGATGCCGGCAATGCCCGGCAGGGTGAGGGTCGCCTCCAGCACGGACATGAGGCCGAAGATGAGGCCGACATGGACGATAAGGGCGATGTTCGCGAACAGGCCGAACAGGCCATAGGTGGCGAACATGAAGATGATCACGAAGATAGCCGCCACGTAGGTGGCCATCTTGCCGGCCTCGATGGAATCGCGGCCGAGGCCGGGACCCACGGTGCGCTCCTCGACGATGGTAAGCTTGGCGGGCAGAGCGCCGGAGCGCAGCAGAACGGCGAGGTTGTTGACCTGCTCGACCGTGAAGCTGCCGGAGATCTGGCCTGCGCCACCCGTGATGGGAGACTGGATCGTCGGCGCGGAGATCACCCGGTTGTCGAGCACAATCGCGAGATTGCGCCCGAGATTTTCGGTGGTCGCTTGGCCGAAGCGCTGAGCACCGCGGATGTTGAAGCGGAAATTGACGATGGGCTGGTTGGTTTGGCTGTCGAAGGCCGGTTGCGCATCGGTCAGGTCGCCGCCTTCGGCGATCACCCGGCGCTCGACCGGAACGCGCTGACCACCCTGATCCTCCATGGGAAGGAGGTCGACATCGGTCGCGCCCGGCTGGGCGAGGAGACGGAACTCGAGGTTGCCGGTCTCGCCCAGCAACGCCTTCAGCTGCTGCGGATCCTGGAGACCGGGAACCTGGACGAGAACGCGATCGGCACCCTGGCGCTGGATGCTCGGCTCCGTGGTGCCGGTGGCGTCCACGCGGCGTCGGATGACCTCGATGGATTGGTCGACGGCGCGGCGCACGCGCTCGTTGATGCCGGCTTCCGTGTAGGTCAGCGTGATCACGCCGTCCGGATTTGTGTTGATCTCGATGGAATTGCCGCCGGTCTGGCCCAGCATGGCATTGCCGACGGGCTGAGACAGCTCCCGCAGACGCGGCATCAGCCGGTCGCGGTCGGCCGCGTCCGGGACGCGGATCTGCACGCCGCGGGCGATCGTCTGAATGCCGTTCTGGGACGAGACGCGGGTGTCGCGCAGGATGCGGCGGACGTCGTCACGCAGAAGCGTGATCTGGCCGCGGAGCAGATCCTGTGCATCGACCTCCAGGAGGACGTGGGAGCCGCCCTGCAGGTCGAGCCCCAGCACGATGGCACGGGACGGGACAAGCCAGGACGGCACCCAGCTTGGGATGGCATTCAGGTAGGCCTGACGCTGCTCGCGATTCATCGTGCTCGGAACCGCAAGAAGCAGGCCGATCACAATGATCGCCACGGTGGCGATGATCTTCGACCTCGAGAAGCGCAGCATCGTCAGCTCAACCTTTCTCACACACCTTGCCGCATCCTGGTGCGGCGACCCGGCCCTCTCGGATGGGAAAGGGCCGGCTTCCTGTCACATCAGGCCTTGACCGGCTCGCTCTTGGAACGAACTTCGGAGATCATGGCCCGCGCCACCTTCACTCTCACGCCATCGGCGATCTCGACTTCAATGTCGTTCGAATCCTCGAGAACCTTGGTCACCTTGCCGATGATGCCGCCGGAGGTGACGATCGTGTCGCCGCGGCGCACGTTCTTGATCATCTCCTGGTGGGCCTTCACCCGGCGCTGCTGGGGCCGGATGATCAGGAACCACATGATGACGAATATGAGGATGAACGGAACGAATTGAAGGATCATCTCCGTTCCGCCCCCGGCGGGGGCCCCTTGTGCGAAGGCAGGCGAAATGAACAAGCGGCTCTCCATGGATAAAGGCGCGTGGCGGGCCCGATTTGGGCCCACCCGCGCCGGACGGGATTACAAAGCGTGGCGGACTATACCCATCGACTCGCCGAAATCAATGAAGTTGAAGGCCTTTCCCAAGGCTCCTGCAGGGTTGGGGTCTCCTCCTTCATGGACCGGGAGGCGGTTTTTGCGCTAAGGACGGCTTCCTCACTGTTTCTTGAAGTCAGATGCCCATGACCGCAGACCTCACCTCAGCCGCAACCCTGGCGCTTTTGACGCGGATCGCCGACGCCTTGGAGCGCCTCGCCCCCGCAGGCATGGCCCAGTCCGATTTGACGGCGGCAGACGCCTTCGTCTGGCAGGCCGCGGGCCGCAGGCTCTCGCCCGTGCCGAAGGTGAATCGAGTCGAGATGAGCCTCCTGCGGGGCATCGACCGGGTGCGGGATCAGCTGGCCGAGAACACCCAACGGTTCGCCCGGGGCCTGCCGGCCAACAACGCCCTGCTCTGGGGCGCCCGGGGCATGGGCAAGTCGTCCCTGGTCAAGGCTGTGCACGCGGAGATCAATCATGCCAAGCCGGTCGATACCCTGCCGCTCAAGCTGATCGAGATCCACCGGGAGGACATCGAGACCCTTCCCGAGCTGATGGGCCTGCTGCGCCCGGATCCGCACCGCTTCATCGTCTTCTGCGACGATCTCTCCTTCGATGCAGACGACACCTCCTACAAGTCGCTCAAGGCCGTGCTGGAAGGCGGGATCGAAGGCCGGCCCGACAACGTGATCTTCTACGCCACCTCGAACCGACGCCACCTCCTGCCGCGGGACATGATGGAGAACGAGCGCTCCACCGCCATCAACCCGGGGGAGGCCGTCGAGGAGAAGGTGTCGCTCTCCGACCGCTTCGGCCTCTGGCTCGGCTTCCACAAGTGCAGCCAGGACGAATATCTCGACATGGTCTTCGGTTATGTGGATCATCTCGACCTGAGCGCCGACCGCGACGCCATCCGGGCCGAGGCACTGGAATGGGCCACGACCCGAGGGGCGCGGTCCGGGCGCACCGCTTGGCAGTTCATCCAGGATCTCGCGGGACGGCTCGGCAAAGCACTCTAGAAAGGGTCATCGCCATGCGGGTCAAACGGATCGTTGCGAACATCCTGGCTTCCGATCTGGAGGCCGCCAAGCGCTTCTACGAGGAGGCCCTCGGACTCGAGGTCCTCATGGATCTGGGCTGGATTAGGACCTACGGCAACGACGAAATGATGCTCGCGCAGATGAGCGCGGCGACCCAAGGCGGTTCGGATACCCCGCTGCCGGATCTCTCCATCGAAGTGGACGACGTCGATGAGGCCCTTCTGCGCATGACGAACGCCGGATTTTCCGCCGTCTACGGTCCAGCCGATGAGCCCTGGGGCGTTCGTCGGTTCTATGTCCGTGATCCGTTCGGCAAGCTCGTGAACATCCTCTCCCATCGTTCCAATGAAGAAAGGGACGGTGGCTGAGCTCCACCGTCCCCTCATTCGATCGGCCCCGAGAACCGGTACCCGACCTAAACTCTGGGCTTGATCAGCCGCCGAGATGCTTGAGCGGATCGACCGGGGTCGCGCCCTTGCGGATCTCGAAGTGGAGCTGCGGCGAGGTCACGTTGCCGGTCTGGCCGGAGGTCGCGATGACTTGGCCGCGCTTCACCTGCTCGCCGCGCTTCACGTTGAGCGAGCCGTTATGCGCATAGGCCGAGACATAGCCGTTCTCGTGCTTGATCAGGACGAGATTGCCGTAGCCCTTCACCTCGCTGCCCGCATAGGTCACGGTGCCGGCTTCGGCCGCCTTGACCGGGGTGCCTTCAGGGACGGCGATGTTGATGCCCTCGTTTCCGCCATTGGCGCCGAAACCCGCGATGACACGGCCGCGGGCCGGCCAGCGAAAATCGCCTGACACGCTGGCAGTCTGCTCGGGCTCCGGCACCGGAGCCTTCGCGGCCTCCGGCTGCGGAGCCGGGGCGGCCGGCTGAACGGCAGCGACAGGCTTCACGGGCTCAGGCTGGGTGAGAGCGGCCACCTTGGGCTGCTCGACGACGGGCTTGGGAGCCGACACCAGGGGCTTGGGCGCAGAGACGAGCGGCTCGTCCGTTGCGGACGCGACCTGCATCGGGGCCGACTTGGCAGGAGCCGGGGCGACCGGCGCCTGAGCGGTCGACGTCATGCCGGGACGGACGCGCTTCGCCGGCTCGGCGGATGCGACCGGCGTCGTGGCGGCCGGCACCTTCGAGGTGTCGACGAGGCGGAACTTGGGCTGACCGGCCGGCTGGGTCGGGACCGATTGCGCGACCGGCGCGGGACGCGGCTGGATCGGAGCGGGAGCAGCGGCGATGCGGGTCGGCTGCGACAGGGGCTGGGATTGCACGGGGGGCAGAGCCTGGGCCTGGACGGAAGGCGTCGGCATCGGAGCGGCTGCATAGGACGGCGACGGCTGAGGCGCGGGAGCCGCGCTGGTGTCCATCCGCTCGCTGGCCGCGAAGGGGTTGGAGAACGGGTTCTCGGCGAACCGCGCGCTATCGGTACTGCAGGCCGCCGCCGCACTGCCGATCAGCCCTACAAGGGCGATCCGCGACACCGCAATCCAATGCCCAGAACACACACGCAACCGCATCACTCAACCCCAACCGAACGCAACTCGATGGAGCCATTAAAAGCCTGTTCAGGTTAAGCATCGGTTGACGTTGCGTGGTTTCTCGTAACCTTGTCCAAAAAATTTTGAATTCGGTCAGAGAGTCGCCGCAATGCCGGTGACGAGGGGCGAAATGCGCAAGGGCTGGCCGATGGTCTGCGTCAGCTCCCCCTCGGCATTGCGCTCGGCCCGCACGAGATGCGGCACGCCCTCGATCGTAATCGCTCCCACCAGTCGGCTGCCCGACGCGAGGAGAGACGTGAGGGTCTGCGGGATCTCGGGACGAGCCCCGTTGAGAAGGATGCGATCGAAGCGGTCGCGCACCCGCGCAGCCAGTCCATCGCCCACCTCCAGCCGGACCTTGCCGGCCTCCACGATCTTGAGATGCTGCGCCGCGCTCTCGGCCAGCGTGTTGAAGCGCTCGACGCTAGTCACCTCCGCGCCGAGCCTCGCCAGCAACGCCGTGACGTAGCCGCTGCCGGTGCCGACCTCCAGAATGCGCTGCCCCGGCTGGACGCCGAGCGCCAGCAGCATGGCCGCGACGGTGGCGGGCCCCGTCATGGTCTGGCCGCAGGGAAGCGGCAGGGCGACATCGGTCCGGGCGAGGTCAGTGAAGCGGCGCGGCGCGAACACCTCGCGGGGCACCAACTCCATGGCGCGCAGAAGCGCCGTGTCGCGAATGCCCTTGGCCCGAAGGGACAGGATGAAGGACGCAGCCCCGATCGCCTCCTGCTCGTCGCGGGCTTCCGCTTCAGGCAGGAAAGGCATGTCCTGGTTCATCGGACCCGCACCCTCATCAGCCGAAAGCCTGCGCATATCGCGTCAGCGTCGGCTCGTCGGTCATATCGATGCGCAGTGGCGTGACGGCAATGCGTCGGTTTGCGATGGCCCAGAGATCGGTGCCGTTGCCGGGCGTGAAGGGTCGTCGCTCGAAGGCGATCCAGAAGTAGGGATTGCCGCGCCCGTCCCGGCGCTCGTCGAGGCGCAGGAGCTCCTGCGTGCGCTGGCCCTGATTGGCGAGAGCGGTGCCCTCGACCTCCTCCGGCTCGCAATCCGGAAAGTTCACGTTGACGAGGATGCCCTTGTCGATGCCGGCCTCGAGAATCCGGCGCACGACCTTGGGGCCATGATGCTCGGCGCAGTGCCAGCGGGGCGCATTGCGCGTGCCGGGGCCGTAGGCCTGGGAGAGAGCGATCGACGGGATGCCCAGGATCGTCCCCTCGATGGCGCCCGCCACCGTGCCGGAATAGGTCACGTCCTCCGCCACGTTCTGCCCGCGGTTGACGCCGGAGAGGACGAGGTCCGGCTTGGCATTCTGCATGAGGTGGCGCACACCCATGATCACGCAATCGGTCGGCGTTCCCTTCACGGCGAAATGGCGCTCGGAGATTTCGCGCAGCCGCAAGGGATCGTTGAGGGACAAGGAGTGGGCGACGCCGCTCTGGTCGGTCTCGGGAGCCACCACCCACACGTCGTCCGACAGTTCACGGGCGATGGCCTCCAGGGTCTTCAGCCCCGGGGCATGAATGCCGTCGTCGTTGGTGCAGAGAATGCGCATATTCTAAGCCTCACGCTCGATGCGGGCCATGCCGCCCATATAGGGCTGCAGCACCGACGGCACCGTGACGCTGCCGTCCTCGTTCTGGTAGTTTTCCAGGACGGCCACGAGGGTGCGGCCGACCGCAAGGCCGGAGCCGTTGAGCGTGTGCACGAAACGCGGCTGCTTCTCGCCGGCGGCGCGGTAGCGGGCGTTCATGCGGCGGGCCTGAAAGTCCGAGCAGACCGAGCAGCTCGAAATCTCGCGGTACGTTCCCTGCCCCGGCAGCCAGACCTCGATGTCGTAAGTCTTGGTAGAGGAAAAGCCCATGTCGCCGGTGCACAGCGTCATGGTGCGGAACGGAAGCTCCAGCTTCTTCAGCACGTTCTCGGCGCTCGTGAGCATGCGCTCGTGCTCATCGGCAGACGTCTCGGGGGTAGTGATCGAGACGAGCTCGCATTTCACGAACTGGTGCTGGCGGATCATGCCGCGGGTGTCGCGACCGGCGGACCCGGCCTCGGCACGGAAGCTCGGGGTGAGCGCGGTGAAGCGCAGGGGCAGCTCCTCCTCCGAGAGAATCTGCTCGCGCACGAGATTGGTGAGCGTCACTTCGGCGGTCGGGATCATGCCATAGCGGGTGTCCTTAATCAGCTTGCCGATGGCGTCGCCCGGCTGTCCTGCGAGGGCGGCCTGCACGACCTGCTCGAGCGCATTGCCGGGGAAAGCCCAGAACTGGTCGTCCTCGAACTTCGGCAGCTGCGCGGTGCCGAACATGGCGTCGTCCCGCACCAGCAGCGGCGGGTTCACTTCCGTGTACCCGTGCTCGGTGGTGTGAAGGTCGATCATGAATTGGCCGAGCGCGCGCTCCAGGCGTGCCAGGCTGCCTTTGAGCACGACGAAGCGCGAGCCGGAGAGTTTCGCGGCAGTCTCGAAATCCATTAGGCCCAGAGCCTCGCCGATCTCGAAATGCTGCTTCGCGCTGTTGAGCGTCGGCGGCGTGCCGAAGCGGTGACGCTCCACGTTGCCGTGCTCGTCGGCCCCGACCGGCACCTCTTCCTTGGGGATGTTCGGGATGGCTGCAAGCGCATCGAACAGGGCCTTCTCGGCGGCGCGCTCGGCCTCCTCCAGCTCCGGCATCGTCTCCTTGATCCGGGCGACCTCGGCCATCAGCTCCTGGGCTCGCACCTCGTCCTTCTTCGCCTTGGCCTGGCCGATCTCCTTGGACATGGCGTTGCGGCGCTCGGTGGCCGCCTGCAGGGCCGAGATGGCGCTCTTGCGTCGATCGTCGAGGGCGATCAGCTGCGCGGACAAGGGATCCATGCCCCGGTTCCGGAGGCCTTGGTCGAAAGCCGCGGGATTCTCGCGGATGGAACGGATGTCGTGCATGGGTTCAGGACCTGCTTCGTCAGGCGACCCTGTCCATCAGAACAAGACCGCCCCTTCAACTCTTGCCGAGGATGGCGGCCGATGTGGAGACCTTGCGAGCCCTACCCCTCTGCCGCGCGCGCGGCCTCGGCTTCCGCACGCTTCTTCTCGACCATGATGACGGAGAAGATGGATGCCTCGTAAAGAAGCAAGGTGGGGATCGCAAGGGCGAACTGGCTGATCACGTCCGGCGGGGTGAGGACCGCTGCGATCACGAAGACGATCACGATGGCGTAGCGGCGCTTATCCTTGAGGAACTGCGAGTCGATGATCCCGGCCCGGGCGAGCAGGGTCAGGATGACGGGCAGCTGGAAGCAGATGCCGAAGGCGAAGATCAGCGTCATGATCAGCGACAGGTACTCGCTGACCTTGGGCAGGAACTCGATGGTGGGGCCGCTCTCCGTCGCCAGCTGCTGCATGCCCACGGAGAAGCGCATGAGGAGGGGCATGGCGATGAAGTAGACGCAGGCTGCGCCGACGGCGAAGAGAACCGGGGTCGCAACCAGGTACGGCACGAAGGCCCGGCGCTCGTTCTTGTAGAGGCCTGGCGCTACGAACTTGTAGATCTGCATGGCGATGACCGGGAAGGCCAGGAAGCCGGCGCCGAAGGCCGCCACCTGAATCTGCGTGAACAGATATTCCAGGCCGTGGGTGTAGACGAGGTGCGCCTTCTCGGCCGAGCCGACAGCCAAAACGTAGGGCCAGACCAGCGCGTTGTAGATGTACTTCGCGGCCGCGAAGCAGGCGAAGAACATCACCACGAACGCGACCAGCGCCTTGATCAGGCGCGAGCGCAGCTCGGTCAGATGCTCGATCAGAGGCGCGCGCGATGCCTCGACCTCATCCTCGTCAACGGCGGTGGTCATCCGGCTTTCGCGTCCGCTTTCTCTGGCTGCTGGGAAAGATGTTCGGCAAGGGCGGCCTGCTGGGCCTCGTACTCGGCCTCGCGGCGCAGCGACTCGGCGATTTCCTGGGCGGGGTCGACGGTCGGCGGCGGCGGCGGGAGGTCGACAAGCGGGTCGGTGGGATCCGGGGCCCGCCCCTCCACGACAGCCTGGATCGAGGCGTCCGACGTCCCCTGGGAGGGCGCCTGGGCGATCTCCGCCGGAGCGGGTTGCTGGACGGCTTCCGCCTCAGAGGCGTTCCCGTTTGTAGATACGGGCGCCTCGATCGAGGTCTTCAGCTCGTCCCGGATCGTCTGGATCGGATTGAAATTCGTGCTGCCGACCGCGGTGACGGAATCGTTCACGCCCTGGAGCTGCTTCTTGACCTCGTCGAGTTCCGCCTCGCGCATGGCCTCGTTGAATTGGCCCTGGAACTCCGCCGCCATGCGGCGAAGCTTCCCGGTCACCTGCCCGACCGTCCGCAGAGCCTTCGGCAGATCCTTCGGGCCGATCACGATCAGCGCGACGGCGCCGATCACCATGATCTCACCCCAGCTCATGTCCAACATGACGTGGCCTCGAACCTGCCCCTTGGGTACTCACGCGTACTGACACGCCGCTCCCAGGCGGCGGCGCACGAAGCTTAGCCGACCTTGTGATCCGTGGTCACCGTGGTCGTGGTCGTACCGTTTTGATGGTCGATAGTGCGAACCGGCTCGGTCGGCTGCACCGGCTTGGCCGGGGTCTCGTCCTCGGACATGCCCTTCTTGAAGGCTTTGATGCCCTTCGCGACGTCGCCCATCATGTCGGAGATCTTCCCGCGTCCGAACAGCAGGACGACGATCAGACCCACGACGATCCAGTGCCAAATACTCGTGCCACCCATGGCAATTCCTCCTGCGCCCGACAAGGCGCGGTTCCTCAATATGAACTCGTCGCCAACCTATGCGTCGGAGGCGGCGAAAACAAGGACATCCTTCGTATCGATCTCGATGCCCACATCCTGGCCCTCCTTCACGCCAGCAGGATCGTGAACGCGGGCCTGGAGAGGGCGGTCCACCCCCTGCACGTCGATGTGCACGAGGTCGACCTCGCCGAGGAAGCGACGAGACACCACACGTCCCGGCAGGCAGAACCCTGCCGGCTTGAGCCTCACGCCCTGCGGCCGCACGCAGACGATGGCCGGGCCGTCCTGAAGATGCAGTGCCGGGAAGACGCCTACCGGGCAGGAAACCTGGCCGTTGCGCACCATGCCCTCGAGTTCGTTGAAGTCGCAGAAGAAGCGGGCTGCGAACAGGTTGGCCGGGTTTCGATAGATCGCCTCGGCCTCGCCCTCCTGGATGATCGTGCCGGCGCGCATGAGCACGATCCGGTCGGCGATCCGCATCGCCTCCTCCGGATCGTGCGTCACGACGATGGTCGTAGCGCCGGTCTCTCTCAGGATTGCGACGGTCTCGTCGCGGATGGCATCCCGCATGCGCCGGTCGAGGTTGGAGAACGGCTCGTCCATGAGCAGCACGCCGGGCCGCGGCGCGATGGAACGCGCCAGCGCCACACGCTGCTGCTCGCCTCCTGAGAGCGTATGGGGGTATTCGTTGGCGTAATGTTCGAGGCCGACCCGGGACAGGGCCCGACGGGCGGCGATCCCGGCTTCCGAGGCCGAAAGATCCTTCAGGCCGAACATGATGTTCTGTAGGATCGTCATATGCGGAAACAGGGCATAATCCTGGAACATCAGCCCGATGCCCCGCCGTTCCGGCTCCACGAAGGCCTTGGGCCCGCTGACCTCCAGGCCGTCCATGAGCACCCGGCCGGAGGTCGGCGCCTCGACGCCCGCGGCAATGCGCAGCAGGGTGGTCTTCCCGCAGCCGGAATGCCCCAGCAGGCAGACGATCTCTCCCGGCTCGACGATGAGCGAAACGCCGTCCAGGGCGCGCTGGCTGTCATAGGCCTGGACGATGTTCTCGAAGGTGAGCCGAGCCGGGATCGAGGCGCCTGCCGTGCCGCGCTGGCCCCACCGGGGCAGTCGAAACCGGTCGCGGGCAGACCCGGCGGGTCCTGCAATCATTCCTCGCCCGCCTCGGTCTGGTGCATGTCCAGGGGCTGGAGGAGATCGTCTTCGAGTGGATCCTCGTCCTCGCGCAGGGCATCCGCGTCGGAGGGCGCCGGTACCGAGAAGTCGGAGGGAACGCGGCCGTCGATGAAGCCCGCTCCCTTGAGCTCCTCAAGGCCCGGCAGGTCCTCGATGGCATCGAGGCCGAAATGCTCCAGGAAGCCCGGCGTCGTGCCGTAGGTGACCGGACGGCCGGGGGCCTTCCTGCGTCCCCGCAGACGGATCCAGCCCGTCTCGAGAAGGGTGTCGATGGTGCCCTTCGAGGTGGCGACGCCACGGATCTCCTCGATCTCCGCCCGGGTCACCGGCTGGTGATAGGCGATGATCGCGAGCGTCTCCATGGCGGCGCGGGAGAGCTTGCGCTGCTCCACCACGTCGCGGGCGAGCACGAAGGACAGGTCACTTGCCGTGCGGAAGGTCCATTTCCCGGCGACCCGAACGAGATTGACCCCGCGAAGCGCATAGAACTCGGCGAGATCCTGAAGGATCTTCTCCACGTCCGCCCCTTCCGGCAGACGACCGCTCAGCTCCTCGGCACTCAAGGGCGCGGCGGCGGCGAACAGCAGCGCCTCGGCGATGCGCATGGCCTCGCCGTGATCGGGAACATGACTGACTTCGGCCACTTCGGCCTCGGGCGTTTCGACCGTTTCGTCCTGCATGTCGGGCAGCATCTTAAACTCCTGCCTCGGCCGGATCCGCCACGGGCTTGACCCAGACCGGCGCGAAGGCCTCGTCCTGCCGGACCGTGAGCTTGCCCTCCCGCACCATTTCCAGGGTGGCGGACAGGGCCGAAGCCAGAACGGTCGAGCGCATGGCAGGCTCGACCATGTAGTCCATGAGATAGGTGTCGAGGGTCACCCAGTCGCTCAGGTGGCCCACCAGCCGTTCCAGAGCCTCCCGTGCGTCGACCAGGGACCAGACAGTCCGCTTGTGAAGGGACACCCTGGCGTTGAACCGGATCTGCCGCTGCTGCGCATAGGCCTTGAGAAGATCGTAGAGGCTCGCCTCGTATCGGGAGTCCCGGTTGACGATCACAGGCTCCGGCGCCCCGCGGGCAAAGACGTCTCGGCCGAGCCAGGCGCGCTCGCCCATCTTCTTGGCGGCCTCGCGGATCGCCTCCAGGCGGCGCAGGCGCAGGGCCAGGGCGGAAGCGAGATCTTCGGCGCTCGGCTCCTCGCCCTTCGGCGGCTCGGGCAGCAGGAGGCGCGACTTGAGGTAGGCAAGCCAAGCCGCCATCACCAGGTAATCCGCCGCCAGCTCCAGGCGCATGCGGCGCGCCTCCTCGATGAAGGCGATGTATTGCTCGGCCAGCGCCAGGATCGAGATGCGGTGGAGATCCACCTTCTGGCGCCGGGCGAGCTCCAGCAGCAGGTCGAGCGGCCCTTCGAACCCGTCCACGTCGACGAGCAGCGCGGGCTCGCTCTCGGCCCGCTCGGTGCGCTCGACATCCTCGAAGGGTAAGGGATTTGCCATGGACCGTACTCAACTCATCGGGTTCGAAGCTTCATTAGCTTTAGGCGATCATCGCAAGCGCGGAATCGAGCCTGGCCCGGGCATCCACAGGATCCAAAGGCTCCGGATCGTGAGTGATGCGGGCTAACGCAGCGTTAGCGCGTCGCAAAGCCTCTCCGCTCAGGACGGGGGCAGCCTCGGCCACGGCGCTCATCTCCTCCATGTTTCCGTTGCAATGCAGGGCCATGTCGCAGCCGGCGGCGAACGCCGCCTCGGTCCGGTCCCGGAACGAACCCGAGAGGGCATGCATGGACAGGTCGTCGGTCATCACGAGCCCGTCGTAACCGATGTGGCCACGGACGATTTCCTCCATGACGACGCGGGATGTCGTTGCCGGGTGGTCCGGATCCAGGGCCGTATAGACCACGTGCGCGGTCATCGCGAGCGGCATGTCGGTGAGCATGCGGAACGGGGCGAAATCATGCCGCTCGAGTTCCTCGCGAGGGGCCTCGACCACGGGGAGCGCCAGGTGACTGTCGGCGCCGGCCCGGCCATGGCCCGGCATGTGCTTGACCACCGGCAGCACGCCGCCGGCCAGGAGACCCTCGGCGGCAGCCCGGCCCAGGATCGCGACTTGGCTCGGCGTCCTGCCGTAGGCCCGGTCCCCGATCACGTCGTGGGCGCCCGGCGATGGCACGTCGAGGACCGGCAGGCAATCGACCGTGATCCCAACGGAGCGGAGGTCGTGGGCGATCAGACGGGCCCCGAGCCGGGTGATTTCGCGCTGGACCAGGGGATCGTTGGCATGGAGACGGCCATAGGTGCTGCCGGACGGGTATTTCGGCCAATGCGGCGGCCCCAGGCGCTGAACCCGGCCTCCCTCCTGATCGATCAGGATCGGGGCGTCCGACCGCCCCACGGAGTCTCTCAAGGAGGCACACAGGGCCCTCACCTGCTCCGGGCTCTCCACGTTGCGTCGGAACAGGATGAAGCCCCAGGGATCGGCCTCCTTGAAGAAGGCGACCTCGTCGGGAGTGAGCTCAGTGCCGGAGCATCCAGCAATAAAGGCGCGGGTTTTCATACCCGCGCCTTACGTCCCCTGCTCGGCAGGGTCAAGGAATCTCAGCCGCCAAGCTGACCCGGTTCCAGCCGCCTCAGTTCTTGGCGACGAAACACTGGCCGCCCTGACCCTGCAGCTTGGAGCAGAGGGAGGAGGCTTCCTCCTTGGACAGGGGGCCGACCCGGACGCGATAGATGGTGCTACCGTTCACCTCGGCCTTCCGAATGAGGGCCGGCATGCCCGCGAGGTCGGAATACTTGCGCTGGAAGGACGCGAAGGAGGTCTGCGCCGCAGCCTCAGAGTTCGCGAGGCCGAGCTGGACCGAGAATCCGCCGATCGCCGTCGTCTCCGCAGCCGCTGGGGCAACCGGCTGAACCGAAGCGACCTGCTGGGGAGCCGGCGTGCTGGCAGGCGTGGCGGGCGCCGCGACCGGCTTCGGGGTCGGTGCGGGAGTTGCCGGAGCCGCCACAGGAGTGCTGGCTGCAGGCCTGGGCTGTGCCGACGCCACCTGAACGGGGCTGGTGGGCGTCGGACGGGCTGCCGGAGCGGCCTGCGCCTGGGGCGGCAGGGTCATGGCCGCGGGCGCCGCAGGCTGCGCGGCCGGCGGCTCTGATCCCGCCACCGTGCCGTCGGGCCGGATCGTGACGGTGCGGACCTTCTTCGGCTCGCCGAGGTTCAGGCTGGCGGTCTGCTGCGGCTTGACCGCTCCGCCGGGAACGGTGCCGCCGGTCGCGTCGGCCACGGCGCTGCCGTTCAGGCGCACGGCCTGCTGCACGTCGACCGGCTGCTCCTCACGGTTGACGACCTTCGTCGCCCCGTTCTGATTGGCCCGCTCGTAGATCTGCTTGTTCTGGTTCGGGATCTCGACCCCGCCCGGGTTCTGCGGCTGCACCTTCGTCGGCTCGCTGCTCGCCTTCACCAGGGGAGGCTCGCCGCCCGTGACCGCCGAGGAACCGGAAGCCAGATAAGCTCCGCCGCCACCCAGCACGACAGCGCCCACGACGGCCGCGATCGCGATCACCCCCTTGCGGGAGCGACCCTTCTCGACCGGCGCATAGTCCTGGGATTGGTCGTAGTCCGGGTCGCCGTATTGGCCAGCCTGATCGGCGTAGTAGTCCTGGGCATAGGCCTCGTTGCCATAGGCATCCTGATCCTGCGAACCAGCCTGATGGGCGTAAGCAGCCTCAGGGGCACGGCTCTGAGAGTACGAGCCGTGATCGAAGGACGGAGCGACATGGGCGGCCTGCGAAGCGCGGGCCGGCGTCTCCCGCGACGTTTGCGGCATGGTGTCGCGGACGGCGAATAGGTCGTCGATGGAAGAGCTTTGCTGCCGCGGACGGGCGGAACCGTCATTGGCCAAAATGGCTTGAAATGGATCGTCTTGCCCCACGATCCGGGCCAATTCCGCCAGCGGATCGCTCCGCCCGGCGGAGGCCGGCTGAGATTGCGGGGTGCCCGCCTGGGCGAGTTGCCGTTCGATCTCGCTGAGGTCGACGGCAAAACGGGGCTTCACTGATTCGCTCATGCGCCGGATCTCCAGTTACGCGACAGGAGCACCTGCTGCTCCGCCGGCACGACGTGACAGAACCCGACGCGGATGCTTCGTAAGCGATTGATTCGCCTCGAGAAACACTATCGCATTTCGTCAGGTGCCGTGACGCCCAGGATTGCGAGACCAGATGCGAGCACACCTTTCAGGGCGTGCACGAGAGCGAGTCTCGCCTGTGTTGAATCTTTATCAGTTAGATTAACAAAGCGTAATTGCGGCAAGTCTTTGCCCTTGTTCCATAAACTATGGAAGGCGCTGGCCAGGTCGTAAAGGTAAAACGCCACCCGGTGAGGCTCATGTGCTTCGGCCGCAGCCTCGATCGTCCTGGGGAACTGGGCGATCCGGTGGATGATGTCCATTTCCGCTTCGTCACTCAGAATCGAAAGGTCGGCCTTCCCAAGCTGTGCCGCCGAGAAGTTGGCACCGGGGAACGCCTCCGCCGCCTGCCGGAACACGGAGGCGCAGCGGGCGTGGGCGTATTGGACGTAGAAGACCGGATTGTCCTTGGACTGCTCGACCACCTTGGCGAGGTCGAAATCCAAGGGAGCGTCGTTCTTGCGGAAGATCATCATGAAGCGGGCCGCGTCCCGGCCGACCTCGTCGACCACCTCGCGCAGGGTCACGAAGTCGCCCGAGCGCTTGGACATCTTCACCGGCTCGCCGCCCCGCAGAAGCTTCACGAGCTGGCAGAGCTTCACGTCGAGATCGCCCTTGCCCTCCGTGACCGCCTTCACGGCCGCCTGCATGCGCTTGACGTAGCCGCCATGGTCGGCCCCCCACACGTCGATCATGGCGGAGAAGCCGCGCTCGTACTTGGAGCGGTGATAGGCGATGTCCGAGGCGAAATAGGTGTAGGAGCCGTCCGACTTCAGCAGCGGACGATCCACCTCGTCGCCGAAGGCGGTGGCGCGGAACAGGAGCTGCTCCCGGTCCTCCCAATCCTCGTCCTTCTGGCCCTTCGGCGGCGGGAGGCGGCCCATATAGACCAGATCGCGGCCCCTTAGCTCGGCAATCATCTTCGCAACCTCTCCCCCATTGCCCTGCTGGAGAGAGCGTTCGGAGAAGAACACGTCGTGGTGGATGTTGAGGACCGCGAGGTCGTTCCGGATCATGTCCATCATGGCGCTGATCGAAACATCCCGGACGAGCGGAAGCCACTCGGCTTCCGGCTTATCGAGCAGGATATGGCCGTATTCCTTCGCCAGGCGTTCGCCGACGGGCTTCAGGTAGTCGCCTGGATAGAGCCCCTCCGGGATCTCGCCGATCTCCTGGCCCAGGGCCTCCTTGTAGCGGAGATAGGCCGAACGGGCGAGGACATCGACCTGCGCGCCGGCATCGTTGATGTAGTACTCGCGGGTGACCTTGTAGCCTGCGAAATCCAGGAGCCCCGCCAGGGCGTCGCCGAAGACCGCGCCCCGGCAATGGCCCACATGCATCGGGCCGGTCGGGTTGGCCGAGACATACTCGACGTTGATCGGCGACCCCGCCCCCTGCCCGCTCCGGCCGAAGCCGCTGCCGTCGACGAGGGCCGCGCGCAGAACCTCGTGCAGGACCGAGGGCGCGAGCCGGATGTTGATGAAGCCTGGGCCGGCGATATCGACCGTGGTAACGCGCGGATCCTCCTGTAGGTCTCCGACGAGAAGCTCAGCAAGGGCGCGCGGGTTCATGCGTGCCTCCTTGGCCAGCACCATGGCGGCGTTGGTGGCGAGATCGCCATGGGAGGGATCACGCGGCGGCTCGACCACGACTCGGCTGACATCCAGCCCCGACGGGATTTTTCCTGCCTCGGCCAACCGGCCAAGCGCATCCGCAACCCGCTTCTCAAACAGCCCGAAAATGTTCATGGTACTTTGTCTCTGAAGGGCTCCTGGCCCTGAATGTCATGGTGCGCCTAACGCAGGTCCGGCGTTACGTCAAACAGGCGGCGGTGTTCGAGGATCGCATAGCGGTCCGTCATGCCGGCAATGTAATCCGCCACGCGGCGCGCAAGGCGTGGTTCGTCGTCCGTCGGCAGATCCACCTGCCATTCCTCCGGCATCAGCTCCGGTTCCGCCTTGAAGCGCCGGAACAGGTCCCGCAGCACGTCGTCCGCCTGGGCACGGACCCGCATCACATCCGGGTGGCGGTACATGTGGGCATAGAGGAAGCGCTTGATGGAGGCATCGGCCTCCTTCATGGTTTTCGAGAAGCAGACCATGGTGTCGCCGGCCAGCCGGATATCCTCCGCTTTCCGCGGAGCCAGGGCGGCAATGCGGCGCTCTCCTTCGGCCACCACGTCCTCGACGAACCGGGTGATGACGCGCCGGGTCAATTCATGAATGCGCCGGGAGAGATCGAGGCCCGGGTAGCGCTCATCGATTTCCGTCAGGAGGCCGTCGAGAAACGGCACCTTCCGCAGGTCCTCGATCCGGAACAGCCCCGCCCGCAGCCCATCGTCGAGGTCGTGGGCGTCATAGGCGATGTCGTCAGCGATCGCCGCCGCCTGCGCCTCCCCGCCTGCATGGGTGGCGAGTTCCAGGTCCTGCTGGGCGTTGTATTCGAGGATCGCCAGGGGAACCCCGCGCGCGGCGTAGCGCAGGGTCGGCTTGCCCTCGGCATCGAGGAGCGGGCCGTTATGCTTGACCAGGCCCTCGAGGGTCTCCCAGGTCAAGTTGAGCCCGTCATATTCCGCATAGCGACGCTCCAGCCGGGTCACGATCCTGAGGGCCTGGGCGTTATGGTCGAAGCCGCCGAACCCGGCCATGCACTCGTCGAGCGTATCCTCGCCCGTATGGCCGAACGGGGTGTGGCCCAGGTCGTGGGAGAGCGCCAGCGCCTCGGCGAGATCCTCGTCGAAGCCCAGGGACCGGGCGAGCGCCCGGGCGATCTGGCTCACTTCGATGGTATGGGTCAGCCGGGTCCGGAAATGGTCGCCCTCGTGGTAGACGAAGACCTGCGTCTTGTGCTTGAGCCGGCGGAAGGCGGAGGAATGAATGATCCGGTCCCTGTCACGCTGGAAGTCGCTGCGGGTGGGCGAGACCGCCTCCGGGTAGAGCCGGCCGCGGCTTCCCCAAGGATCGCAGGCATAAGGGGCTCGCCATCTCTCGCCAAAGGGCCGCACAATCATCCCCGGGTTGAAGCCTTGTCAGCGCGCACTTACCTTGCTCATAACACCTTGTCCAAAGAATACGTCCTCCCGAGGACTGGAAGTGCCATGACCGGTATTACTCTGACTGACCGCGCGGCCCGCCGCATCAACGAGATCATGTCCTCCGAACCTGCTGGTTCCCACCTGAGAATCAGCGTGAACGGCGGCGGCTGTTCAGGGTTCCAATATGCCTTCGATGTCGACCGAACCCGGCAGGACGACGACCTGGTCATCGAAAAGGACGGCGCAACCGTGGTGGTGGACGAGGTCTCGATCCAGTACATGGACGGTTCCGTCATCGATTTCGTGGACGATCTGATCGGCCAGTCCTTCAAGATCGAAAACCCCCATGCCACCGCGTCCTGCGGCTGCGGCACCTCGTTCTCGTTGTAAAACCGTTACGTAAAGTCCTATTGTCCCGCCGGCATTGTCATTTCAGGCTGACCGGCGCCAGATTCGCCGGCTTGGGGGATCCTATGGGACTTCGTTACCGCGCAGGGATCTGCGCACTTGCCTTAGTGGCCGGCTCGGCGGCTCTGCAGTTCGAGCCGGCCGTCTTGCGCGACCTTGCGATCGAGAACGGCGCCCAGCGCATTTCCGTCGGAGCCGTCAGGATCCCGCTCTGGAGCGCCGCTTTCGCGCAGTCCGCCGACAGTCTCACCCTGGACAATGTCAGCTTTACTTTCGGGTCTATGACCTACGAGGCCAAGCAGATCGAGTTTTCAGGCGTTTCCTCGTCGCGAGCCGATATCGAGGCGCTGTTCTCCTCGACCTCGACGGACCCGATGGAGAGCCGTCTGAAGCGGATTAGCGTGAAGCGGATCACGATCCCCGAAGCGCGGGTGAAGCAGACCGTCGGCCAGGATGTCCAGACGACGACCTACCGGAACACCACGCTTACCGATATCGCCCAGGGACGGATCGCCTCCGCCGTGATCGAAGCCACCGGCGCCGAGACGAAGCGGGCGAAGGGCAGCCTGCTCGTCAGCAACGGCCAGGCGACCATGAGCGAGCTCGATCTGCCCGCCCTCGCACGGGTTTATGAAGCGAAGGCGGACGGCGCGTCGGCTCCCTTCATGAAAATTTACGGGACCTTCTCCATCGAGAATGTCGAGTTCACGGACACTGAAACGAACGTGACCGCGAAGATGGCCCGCCTCGGCGGCCGCGACTTCATGGGGCGCCAGACCAAGGATTCTTGGAACGGGACCTTCGGCCTCTTCACCGAGATGGCCGACCGCCAGGATCTCTCCTCGGAGGACCAGGCCCGGCTCTTCCCCGCGCTCGCCGATTTTCTCGACTCCTTCCAGATCGGCTTCGTCGAAGCGTCCGCGATCGAAGTGAACTCCCGGGCCAAGGATTCCCCGGGCCAGGCCCGCATCGCTCGGATCGCCTACACGGGCGGCACGGATTCCCAGCCCGCCGACATGCGCTGGGAAGGATTCGAGTTTTCTGACAAGGACAACCGCGTCAGTCTCGACGGCCTGAGCCTGACCGGGTTCTCGTTCCGCCAGACCCTCGACGGCCTGAGAGCGCTGCAGGGCAAGTCCTTCGACGACGTGGATCCGGCCACGGTGCGCAGCCTCGTTCCCACCCTCGGCACCCTGCGCCTCCAGGGTGTCTCGATCGACGGCACCACCGACGACGAAGGCAGGAAGGTCAAGGTGCAGGCCGGCCTGAAAGGTTTTGAGTTGACCGCCGACAAGCCCGTGAACGCCATTCCCACCAATTTCCGCATCGGGCTGCAGAACCTGACGATGGCGCTGCCGTCGAGCAGCACGGATGACGGCATCAAGGAACTTGTGGCGCTCGGCTACAAGGACATCGACGTGTCCCTCCTCGCCGCCGCCACCTGGAACGAGGCCGCGAACGAGATCGCCGTGAGCGATGTCTCGTTCCAGGGCCAGGAGATGGGCAACATCACCCTGACGGGCCGCATCGGCAATGTCGGCCGGGATCTCTTCAATGCCGACACGGCCATCGCGACCGTCGCCCTGGTCGGAGCCAAGGCGAAGGCGCTCGACCTCACGGTCGAGAACAAGGGCCTGTTCGAGCGCTACTTGGCCAAGTCCGCGAAGGAGCAGAAGACGACGCCGGAATCGTTGCGCCGCACCTATGCGGCCGCGGCGGCCTTCGTGGTGCCGGCGATGATCGGCAGTTCGGAGCAGGCTCAGACCCTGAGCCAGGCCATCGCCCGCTTCATCGCGAAGCCCGGCAAGCTCTCGGTCAACGCAACGCCGAAGGATCCGTCCGGTCTCGGCATCGCGGAAGCGGTCGTGCTGCCGGAACCGAAAGCCATTCTCGAGAAGCTGAACGTCAGCGCGAAGGCGGAGTGATGCGGCTTTAACAAAAAGCCCTCTCGCCTTAAGGGCCTCCTCTTTACCGTCGTCATCACCGGCCTCGTGCCGGTGATCCCGATGTAAGAGGCGCTGCGCTTTTCGCAACCGGGATGGCCGGGACAAGCCAGCCATGACGCAGGAACCGTGCGTCTGCCTAGGGAGGCTCCTGCGCCATTGCCGCCCCTCAAATCAGCGACGGCTGATCCTCTTCCGCCGCCTGCGCCTCCACGACGGCGATCGCCGTGATGTTGACGATGCCGCGCGCCGTCACGGACGGGGTCAGGATGTGGGCCGGCTTCGCCGGGCCGATGAGGATCGGGCCCACGGGGAGCGAGTCGGCCAGGACCTTCGTGAACTGGAAGGCGATGTTCGCCGCATCCAGGTTCGGCATGATCAGCACGTTCGCCTCGCCCTTGAGGCGCGAGTTGGGATTGACGCGCTCGCGGATCATCTGGGATAGGGCGGAATCCGCCTGCATCTCGCCGTCGACCTCGAGATCCGGCGCACGCTCGTTGATACAGGCGAGCGCATCGCGCATCTTGAGCGCCGACCGGCTGTCGGCGGCGCCGAAATCCGAGTGCGACAGGAGCGCGATCTTGGGCTCCATGCCGAAGCGGCGCACGTGGCTTGCGCAGGCGATCGTCATGTCGGCGATCTGCTCCGCGGTCGGGTCGATCTGCACGTGGGTGTCGGCGAGGAAGTAGGCGCCCTTCGAGGTGATGACGAGGGAGAGGGCGGCCATCTCGTGCACGCCGGGCGCCAACCCGATGATGTCCTTGATGTGCTTGACGCGGGATTGGAAACGGCCTTCCAGGCCGCAGATCAGCGCATCCGCGTCCCCTCGCCTCACCGCGAGCGCACCGATGACGGTGTTGTTGGTGCGCACCAGCGTCCTTGCCGCATCCGGCGTGATGCCCTTGCGGCCCGCCGCTTCAACATAAGTGGCGACGTAGTCCCGGTAGCGCGGATCGTCCTCCGGGTTCACGAGCTCGAAATGCCGTCCGATCTCCATGGACAGGCCGAAACGCTTCATGCGCGCTTCGACCACGTTGGGACGCCCGATCAGGATCGGCTTGGCGATGCCCTCCTCGACGATGACCTGCACGGCGCGCAGCACGCGCTCGTCCTCGCCCTCCGCATAGATGACGCGCTTCGGATCGGCCTTTGCCTGTGAGAACAGCGGCTTCATGATGAAGCCGGAACGGAACACGAAGCGCCCGAGGGATTCCGCATAGGCGTCGAGATCCGCCAGCGGCCGCGTGGCGACGCCGGAATCCATGGCGGCTTTCGCCACGGCCGGCGCGATACGCAGGATCAGGCGAGGATCGAAGGGGCTCGGGATCAGGGACTTGCGTCCGAAGGGATGCGCCTCGCCGCCATAGGCGCGTGCCACGACCTCCGACGGGGCCTCGCGGGCAAGACCGGCGATGGCCTTCACGGCGGCCGCCTTCATCTCCTCGTTGATGGTGGTCGCGCCCACGTCGAGCGCGCCGCGGAAGATGTAGGGAAAGCACAGGACGTTGTTGACCTGGTTCGGGTAGTCCGAGCGCCCGGTGCAGATCATCGCGTCGGGACGCGCGGCCTCCGCCTCTTCCGGCATGATCTCGGGATAGGGATTGGCGAGCGCCATGATCAGCGGCCGCGGCGCCATCTGGGCGAGAAGCTCGGGCTTGAGCACACCGCCGGCCGAGAGGCCGAGGAACACGTCCGCATCGGGGATCACGTCGGCCAGCGTGCGCGCATCCGTGTCCTGCGCATAGACCGACTTCCAGCGGTCCATGAGCTCGTTGCGGCCCTCATGGACCACGCCCTTGATGTCCGTGACCCAGATGTTCTCGCGCTTGGCGCCGAGCGACACGAGGAGGTTGAGGCAGGCGAGCGCGGCCGCACCGGCGCCGGAGGTGACGATCTTCACGTCCTCGATGCGCTTGCCGGCAAGCTCCAGTGCGTTCATGACTGCGGCACCGACGATGATCGCGGTGCCGTGCTGGTCGTCGTGGAAGACCGGGATGCCCATGCGGGCCTTCAGCCGCTCCTCGACCTCGAAGCATTCCGGCGCCTTGATGTCCTCGAGGTTTATGCCGCCGAAGGTGGGCTCCAGCGCGGCGATCACCTCGACCAGCTTGTCCACGTTGTTCTCGGCCACCTCGATGTCGAACACGTCGATGCCGGAGAATTTCTTGAACAGCACCGCCTTGCCTTCCATGACGGGCTTGGAGGCGAGCGGGCCGATGTCGCCGAGGCCGAGCACGGCCGTGCCGTTGGAGATCACGGCCACCAGGTTCTGGCGGGAGGTGAGATTGGCAGCCTCGGCCGGGTCGGCGGCAATGGCCTCGCACGGCGCGGCGACGCCGGGAGAATAGGCGAGCGCCAGGTCGCGCTGGTTGCCGAGGGGCTTGGTCGGCTGGATCTCGAGCTTTCCGGGGCGGGGATGCTGATGGTAGAACATCGCTCCCGATTTCAGATCCTGCGAGATGTTGTCTCCCATCCCCGACGCTCCTTGCACTGACCGAACCAATCTGGAGGCCCTTGTGCGCGCGCTGCCCCCCTGCCGTCAATGTTCTTCTCTGGCTCATGGGGCCGGACGATGAAGCTTCGGCACCGTTTGAAGAACTGGCGCAACCCACACAACCAGACCCGCGTCCACCTGGCCCGGATGGCAGGACGCTACGGCTACGTGATCGGGGAGTTCACCTACGGCAAGCCCAAGGTGCGCTTTCCGGAATCGGGACGGAAGCTCACCATCGGCCGCTACGGCTCCATCGCCGACAAGGTGGAGATCCTGCTCGGCGGCAACCACCGCATGGACTGGGGCACCACCTATCCGTTCTCGGCCTTCCGGGAGCTTTGGCCGGGCGCCCCAAAAAGTGAGGATTACCACACCTCCCGCGGCGACGTGACCATCGGCCACGACGTCTGGCTCGGCTCCGGCGCCATCGTCATGTCGGGCGTGACCGTAGGGCACGGCGCGGTCGTGGCTGCCCATGCGGTCGTCACCAAGGACGTGCCGCCCTACGCCATCGTCGGCGGCAACCCGGCCAAGGTGATCCGCTACCGCTTCGACGACGAGACCATCGCGGCGCTCCTCGACGCGCAATGGTGGGACCTGCCGCGGGACAAGATCGCCACCCTCATCCCGCTCCTGCAGAGCGACCGGATCCGCGAGCTGGTCGCCGCCGTGAAGGTGCTGCGGACGCAGTGCTTGTAATGGATCTCAAAACGCTTTCCGCCCTCTCATCGCCGCCCAGGCGCCGGCCGCGGAGCCGGCGTAGCGCTCGATCAGCTTGCGCCGGAAGGTCAGGCTCGCGCCGGCAGCCTTCAGAGCATTGATCGCCAGCATGCCGGGCGCCGGGTTCGGCAGACCGTATTTGCGGCTCACATAGGCGCGCGACCAGGCCTGGTGCCAACGGGAGGCGAAGATGCGGCCGGGCCTGTCGCCGCTTGAGCGGCCGCGCCCGTGGCGGACGACGGCCTGCGGCACGTAGATCAGCGCGGAGCCGGAATCCGCGATGCGTCGGCAGAGATCGTCGTCCTCGTAGAACAGAAAGATATTCTCGTCGAAGCCCCCGAGCTTCAGGAAGAGGTCGCGGCGGATGAGGAAGCAGGCTCCGGAGAAGAACGGCGCGCAGGCCTCGCCTTCGGGCAGGACGAGCGCGCCGCCGGGATTGGTGAGCGACGTCGCGAGGAGCGAGCGCGGCTGGTAGAACACGCGCCCGTCGGGTTCGACGATCTGCGGCGCGAAGAACGCCGCCTCGGGATAGCGCCGCGCCGCATCGACGAGCGCCGCCACCGCGCCCTTGTCGACGGCGCAGTCTGGATTGACGATCAGCGCGAACTCGGTGTCCGCCGCCCGGGCGCCGATGTTGTTGGCCCGGCCATAGCCCAGGTTGCGGGCGTTGCGGACGACGCGGGCGCCCTGCCCTTCGGCGACCGCGACGGTATCGTCCGTCGAGGCGTTGTCGACCACGATTACCGGCACGCCGTCCGCCGCTAGCGCGCCGAGACACTCCGGCAGCGCATGGGCGCTGTCGAAGGTCACGACGATGGCGGTGACGTCCTGACGGTTCATTTCTCCGGCAGGTTCAGCCGGATGTGCAGCTCGCGCAGCTGCTTCGCCGTCGCTTCGGAGGGCGCGCCGAGGAGCAGGTCTTCCGCCTTCTGGTTCATCGGGAACAGGGTGATCTCGCGCAGGTTATGCGCGCCGCAGAGCAGCATCACGATGCGATCCACGCCGGCCGCCATGCCGCCGTGGGGCGGTGCGCCGTATTGGAACGCGCGGTACATGCCGCCGAACCGCTCCATGACCTCCTTCTCGCCATAGCCGGCGATCTCGAAGGCCTTCACCATCCGGTCGGGACGGTGGTTGCGGATGCTCCCCGAGGCCATCTCGTAGCCGTTGCAGACCATGTCGTACTGGAAGGCCGTGATCTTGAGGATCGTGTCCTTGTCCGTCGGGTCGAGCGCCATGAAGGCGTCGTGGTCGACATTCGCCATGGAGAACGGGTTGTGGGAGAAGTCGATCTTCTTCTCGTCCTCGTTCCACTCGTATTGCGGGAAGTCGACGATCCAGCAGAACTCGAACCGGTCCTTGTCGATCAGGCCGAGCTCGTCGCCGATGCGGGTGCGCGCCTTGCCGGCGAGCGAGGCCGCCTTGTCCTCGGCTCCGGCCGAGAAGAACACGGCGTCGCCCGCCTTGATCCCGGCCTTCTCGCGGATCGCGGCCTGGGCGGCCTCCGGGATGAACTTGGCGATGGGGCCTTTGCCGATGATCTGGCCGCCCTCCTCCTCGAACACGATGTAGCCCAGCCCGGGCGCGCCTTCCGTGCGGGCCCAGTCGTTGAGCTTGTCGAAGAAGGAGCGCGGCTGCGAGGCGGCGCCCGTCGCCGGTATTGCGCGCACGACGCCGCCGGACTTGATCACGTTCTTGAACGCGTTGAAGGTCACGTCCTCGCGGGTGAACACCTCCGACACGTCGGCGATGACGAGCGGGTTGCGCAGGTCCGGCTTGTCGTTGCCGTATTTCAGCATCGACTCGAAGTACGGGATGCGCGGGAACGTTTCCGTGACCGGCTTGCCGTCCGCGAATTCCTTGAAGGTGTCGCGGATCACCGGCTCCATGGTCTGGAAGATGTCTTCCTGGGTGACGAAGCTCATCTCCACGTCGAGCTGGTAGAACTCGCCCGGCAGGCGGTCGGCGCGCGGGTCCTCGTCGCGGAAGCAGGGAGCGATTTGGAAGTACCGGTCGAAGCCGGAGATCATGATCAGCTGCTTGAACTGCTGCGGCGCCTGCGGCAGCGCATAGAACTTGCCCGGATGGATGCGCGACGGCACCAGGAAGTCGCGCGCGCCTTCGGGCGACGACGCGGTCAGGATCGGCGTCGTGAACTCGAAGAAGCCGCTCTGCTGCATGCGCGAACGCAGGCTGTTGATGATCGCCCCCCGCTTCATGATGTTGGCGTGCAGCTTCTCGCGGCGCAGGTCCAGGTAGCGGTAGGTGAGACGGGTCTCCTCCGGGTAGTCCTGATCGCCGAAGACCGGCATCGGCAGCTCGGCCGCCGGGCCCAGCACCTCCATGTCGGTGATATAGAGCTCGACCATGCCGGTGGGCAGCTCCGCGTTCTCGGTGCCGGCCGGGCGCTTGCGCACCTTGCCGTCGACCCGGATCACCCATTCCGACCGCGCCGCTTCCGCCTGCTTGAAGGCCGGCGAATCCGGATCGATCACGCACTGCGTCATGCCGTAATGGTCGCGCAGATCGATGAACAGCACGCCGCCATGGTCGCGGATGCGGTGGCACCAGCCGGAGAGCCGGGCAACCTGGCCGACATCGGATTCGCGGAGCGCGCCGCAGGTGTGGGAACGGTAACGGTGCATGGAGGCGGACATGGGAAAGCCTGCTGGTTCGGTTCGAAGCGCAACATCCATGGGAGGCGGGCGAAGTCAAGGCGGAAGGACGAAATGGGACCGCGCGCCCGCTGCCTGGATGGGTGGAGGCCCGTCAGCCCCGGCTTGTCCTCGGAAACCTTCGCCGTCATCACCGGGCTTCTCCCGGTGATCTCGCTTGTGTGAGGTGGCACGTTTGCGCGATCGGGATGGCCGGCACGGATCCCCGGAACACGCCCGGGGAGGCCATGACGGAGAGGGTGTCAGAATGGCTGAGAAGCCAGAGGGTGTCTTGCTGTGTGATGTCAAAGAGCAGCACCTGTGGGCCCGCAGCTTGCGCTGCGAGCCTGGTCGATGATCGAGGGTGGCGCGAGGGGCGGGCCGGCTCGATGCTTGGTGTGAGATGGAAG
>DASZBB010000156.1:0-5312 GCA_035944695.1 Microvirga sp. | reverse complement strand
CCGTTCTTTGCGAAGCTCCCGCCGTGCCTGATCGGCATGGAGGCGTGCGGCACGAGCCATCACTGGGCGAGAGCGCTCGCCGGTCTCGGCCACGAGGTCCGGCTGATGCCGCCGGCCCTACGTCAAGCCATACGTGAAACGGGGCAAGACCGACGCCGGGGACGCGGAGGCGATCTGCGAGGCGGTGAGCCGACCGACGATGCGCTTCGTCCCGGTCAAGTCGGTCGAGCAGCAGGCCGCGCTGGCGCTGCACCGGACACGCGATCTCCTGGTCCGGCAGCGCACCCAGCTCGTCAACATGATCCGTGGTCTCCTGGCGGAGTTCGGCATCGACATGCCGAAAGGCATCACGCATGCGCTGGCATTCGCCCGGCGGGCAGCAACCGGCGAAGCAGCGTGCGAGGTCCCGGATCTCGCCGCCAAGGTGATCGGCGCTCTGGCCGAGCAGGCAATCGCGGTCCAAGACCGCGTCCGGCAGATCGAGCGAGACCTGATGGCCTGGTATCGATCCAACGAGCTCGCCCGACGCATCGCGACCGTGCCCGGCATCGGCCTGCTCGGAGCAACCGCGGTGGCGGCTACCGTCACCGATCCGACCCACTTCCGCTCCGGCCGTCAGTTCGCGGCCTGGCTCGGCCTGACACCACTGAACAACTCCAGCGGCGGCAAGGAGCGGCTCGGTCGCATTTCGAAGATGGGAGACCAGTACCTGCGGCGGCTTCTGGTCAGTGGGATGACGTCGCTCGTAAGGCGCAACAAGCACCACCCCAACGCTGCCGATCCTCGGATCAACGCGCTCCTTGCCCGCAAGCCGCCCCGGCTCGTGACAGTCGCGATGGCGAACCGAGCGGCCCGGGCGATCTGGGCCATTATGGTCCGAGGTGAAGTCTACCGAGCGTCTGCGCACAGCCCGGCGACGGCCTGAGGACGCGTCCTGCCAGAAGCGCGGTACCCGCGCGAAGGAGGTTGCGAGGACCATGTGAGGTGATGGCGAACCGGTCAGGCCGGGGACGAGACAACCCGCCGTGTGTCCAGGGCTTCATAGCCCGCGAAGCAGAATGGGACCTCGTCCGCGGAAACCATCAGGGCCAGCGGTCACGACCGCGCAAACAGGCCGGACACAAGACTGCACCCGACCAGCACGCCAGACCGTCACAAACCCCCTTGCAACGCGGGAGCCATCCACACAGGACACGAAGTTCAACCGAACGAATGGCGCAGAAGGGTGATGGGGTGGACGCCCCCCGACGGCATCGTCGTGCCAGAGTGGCGGCGTTGAGCACCACTCGAGGGAGGCGTCCGTGGCGGAGGTTATCACGATCGGCCTGGATATCGCGAAGCACGTGTTCCATGCGCACGGAGCCGATGGGCAGGGCCGCGGTGTCTTCAGCAAGCGGCTGAGCCGGGCGAAGGTGCTGACCTTCTTTGCCGCTCAGCCGCGCTGCACGGTCGCCCTGGAGGCCTGCGGTGGCGCGCATCACTGGGCACGCGAGCTGTCTGCGCTGGGCCATGAGGTACGACTGATCCCGCCGGCCTACGTCAAGCCGTTCGTGAAGAGGCACAAGAACGACGCGGTGGATGCCGAGGCGATCTGCGAGGCAGCGCAGCGCCCGACGATGCGCTTCGTGGCCGTGAAGACCGAAGAGCAGCAAGCCTCGGCTCTCGTGTTCCGGACCCGCGATCTTCTGGTTCGTCAGCGCACGCAGCTGATCAATGCCATCCGAGGGCATCTGACCGAGTATGGATGGGTCGCGCCGAAGGGCCCCTCCCATGTCGCGATGTTGGGCGACCTCCTGGAGGAGGAGTTGGCATCCTTGCTGCCGGTGGCCGCAGTGGCGATGTTTCGGGTGATGCTGGACCTTCTGGCCGAACTGGATGGCCGCATCGGCGATCTCGACCGGGAGATCGCCCGCCGTGCGCGGGAGGACGAGACGGCGCGTCGGCTGATGACCATCCCCGGCATCGGCCCGATCACAGCGACCGCCATGGTCGCCCTGGCGCCCGCAGCCGAGAGCTTCGCGAAGGGACGCGACTTCGCTGCCTGGCTCGGCCTCGCACCGATCCAAAGGTCGACGGGTGGCAAGCAGAAGCTGGGCGCGATCTCGAAGATGGGCGAGCGAACGCTCAGGCGCCTCCTGATCATCGGGAGCAGCGCGGTCGTGCATCAAGCGTCCCGGCGCGGCTCGCCCACAGGATCGTGGCTAGAGCAGATGCTGGCGCGCAAGCCGCGCATGCTGGTGACGGTGGCGCTGGCCAACAAGATGGCGCGCATTGTCTGGGCCCTTCTGGTGAAGGGCGGAAGTTACCGAGCTCCGGCGGTGGCCGCGGCGTAGAGCCGGGTCGACGCCAGAGGCTGTCGGGGACGTTGGTCGGTCGAAGGAGGGTATGGCACAACAGTCGGTAGACGGGGCCGGAAGAACCAGTGCTTTCCACCGTGCCGTCGAGCACGCTTTGGGTGAGTTGGTTCCGGTCCGCGACCTCCCATACGGGCCCGCAGCCGATGGCTGCATTAAAGGCCGGACAGATGGCAGCAACCGACCCAGTGCCACCCGCCCGAAAACTTCTTGCGTCCGAAGGGGCGTCCACAGATGGAAAGCGGAAACGCGTCTGATGCAGGGGCAGCACGTCACCCCGTCCAACCTCGACTGTCGATAACAATCGGCTGTTGCGGCTCAGGCGGGTTTTCCTCCGGGGTCGCCTTGGGTTGGACTGGGACAATGTTCGGCATGAGATCGGGCCGGAAATGGGCGACGACGCCCAGAATCTCATCCCTACCTGGGCTGACTCCGGTGGTTGGATAGCCGACAACCCGAGGCCCGAAGAGACCCGGCTTGCTTGTGGTCAAGCGAAGGCCGTCGGCCTGCACGGAAATCCTGGTGACCTCATCCCAGGACAGCCGCTCGCGACCAAGGGGGGTAGGGAGTTCGACACCCGACGAGGAGAGACGCGCGCGATATGGCTCTAGGAGAAAGCGCAGGATCATGAGCAGGCCAAAACAAAATAGCAAAAGAACGCCGAAGAACAACGCTGTTCTAAGCTCTGGCGGCCAATCGTGCACGAAGGCCATTCGGCGTGAGCTTGGTTGCCACTTAGGATCAAGCAGCTTAAAGCTATCTTGCGTCAGGTAGGCAAACCAAGGAAGCCCGAAGATTACGCACAGCCATGATTTCAAGCTGGCATTCTTGACGAGCAACTCTCGCGTCGCGTTGGTCCTGTCGGACATCGGTAGCCCTGGTTGTTGTTGCTACCAATGTACAGACTGACCCATAATAAACGTTGAAATCTAGGCATAAGACCTGCCCAAGGCTCAGGGGTCCAGGGGTGTTGATCGAGCGCTCTGGGAATTCGAGAATGGTCGAAGGCGGACGTGCGTGCTCCCCGTGCTAGGAGTCCATGGTAGCGCCGTGATTAAGGCAAGAACCGGCTCATGCGAACTGTTGTCGGCGTTCTCTGCTTAGGGCTGATCGCTGTGTCCGGGACGGTAGTCGGCGCGGCCGAGGCGCAGCCCGAGACTTGGGTGGGACGGTGGGTCGCCGAGGAACACTGGCAGGAGTTCGGGTTCGGCAAGCTCGGCCTTGTCAGCAGCGGTGGGCGAGTGGAAGAGCCCTGGACCGTCGAGTTGACGCCGACGAAGCTCGTTGAGGCTGGGCGGACACTTCAGTATCGAGGCGTGGTGGAGAGCGGGCCGGACGGAGCGAAGTGGATAGAATTCTGCTCACGAACTATCCGGCGAGTTCTCAATTGCGAACACATCTATGTCCGCGTCACCTCCGGTGGACGCCTCGTGCTGCGGCGCGAAGGCGAAGGAATGCTGATGCGCTGGACGTATTACCGTCGCTGCGATGAGATACAGGAACGGCCTCGCTGAGCGGTGGGGCGGAAAGAGGGAGCCGGATGACGAACCTGTGGGCGTCTTTCCTCGCGGTTCTGGCGTTGGCCCTCCTCGGCCACGGCACGACGGCGCAGGAAGAGCCGAGCAGGTTCCGCGCCTTCGACGACCGGGGCGGTTTCGACCTGACGGTGGTTCGTAGGGCTCCGCTGCCGCGAGGTTCTGTCGAGGTCGCTCGGACAAGACCCGCGCGTGAGTGGTCCGCACCGTTCTGTAAGGAGTGGACAGACGGGTGCGATGAATGCTCTGGGACCGCGCTTGAAGAAGAGGTCTACTGCAAGCGCCGCACGAGGGCGGATTGTACGCCTTCGTCCGTTCGGTGCTCAAAGCCAGATTGGGAAGTCGCGCCGCTATTCTGCGTCGGGTTGGAAGAGGAGTGCTCTTCCACCCGATACGGCATGGGAAAAGACGGTCTTCGCTCCGATGCTTCAAGTGACGGGTGTAATTTTCGTCGCGGCGTCCAACGAACGACGCCGGAAGACTACTTTTGCCACTCTTTCGGAGACGATCTCCGCATGTGCCGTGAGAACGATGGCAGCGAAGAGGAGTGCAGGGTAAGGGAAAAATCAATCAGGGCTCTCGCTGAGCGCTCCCGCGCGCGCCTCCGGGCGCTTATCGGGGAGAGCGAGGCCGTGCCGTAGGTCGGAGTTGGGTGGACAGCGGACAGCAATCCGCTACCCGTAAGTTGGATTGAGTACCGGGGGTAGCACCCATGAAAGCGGGACCGTGGATCGCACTATCCGCCATAATCCTCGCGACATCCGCCGCAGGCCAGGGCGTATGGGACAAGTTGCTAAGAATGCAAAACCCCGCCTCCGCACCAGCGGAGTTACAAGAGCAACAGAGACGGGTGGTCCAGGCAGATGACCTGTTTGCCTCTGGGGAGCTTCGTGTACCTGTGCGAACCACAGATGAGCTTCCCGCGCCGTTTCGAGAGGAGGCCATCGCGACCCATTGCAAACTGGAAAACCTCGCTTTTGTGCCTGGAGAGTTGGTCCGGGTAGTAGTCCGGGCGCGAGTGCAGCGAGTTTTCGCCGTGCTCCCCTGTCTGGTGGGGGCTGCACGCGTCTGGCAAGGCATGTACATGCTCAGCATGGACGGCCAGAAAGTGGACGCACTTGTGCTGCCCGCAATGGATCGCTCGGGAAGGGTCGTGGCGACCCCTTTCCCAGGATGGTTCGATTGGAACCTGGAGGGCGCGACACTCACCGCCACACTCGGCTCCGACATGCTTCCGCACACCTCCTTTCGTCACCACTACCGGTTGAACGGAACGTCCGATGGCCCGTCCCCTTTCGTGCTCGTCCGGGTCGAGAGGCGACGGATCGACAGCGGCCCGAACACGGAAGAGTGGCAGAAGGTTTGGGAGGCTGCCGATTGGGGCGTGGTCGATGACAGACCACAGGGGTCACCTCGCACCCCA
>DASZBB010000155.1:0-3356 GCA_035944695.1 Microvirga sp. | reverse complement strand
CGCGAGGCCGCCTTTTTCATGGGAGCCGCAAAGCCTGATCGAAGCCGGATGGTCGGAGTGTCGACCTGTTCGATCGGATCCGCGAAGCGGCTCGTCCTGGATTGAAGCGGCGGCCCTGGAGAGTGATCGAACTCCGTCGTGTGCCCCGGCATCCTGAACGTCGCAGAATGGGGAGGCTGCCATAGACGTCCTGGTGATTGGCGCAGGCGTGGTCGGACTTGCGATTGCGCGTGCTCTGGCTCTTCGCGGCCATGGCGTGATCGTGGCCGAGACGACTGGCGGTATCGGCAACGGGGTCTCTTCGCGCAACAGCGAGGTGATCCATGCCGGGATGTACTATCCGTCCGGCTCTCTCCGCGCGCGCCATTGTGTCAACGGCCGGCGGATGCTCTACGCCTTCTGCGAGAGTCACGGCGTGCCTCATGCCAAATGCGGCAAGCTGATCGTTGCGACCAACGACCTCGAACAGGCCAAGATCGAAGGCATCTACGAACAGGGGCTCGCGAACGAGGTCGAGGGTCTCTCCTTCCTGACGGGCGAAGAGGCGCGGGCTCTGGAGCCGAACCTTGCCTGCACCGGCGCCGTGCTGTCGCGGGAGACGGGGATCGTCGACAGCCACGCCCTCATGCTGGCGCTCCAGGGCGACCTGGAGAATGCTGGCGGCGTCATCGCCTTCCATGCGCCGGTGGAGCGGATCACGCGGAACGGGGCCGGGTGGGACGTGCATGTCGGCGGGTCGGAGCCGGCCGAGCTCACCGTCGATGCGGTGGTCAATGCGGCAGGGCTCGGAGCGCAGGCGCTTGCCCGCGCGACGGACGGCTACCCCGCCGATCGCGCGCCGCCGCTGGTGCTCGCCAAGGGCAACTATTTCGGCTGTCTCGGCAGGCCCGCCTTCTCGCGCCTGATCTATCCCGCGCCCGTCGACGGCGGCTTGGGCACGCACGTGACGCTCGACCTCGCCGGCCGCATGCGCTTCGGGCCCGACGTGGAATGGATCGAGCGGGAGGAGTACGAGGTCGATCCGCGCCGCGCCGAGAGCTTCTATGCCTCCATCCGCCGCTATTGGCCCGGCCTCCCCGACGGGGCGCTCGTGCCCGATTATTCCGGCATCCGCCCGAAGCTCACCGGGCCGGGCGAAAAGGCGGCCGATTTCATGATCGACGGACCGGCCGAGCATGGATTGCTGGGGCTCGTGCATCTCTTCGGTATCGAGAGCCCCGGCCTGACCTCGTGCCTGTCGATCGCCGAGGACGTGGCGGACAGGCTCGAAACGTCTGCCTAACTCCTGAAGAACAGCAGCGTCATGAGCAGGAAGGTCGGGATCAGGATCGCGCCCGACCAGAGCAGATAGCCGAAGAAGCTCGGCATCTTCACGCCGCCCTCGCGGGCGATCGCGTAGACCATGAAATTCGGCGCGTTGCCGATATAGGAGTTCGCCCCCATGAACACGGCGCCGGCCGAGATCGCCGTGAGCGTCAGGGCGCCGATGGTCATCAACTGCTGCGCATCGCCGCCGGCTAGCTCGAAGAACACCAGATAGGTGGGCGCATTGTCGAGGAATGACGAAAGGCCGCCGGTGAGCCAGAAATAGGCGGCGTTGTTGGCGCTGCCGTCCGGGTTCGTCACGAGCGCCACGAGAGGCGCGAAGGCTCCGTTCGCGCCTGCCTTGAGCATGGCGAGCACCGGGATGATGGCGATGAAGATGCCGGCGAAGAGCTTCGCCACTTCCTTGATGGGCCCCCAGGAGAAGCCGTTCTCAAGGCGGTTGGCCTTCGGCGTCGCCTTCAGGGAAACGACCGTCACGACGATCATGATGAGATCGCGCAGGGCGTTGGCGAGCTCGATCTCCGCGCCGAGCACGGTCACGCGGCCGAGATCGGTGGTGGCGCTCATGAGGATGGCCGAGATGATGATGAAGATCAGAAGGAAGTTGATGCCGCCCGTCACGCGCACCGGATTGTCCGGCGTCGGATCGGGACGGACGCGGCCTTCCTTCCGGTAGACCACGAGATCGATGACGAAGAAGAGGGCCAGCAGGAGCCCGCTGGCGAAGAGCGTCTCCGGCAGCAGGTGCGTGGTGGTCCAGAAGAAGTCGACGCCGCGCAGGAACCCGAGGAACAGTGGCGGATCGCCGAGCGGCGTGAGCGAACCGCCGATATTCGACACCAGGAAGATGAAGAACACGATCACGTGCACATTGTGCCGTCGGTCGTCGTTGGCGCGCATGATCGGCCGGATCATCACCATAGAGGCGCCCGTCGTGCCGATGAAGCTCGCGAGCACCGTGCCGAGGCCGAGCAGCATCGTGTTGGTGCCCGGCGCGCCATGGATGTTGCCGCGCACGAGAATGCCGCCCGCGACGGTGAACAGCGCCAGCAGCAGCAGGATGAACGGGATGTATTCGAGCAGCGCCGTATGGGCGAGGGCGTGGATTGCCGCCGTCGGCCCGAAGGCCAGCGCCATCGGGATCAGCACCATGAGCCCCCAGGCGGCTGCGATCTTGCCCTGATGATGCTCCCAGAAGTGGGGCGCCAGCAGCGGAAACAGGGCGATGGACAGGAGAATGCCCGCGAACGGCAGGGCCCAGGCGAAGCCGAGGCTCGCCCCGTCGAACTCCGCCGCGAAGGCTGCCTGCGGCAGGAGGGTGAGAGCGGCGGTGAGCGCTAGGCTCGGGAGGCGAAGCATGTGTCTGGTCCCCATGCCGGCCCGGCCGGCTCGTTCTTGGATGATTGCGGACGCTTTTAGGGGAACGGGCGTGGGGTCGCAACGGCTTCGCCGTTAACCGGCTATTCACCATAAGTCAAAGATAGTACGATATCGTTACGAGGCTCGATGGCTAAGGGGTTGCCGTAGACCGATGTGCCGCTTTCTCGCCTACAAGGGGGAGCCGATCTTCCTCGACGAACTCGTCTGTGCTCCGGCCCATTCGCTGGTCCATCAGTCCCTGCACGCGGTCGAGGCCAAGACGGAGACGAACGGGGACGGCTTCGGCATCGGCTGGTACGGCGAGCGCCGCGAGCCCGGGATCTACCGGGAGGTCCGCCCGGCCTGGTCCGACGAGAACCTGAGAAGCCTGTGCGAGCAGGTGCGATCAAAGCTCTTCTTCGCCCATGTGCGCGCCTCCACCGGCACCTCGACCACGCGGGCCAATTGCCACCCCTTCGCCCATGGCCGCTACCTCTTCATGCACAACGGCCAGGTCGGCGGCTACGGACGCATCAAGCGCCGGCTGGAAGCCCTGATCCCGGACGAGCTCTACGACCGCCGCCTCGGCACCACAGATTCCGAGGCGATCTTCCTTCTCGCCCTGGCCAACGGATTGCCGGAGGAGCCCGTCACCGCCATGGCCAGGACCC
>DASZBB010000154.1:0-19576 GCA_035944695.1 Microvirga sp. | reverse complement strand
CATCACCTTTCATCCGTCCATCAAACAGGAACGGCTGTGTTCCATTCGTGCTCGTGGCAGCCGGAGTCTGCGATTGTCTGGACGGAGCATCTTGAGCAGCGACGGTGGCGGTGGCTGCGGCCAATGCCACCGCGAATGCGACTACCAGTCTCGACACGATAGGCTTCTCCTCTTTCAGCACGGGATCAGCGCGACGGTATAACTCGGTTTTGGTCACTATTGGTGGTCAACTGGGCACTAGGATGATGGCTGTTTAATGGGGCCTCACTTTTTCACGAAACGGGCCATTATGGAATGCAGCACCTCGCAATGGTCCGGATCGGGTCAAAACTCCACCTTCCGGCTGTCCGACGAACGTCGGCTCTCAGGTACCAAAGCGGATCAAGCCTCTACGTCTCAGGAGTGCCAGGAGCAGAGGTCGAGAATTGTACCGGATTCGATGGACAACTTGAGGAGAGTTCTAATGGGCGTTCCTGCCACCTTCCCGCCGACGGTCGAAGAGTTCCTGGAGGTGTGGCGCCTCGTCCCTGACGGCCGTCTGCTGACCACGCGTTCCAGTTGGGTCCTTCCGGTCGAGCACGAGGGATCATCTGCAATGCTGAAGGTCGCGCGCATTCCCGACGAGCAGTCGGGTTATCGTCTTATGTCCTGGTGGGATGGTCAGGGCGCTGCCAAGGTCTTCGCCTCTTCTCCAGACGCCCTGCTCATGGAACGGGCCATAGGTGCCCGCAACCTGGCACGGATGGCTTGGTCGGGCCGGGATGACGAAGCCTGCCGGATCCTTTGTGATACGGCGGCCCGATTACACGTGCCGCGGCGCAGCCCACCTCCCGTGCTGCACCCGCTCGAGGTCTGGTTCCAGCCACTCTTTCAACTCGCGCCGGAACATGCCGCACTTGCCCCGGCGGCCGAGACCGCCCGCCAGCTTCTGGCCACTCCACAGGCGGTTGGTCCACTCCACGGAGATCTGCACCACGAGAATGTCCTCGACTTCGAGCAGCGCGGGTGGCTGGCGATCGACCCTCATGGGCTCCTGGGCGAACGAACCTTCGACTATGCCAACATCTTCACGAACCCTGATCTCAGCGATCCAGGCCAGCCGCTCGCCACCTTGCCGGGCCGCTTGGAGGCTCGGCTAGCGATTGTAGTCAGCGAGACCGGAGTCCAGCCTGAGCGCCTCCTTCGCTGGATCGTCGCCTGGACGGGGTTGTCGGCGGCCTGGTTCATCGGCGACGCTGACGATAAGGGCGCAGCTATCGACCTCACGATCAACGCAATGGCCCGTCGCTTGCTCGGATGACTCCTGAGAACGATGAAGATGAAGGCATGAGGGAAGAGACACCCGGAACCCCGCCTAGTGCCATTTCAACACCTTCCGAGCGTGGAGGTCGGTGCGTGCTAGATCCGTCAATGATTTACGATAGGAATTTCGAGTAAGGCCATTTAACGGAACGCGCTAGGTTGGGGTGAGGTAGAAGGCTCTTGCCATCGAGCTTCCACGACCCATAAAGCCGGCTATGAAAACCGCCGCCGAATACAGAAAACATGCCGACGAATGCCGCGACCTTGCCAAGCAGATGCCTGAGGGGGAACAGCGCAATCAGCTTCTGGAGATGGCCCGCACGTGGGACAATCTGGCCAAGGAACGGGAGCAACTGGTTCGGCGCCACCCCGAGCTCGACACCTCGGCAAAGATCGACTCCCAATCGTCATGAATGGGACGGACCTGCAAGCCAGATTGGCGCATCTTGCCTCGGAAGAAACAATCCTGCTCCCGGCAGACGAGATCGAGCAGGTGTTCTGCTCTTACCCGACCCCTGAGGAGCGCCGCGAAGCTGCAGTCAGGTTGGCCGCATTGTATCAAAGCAACCTCGTGTTCTGTGGGGCGGGCGGGAGCCAGGCTCTGTTCACGAGATACGAGAGTTTTTCACCGGCGCCTTTCGCATAACCTTCAGTATGGAATGAGCTGGCTGCGCCTTGGAACGGCTCTATACACGGATGACGTGGTAGCCGACGAGGACGAGCACTGCGCATGCCAGGACGGTCAGCCAGATCAAGCCAAGGCGGGCGGTCTTTTCGTGCTGCACCAGCCGGGCCTCAATGCTCTCCAGCTTTTGCAGCTTCTCGCGCACTTCACGATCAAGGTCACTCATTTTATCTCGTGTAATTGTTTACACGGGGCTTGTCCTTGCAGCTTTGCAATGATGTATTTCCGCAAAAGCCAGTGCGGAAATCTGCCCACGGAGTCAGTTGCTCCGTCAGGCATGTGTCCCAACCTCAGGATAGTGCGGAGTGGGCCATTCCCTGAAACACTGGGTCTCACCCGCTCCGGTCTGATCTCGCGCGGCGTTATCTGGAGGAGCGCACACTTCCGATCTCGCAAATTGCATGGCTCCTCGGCTTTCAGGAAGTCAGCGCCTTCGCGCATCCGTTCAAGCGCCGGACCGGGACGACACCGACAGAAGCGCGAGCATCGATTCGCCGAGCACACGGCATCAGCCAACGTCGGATCACGTGAGATGCTCTTTGGCAGTTCTCCGCCTGCCGCTTGAGTCGAGGACCCGCGCGGCAGTCATCTCACCATCGCCCATATCGCTGGTCAGCCTTCCCTTCTGGGGGTAATTTACGGTATCAACACGTCCACGATCGCTCGGCCGCTCCGGCCAGGCACGCATCAGAGGAGCCGGGCGATGCTCGGCGAGAGCAAGACCTTGACGGAAGCGCCGGAAGGCCGATCGCGGCCTTCTGCCGAGGAAGTGCGTGCGCAGCTTTCGCGCATCAATGACAGCGATGACTTCCCGGCTTCTACCCGTGACCGGAAGTTCCTGCATTACATCATCGACGAGACACTTGCCGGTCGCCACGACCGCATCAAGGCGTATTCCATCGCGACGGAGGTGTTCGGACGCAACCAGAATTTCGACGCGCAAAGCGATCCGGTGGTGCGAATTGAGGCCGGCAGGCTGCGTCGCGCACTGGAACGATATTACCTCGGAGCTGGCCAAGCTGATCCCATTCTGATCGAGGTTCCGAAGGGAGGCTATGTTCCAACCTTCAGTTGGCGGAGCACGACACCGCCCGCCAACCCAACTAGAGAGGAAGAAACCAAGCAGGAGTCCGCAGTCTCTGCCTCTCCGTCCCGTCGCGGCCGAGCGATCTGGCTGGCATTGGGAAGCGCATGCGCGCTGATATTGGTCGTCGTCGGCTATATGGCCCTGAGCCACATCGCGCGGACACCATCCGAACCCGCAAATCCGACGAAGAGCGCGCCAGCCGCTCGTCCGCTCGTCATCGTCGTCCCGTTTGCGGATCTCGGCGAAGGGCAGAATTCCAGACTCTACGCAACGGGTCTCACGGAGGAGGTCCTCTCGCAGCTTGCCCGCTTTTCGGAGCTGTCGGTCTTGGGGCGCGATACCTCGAACAGCCTCGGACCGTCGGCTGACATCGGGCGCGTCCACCGTGAGCTCGGAATCCGATATGCCATCGAGGGCAGCGTCAGGGTGTCCGAGGGCCGACTGCGGGCCAGTGTTCGCTTGCTGGATGCCGTGACGGGTGCAGTGCTTTGGTCGGGAGCCTACGACGAAGATCTCGGATCGCGCGATTTCCTTGCCATACAGAGCGACGTCGCACAGAAGGTCGCAACCACGCTGGCACAACCTTATGGTGTCATTTTCCGGACCGACCATCAGCAATCGCAGCCGCCAGATGATCCGGAGGCGTACGCCTGCACCTCGCAATACTACACCTATCGCTCGGTGCGCAGCTCGGAGCGCCATGCTGCGCTCAGGAGCTGCATGGAGCGGACAGTCGCACGCTTTCCACGGTTTTCGACCGCTTGGGCCATGTTGTCGTTCCTTTACCTCGATGAGGATCGTTTCGGCTTCAATCGGATGCTTGATTCGCCGAAGGCGCTCGAGCGCGCCACCGACGCGGCCCGCCGCGCGGTCGCGCTCAATTCCGAAGAAGTAAGAGGGCTGCAAGCCCTGATGATGTCGCTCTTCCTCAGCGGGGAACACAACGAGGCGCTCCAGGTCGGACAACGCGCTTTGGAACTCAATCCGAACGATACGGAGTTGCTTGGCGAACTGGGGAGCCGCACATCGTTAGCGGGCGACTGGGAGCGTGGCGCCGCCTTGGTCGAGCGAGCCCGAGCATTGAACCCGGCGCATGCCGGATTCTACAATGGGACCTTGGCCCTCTGCGCCTACATGCTGGGAGACTACGAGAGGGCGGCGAGTCTGATCCGTCAAACCACTGTCGATCGATATCCGTTCTACCATCTGGTCGCAGCCATCACTTATGGGCAGCTCGGATCGCATGAGGCAAACGAGCATCGGATGGCGTTCCTCCACCAGCGTCCCGAGTTCTTGGACAATTGGCAGGTTGAGTGGGCCAGGCGCGTGACTCGATCGGAGGATCGAGCTCACCTCGACCAGGGAGCTCGAAAGGCCGGCTTCAAGATCCCCTGAGGCTCCTGCGATGACGGAGCTGCGCAAGGCTCGCCTCCGCACCCGTTAGCCGACAGTAGGTTACGAGATCGGGAGCCGCTCCTTCACTGGCATCCGAGGCTGGAAAGCGCACGTGTGTCACCCTGGACAGCGCCCCTTCACGGAAACCTGTTGCATGACTGCGTCGGTGGAAGAGGCTGGCGGTCCGATCGAAGCAGCGACCGCCAAATTGAAGCGCCTACCTATTCGGGACCGCCAACGTCACCAGGGAGATCCGGCATCGCGACCATCGATCCTCGCGGAATCGGGCTCTGGGTGAGCTCAGCCTCAACGTAATTCGGCGGCCGACCGCCTGAGGGGCCCGACACGCAACCGGCGACCAAGATCGACAGGATCAGGAAGAGTGGCAGTCTGACGAGCATCGACTTCTCCTTTGCAAATTAGGAACCAAAACGAGGGACGTCGTGCCAGGGCAATCGGCGGGCAACCGTGGACGTGATGACGTCAGCCATGGGCGCCACCGCCTTCTGCCCCGGACCTTGGCGCAAGCAGGCTGGCGGGAACCAGGTCGGAGGGAACGAGCATTCGCACCGCCCCTGATCGGCCCCTCGGAGCCTCACGCCCAACCTCCTGCCATCCGCTGGCCTCGCCGGCTCGGACGACCGTGGCGTCGGTGGCCACCAGGGACGTGCCGAACCGCTTCGTCATCTGCTCGATGCGGGCGGCTACGTTCACCACGTCGCCCAGAACCGTGAACTCCAGTCGTTCCTGCGCTCCCAGCACCCCGCAGAACGCCTCACCGGTGTGAAGGCCGATGCCGGCCCGCACTGGTGGCTCGAAACGGCGCTTGGCGCTCCAGCGCGCGATGAGCCTGATGATCTCCCGGGCGCACAGGATGGCACGCTTGGCGTCGTCCGGCTTCGGTTCCGGGACGCCGAAGATCAGGAGTGCGCCGTCTCCCATGAACTTGTCGACCACCCCGCCATGGATCTGCGCCGCCTGCATCACCCGGCGGCGGAAGGACGAGATGAAGACCGACAGCCGCGCCGGGTCCATGTGCTCGGCCAGGGCGGTCGAGCCGCGAAGGTCGACGAACAGGACGGTGATCTCCTGGCGCCGCCCCTGTCGCCAGACCTCCAGGTTGTCGCCCTCCATGAGTGGAGCGATCTCAGCGGGCAGGAACCGCGCGATGCTGGCGCGCTCGCTGGCCTCCGTTACGGCGCGATGAAGCAGGCGGCGGGCCCGAAGCATGACGAGTGCGGTCGTCGCGCCCGCAAGCGCCAGCATAACGGCGCGGACCAGGTTTGCCGGCAGCGACAGGAGGTCAGCGGCGACTGGGGTCGCCGCGGACCCCGCCGCGTCGCCAGGCGGCAGGAAGATGCCACTGGGAAATGCGATCACGACGAGGCCCAGTCCGGCGATCACGACACTCGTGGCCCAAAGCTGGACGCCCGGACGGTATCGCAGCGCCCCGACGGCCAGGATGAGCGGGGTGGCCCACAGAGCCGGGGCGATCACGATCCAGTTTGCTCCAAGCTGGTTGTCGTGGAGCGTCGCGGCGACGGTCAGCACGACGATGAGCGCGTCCGCTGCCGTCAGGGCGGGTGCCATCCAGGGGGCATATGCTCCGGTCCGCACGAGGACGAGCGACAAGATGCCGAGCGCCAGGAGGGCACCGATGGCAAGCGCCCCCAGGCCGAGGCGGGCCCAGATCTCCTCGTCCCCGGCCGCGGCGGCAAGGCGGCCCGACACCAGAAGGCTCGCGACCAGGACCGCCGCGAGCATGATCCGGACCCATCCTGCGGTGCGCTCCGCCTCGAGCTCCGCCTCCTTCAGCAGGGGGATGACCGCGGCCGTGCCGATCCGCTCCATATCACGTCATCCTCTCTTCAGAGATCGTGGGAGGCGGATATCTCACCAGCTCCCGGCATTCGGCGCGGCGTGTGCCAAGTTCGGGCACCACTCGAGGCGCCGCCCCGCAGCTGCCATCATCGGGGAAGAGGCCGTCAGACGGAAGTAACTTACTGTAGGTGTATCCCGAACAGCCCTGCGGGGACGTGCTCCGGACGCCATCGATCCTGGCGCTTGCCACGATCGCCACTCCGTAAACTACACGATGCTACAGGCGGGTCAGCACCTTCGCTTGCTAATGTGACTCCCGGACACGCCCCGTTGTCACGGAGGGATCACTATGACGAGAGCATCAGCGACAGCCATTTGCGCAGCCGCCGTCCTGACCGTTTTGTGCGCTGGCGCGCAGGCCCAGGATGCCATCCGGCAACCGGGTCGGAAGCAGATCGGCAAGGTGAAGCCGGAGGTCGAGCCAGCGCTGATCGTCATGAATTCCGCAGGGGCGAGGATCGACGGCAACGAACTCGTTCTCACGGGCGTCGCTCCGAGCTCCCTCATCTTCGCCGACCGTCCCGTGCGCGCGGCGGGCCACGCGCTGACGGCCCACCTCCTCGAGGAATGGGCAGTCGGTTCCGACAGCTTCGCCAAGGACCCGCCGAACGCGACCGTGTCGGTGTTCGACAAGACCGGCTCCTCGGTGAAGGATGCGGTCGTCACCCTGAAGAACCCGAAGATGGAAGGCAGCCAGCTCACCTTTGACGTGGCGCTGCTGGAAGGCGACCTGGGCAATGCCGACGGCCCCGCCTCGGTGTTCATCGACATCATCGGCATGCCGTTCACGCCGCTGTCCTTCGCGGGCATGGCCCGCCGTACCGCCTATCGCGGTGCGTTCTACGCCGGAGCAGCCGCCGCCGCGGCCGGTGCCTACGGCTACTACCATCCGTACGCACCGCCTCCCTACGCCTACGCGCCCTACCCGTACCGCCCCTACTGAGGGCGGCAAGGCGCCGGTCGCCCGGCAGCCGGCGCCGAACAACCCCGGCCCCTCTTCACCTTTTTCCATCACCATCCAAGGAGACTGTCCCGTGAAAAGACCTGCTCTCTTCGCTGTCGCGTGCCTTGCGTCCGTCAGCGGCGCCGTTGCTCAAAATCCTGCTCCCCTGAGCAGCTACGCCGATGCCGACGGCTACCTCGACGTCCAGGCGCTCACCTGCGCCCACCTCGCCGGCACCTACCAGGAGGACGCCGACCTGCTCACGACATGGTACAGCGGTTGGTACAACGGCCTTGCGCAAAAGCACTTCATCAACCTGCCCCGTGCGAAGGAGGCGGAGCACGAGGTCATCGTCTATTGCAAGGCCAATCCGCACGTCAAAGTCATCGCGGCAATGGGGCTTGTCTTCGACAGGATGCGGAAGGAGAGAGGGATCGTCCTGGCGAAATGACGCGCAAGCCGATGACCTTCAGGCGGGCTAACGCCCGCCTTTATTTTTGTGTGCCTTGCCATACAGTTCGTCCACGGTCCGCGGCCCTGAACCGGAACGAACGCGGCCGTTGCCCGGGACAAGGGGTGCCTACCTGTTGCGGTCCAGCTCGGCCTCGATCTCGACCGCGAGATCCCGCACCAATTCCCGGTACTCGGCGCAGCGCGCCTCCCTCGCGGGTGAGGATGATCGTTCCCAGTGCACGAGGGCTGCCTGCGCGGCGGCGAAATCCTCGCACAGCGACTGGAAGCCTTCATCCGTCCGAGCCAGTTCCTCGATGGCATGTCCCCGGTCCGGGAAGCGGGCGATGGCGGCCTGGACGGCGTGCTGCATGGCGTAACCCCGATGCCGGGCTCAGGCGGCGCGGGTGCGCCGTCCGACACCTGCTAGCATCACTCCATACTGCACGCGCGGGGAGTATCTTACGGTAGGTTACGGAAAGAAGCCTCCCGTACGCCTGCGGACAATGGACCGATCCATGCCCGGTGAACGCGATGGCACTGCTGGTGCCGCGCCGCGGGCGCAGTTGCCACTGCCGGCCGGAGGACGCGGCTCATTTCGCCGAAGGCGCCCGCAAGGCCGGCTTCCCGGTGCCGGCCCGGACGGTCGCGGCGGCGGCCCTTCAGGCGGAACTCACCCGCGCTGAGAGTCGCTGCCTCTACGTAACCTACACGATGCTACAGGCGCAAATCCTCCGCCGTTGCTAGCGTCAAGGCAGTGGGCATGGCGCCCTGGAGACTTCGCTCACGCGTATCGTTGGAACGAGGAGCCGGTCAGGAGCTCCGCCGTGCCGGGTGAGTGTCGCGCCGTTCCCAGAACCCACACGCAACGGAGATTTGTCATGACGATGAAGCTGACCCGCCGCCAAGCGGCCATCGGTGCCCTGGGCCTGCTCGCCGGGACCACGATGAGCACCGTCAGTGAGGCCCATCTGGGCGAGCTGTTGGGCATCGACGAAGGGCTCGAGGAGTTCTGGCTGGCAACCGACGCCTACATCTACGGCTACCCGCTGGTCACCATGGAGATGACGCGCCGTGTCATCACCAACGTGGCCGCCCCCGAGGGCACCCGGGCCCCGATGGGCCAGATCATCAAGCTCCGGCACTATCCGGACGCCACGTTCCGCGACGTGACCGCGCCCAATGCCGACACGCTCTACACGACGGCGTTCTTCGACGTCGGCAAGGAGCCCTGGGTCCTGAGCCTGCCGGACATGAAGGACCGCTACTTCCTCATGCCGATGCTGGACGGCTGGACGAACGTGTTCCAGGTTCCGGGAAAGCGTACCACAGGCACCGGCGCCCAGACCTACGCCATCACCGGACCCGGCTGGGGCGGCACGCTGCCGGCGGGCGTCAAGGAGTACAAGTCGCCGACCAACATCGTCTGGCTGCTCGGCCGCATCTACTGCACCGGCACGCCGGAGGATTATTCCGAGGTGCATGCGCTCCAGGACCAGGTCAAGCTGGTGCCGCTCAGCGCCTACGGCAAGCCGTACACGTCGCCGGCCGGCAAGGTCGACCCGTCGATCGATATGAAGACCGCCGTGCGCGACCAGGTGAACCGCATGGACGCGGTGGCGTACTTCACCCTGCTGGCGGAGCTGATGAAGACGAACCCGCCGTCGGCGGCGGATGCCCCCGCCCTCGCGAAGTTCGCCCGGATCGGTCTCGTGCCCGGTCAGGCCTTCGATGCGAGCAAGCTCCGGGCGGACTTTGCCAAGCGCATCCCGGAGACTGCTAACGACCGGATCATGATCCAGTTCAAGATCAACAAGGACGTTCACGACATCGATGGCTGGGGCTTCACGACCAAGACCGGCATCTACGGCACCGACTACCTGATGCGGGCCCTCGTTACGGCCATCGGGCTCGGCGCCAACCGCCCGCAGGACGCCGTCTATCCGACCTCGCAAAAGGACGGCGAAGGCCGGGCCTACGACGGGGCCAACAAGTACGTCATGCGCTTTGCCAAGGGCCAGTTGCCGCCGGTGGAAGGCTTCTGGTCGCTGACGATGTACGACGGCAGCTACTTCTTCGTACCCAATCCGATCAACCGCTACTCGGTCAGCGCGCGCCAGGGTCTGAAGGCCAATCCGGACGGCTCGGTCGATCTCTACATCCAGAAGGACTCGCCCGGAGCGGATAAGGAGTCCAACTGGCTCCCTGCCCCGGCCGGCAAGTTCATCCTGATGCTGCGGATGTACTGGCCGAATGAGACCAACCCGTCGATCATCGACGGCACGTGGACGATTCCGCCGATCCGGAAGGTCGGCGATCGGGCATAGCTGCGCCGGTATCTGCCGTTCAAACCCAGAGGAGGCATCGATGAGATATCTGCTCACATTGTCCGTGCTCGCATTGACCGCGACCGTGGCGGCCGCACAGGTCGGACCACCGACCTCCCAGCGAACCTGCGGGGCCAACCGTCAGCTCGTCAAGAAGGAGGGCGCGGTCGTGCTCGACACAGGGCCATCCACCTACGCCCGCTTCGTCAGGAGCGGTGCGGAGTGCACGGTCGACCAGTTCCCCGAACCGGCGTGGGTTCCCAGTTCCAACAACCCGCAATGCTTCATCAGCTACCGGTGCAAGGACGGGTCGGACGATTTCTGATGGCATCGGATCGAAGCGTCCCCAGGATCGTGGATGCCCCACGCCTGCGATCCTGGGGACGGCGGATACCATCCCGACACAGATCCTGGAGGACGACCATGCAGCTAGCTGCCTTGGGATTTCGACGTGCCGTGTTGGCGTCGCTTGGCGTGATGCTCGGGACGGCAGGAACCGGATGGGCGGCAGACCCGGGGCCGACCCGGGCGCCCGTCGTCGAGGCGCTGCCCATGCCGCCCTCGTGGAGCTTCCGCATCACGCCCTATGGATGGCTCATGGCATTGGACGGCACCCAGACCGTGCGCGGGCGCTCGGTGAAGGTCGACTCGAGCTTCGTGGACATCGTCGAGAAGAGCGACACGCTCGTGGGCCTGATGGGTAACGTTGAGGCCCGCAACGGCCCGTTCGCTCTCTACGGCGACCTCGTCTGGAGCAGCATCGGCTTCGAACGCAATGACGTCAGGACGCGCGCGCCCGCGCCGGGCATCACGACAACCGTCGGCCGCACCGTCGGCCTGGACATCCAAATGGCCATCGCGGAGGTCGGAGCAGCCTACGAGGTCGTCCGCACGGGTCCGCTCGCCTTCGACATTCACGGCGGCGCCCGGTACTGGCATCAGGAGGCAGACCTCTCGCTCGAGGTCGACCGCATGATCGGAATCGGCGACCTGGAACTGGTGGGCGGCCGCGCCTTTGCCCGCTCGGGGTCGGTCGACTGGCTCGATCCCGTGATCGGCGCACGGGTGCGTTATGCGGTGGCTCCGGGGCACGAACTCTGGTTGCGTGGTGACATCGGCGGCTTCGGGGTCGGGAGCGACTTCTCCTGGCAGGCGATTGGCGCCTACGGATTCGAGTTCGGCACCTATCAGGGCATCAGCTTCTCGGGCGTGATCGGCTACCGGGCGTTGTACGTCGACTATGTCCAGGGCGAGGGCCGGCAGCGCTACGAGTTCGACATGCTCCAGCACGGCCCGGTGCTCGGCGTCAGCGCCAGGTTCTGAATTGCCGCCGCTCCCGTCATGAGCGGCACATCAGGAGTCTGTCCGATGGACTTTCCACGATCGACGATGCTTGCCGCCGCCCTCCTGGCAACCACCCTCCTGCCGGTCTCCGCACACGCAGGTCAATGTGCGGCTGACATCGACCGGGTTCAGGCCCAAACCGATGCCTGGATCGATGCCACGGCAGGCCGCGGTCGAATGGGAACCGAGAGCACGGCGGCCACGGACCACCGCGAGCCGACGCCGGCGTCGATTGCCCGCGCCGAGCAGCGCCTGGATGGTGCCACTGCGGGCCAGACCGCCCTGGCGGCGCTCACCCAGGCCCGGCAGGCCGACGCTGCGGGCGACTGGTCCGCCTGTAAGAGGGCTCTGGACGCCGCGCGTAGGGCGTTGGGCCACTGATGCAGGTGCCCTTTGACCTTCGCTTCCACGCGAGGCATCTGCGACCTCCGTCCTGTCCCGACAACCTCGGCGCGGTTCCTTCGTGACCTCGAGGGTCAGCCCATGCCGACCCATACGAAGCATGGCATCCCCGGCAATCTGCTGGGAGGACCGCTACGGGTCAATTTGAGGCACTCAGCGCGACCACAACGAGGTCCGCTCTCTGGTCTATTCGTGACGTTCGCTGATTCTGGCAGTAAGGTTGGACCTTCGGGTGAACCGATACGCTGCAGGGGGAAAGCTCACTTGGTTGAGCTTGCTTCCCATACGCTTCCCAATCCGGTTTTCTGGGAAGCAGGACCAAACCCAATCAGCATCTAAGTGCTTGATACGATTTGGTGAGCGCGCTGGGACTCGAACCCAGGACCCTCTGATTAAAAGTCAGATGCTCTACCGGCTGAGCTACGCGCTCCCAGAGGTGAGCCCGAGATAGGGGCTCTCGGGCCTCGGGTCAATCGAAAAGCCCGGTCCGGGTCGGCAATTCCTCAGCTTTGGGCCGAGATAAGCTGCAGTTTCTCGACGATCTGCCTGAAGGAAGCCCTTTCGTCAGCTAGGACAGCTAACCCTCCGCCACCATGGCAATGTTGTCGGCGTGCTGGCCGATTTCCGCTTTGCTGTCCCGCTCACCCTTGGCCCAGCCCTCCTTAACCTCGCCGATATAGGCCTCGAGCCGTCCTTCGGCGATGGCCTTGCGCAAGCCGGCCATAAGTTCCTGGTAATAGGCCAGATTGTTCCAGGTCAGCAGCATCATGCCCAAAATCTCGTTCGAGCGGACGAGGTGGTGCAGATAGGCGCGGGAATAGGTGTTGGAGGCCGTACATTTCGATTCAGGGTCGAGCGGGCTCAGATCCTCGGCAAAGCGCGCGTTGCGCAGGTTCATGCGGCCGTGGCGGGTGAAGACCTGGCCGTGACGCCCGGCCCGGGTGGGCATGACGCAATCGAACATGTCGACGCCCCGGCGCACCGCCTCCACGATGTCGTCCGGCGTGCCTACCCCCATGAGGTAGCGGGGCTTCTCCTTCGGCATATGCGGCTCGACCGTCTCGATCATGCGTAGCATAACGTCCTGGGGCTCACCCACGGCCAAGCCGCCGATGGCGTAGCCTTTGAGGCCGAGGGCCGCGAGTTCCTTCGCACTTTCGATGCGCAGCCGCTCCACCGCGCCGCCCTGGATGATGCCGAACATGGCCTTGCCCGGCTGCTCGCCGAAGGCCACCCGGCAGCGCTCGGCCCAGCGAAGCGACAGGCGCATGGCCTTCTCGGCCACCTCGTCGGAGCACGGCAGCTTCACGCATTCGTCGAGCTGCATCTGGATATCCGACCCGAGGAGCCCTTGGATCTCGATGGAGCGCTCCGGCGTCAGAACATGGGTCGAGCCGTCGATATGGGATTGGAAGGTCACTCCGGTCTCGTCGATCTTACGCAGGGCCGAGAGCGACATGACCTGGAAGCCACCGGAATCGGTGAGGATCGGATACGGCCAATTCATGAACTGGTGCAGACCGCCGAGCTTGGCGACACGCTCCGCCCCCGGGCGCAGCATGAGATGATAGGTGTTGCCGAGCACCACGTCGGCGCCCAGCGCTTTCACCTGATCGGGATACATGGCTTTCACGGTGGCGGCTGTGCCGACGGGCATGAAGGCCGGCGTGCGGATGACGCCGCGCGGCATCCTGATCTCTCCGGTGCGTGCCGCTCCGTCGGTCTTGTTGACGGTGAAGGTGAAGCTCTCGGTGGTCATTCAGAAACTCTCAGTATCAATTCCGATCCGGTCTAGGCGGAGTCCATAACCGCCGCGTCTCACCGATGGATCCCTTCCGCGCGTTCCGCAGGCCGGGACGACATGGCGTTTCAACGCCGGAACAGCAAACTCGCATCGCCATAGGAGTAGAAGCGATAGCCCGTTTCGATGGCATGGGCATAGGCAGCCTTCATGCAATCCAGCCCTGCGAAAGCCGAAACCAGCATGAAGAGGGTCGAGCGCGGGAGGTGGAAATTGGTCATGAGGACATCCACCGCCTTGAAGCGATAGCCGGGCGTGATGAAGATGGCCGTGTCGCCGGAGAAGGGCTCCATCGTCCCATCTTCACGGGCTGCGCTCTCCAAAAGCCGGAGGGATGTGGTGCCGACCGCCACGATCCGCCCTCCCCTGGCCCGGGCCTCGTTGAGCGCCTGCGCGGTCTCGGGCGACACGGAGCCCCATTCCGCATGCATCCGGTGCTCGTTGGTATCATCGGCCTTGACCGGCAGGAAGGTGCCGGCCCCCACGTGAAGCGTCACGAAGTGCCGGCCGATGCCGCGCTCGTCGAGGCGGCGGAAGAGATCGTCGGTAAAATGCAGGCCCGCGGTCGGGGCGGCGACGGCCCCCTCGTCCTTGGCATAGACAGTCTGGTAGTCGTCCAGGTCCTTGTCGTCGGTGGGGCGCTTGCCGGCAATGTAGGGCGGCAGCGGCAGTTCTCCGAGCCGGGCGATGGCCTCGTCGAGATATGCGCCGGAAAACGAGAAGCGTAAGCCGACGTCGCCCCCCTCGCCTTTCTCCTCCACTACAGCATCGAGGCGCACCAGTTCGCAGGCGGTGCTCTCGGAGGCCTCGCCGAAGCGAATGCGGTCCCCGATGCTGAGCTTCTTGGCCGGCCGCGCAAAGGCGCGCCAGCGGTCGGCGCCCTCCCGCTTGTGCAGCATGATCTCGACTCGAGCGGCTGTCTCCTCACGGACGCGCAGGCCGTAGAGTCGGGAGGGAATGACCTTGGTGTTGTTGAGCACAAGCACGTCGCCGGGCTGCAGCAGATCCGGCAGATCGCGGACGATATGGTCTTCGAGGCCGATCGCGGGCCGGATCACGAGCATGCGCGCGGCATCCCGCGGCTCCACGGGGCGGAGCGCGATGCTGGTTTCGGGAAGATCGAAATCGAAAAGGTCGACGCGCATGATTACTCTGAGCAGTCATCCCGGACGCCGCAGGCGATCCGGGATCGCCTGACGAGAATGGCGCCATAGGCGGCAAGCGATCCCGGGTTCCGCGGAGTGGCCCCGGGATGACGGCTGACCGATCGTGTTAAGCCGCGTCCGCCGCAACCTTCATGGAGACGATGCGGTCGGGATCCCGCACGGGCTCGCCGCGCTTGATCTTGTCCACGTTCTCCATGCCCTCGGTCACCTTGCCCCAGACGGTGTATTGCTTGTCGAGGAAGCGGGCATCGTCGAAGCAGATGAAGAACTGCGAGTTCGCCGAATGGGGAAAGTTGGTGCGGGCCATGGAGCAGGTGCCGCGCACATGCGGCTCGGCATTGAACTCGGCCTTGAGGTCCGGCATGTCGGAGCCGCCGGTGCCGGTGCCGGTCGGGTCGCCCGTCTGGGCCATGAAGCCTTCGATCACCCGGTGGAACGGCACGTTGTCATAGAAGCCCTGGCGGGACAGCGTCTTGATGCGCTCCACGTGGCCGGGAGCCAGATCGGGGCGCAGCTCGATGACCACGCGGCCCTTGGTGGTTTCCATGATGATGGTGTTTTCGGGATCTGCCATGGGACTCTCCTTGCGATGGCATGTATCTAGGGAATGCGGGGGCCGGCCACTATAGGGGCTGGTATTTCTCCGGCATCGGCGCATCGACGAAGCGGAACGTGAAGGGGCGGCCGGCCACCGCTGCGCCGAGCTTCTCGCTGAACGGCATGGGCGAGCAGCGCACCAGGGCCTCCCTCACGGCCTGCGTGAAGGCTTGGCGGTTCTCCGCGTCGGGCTCTCCGGCCCGGTAATGCGTGATCATGGGTTTGCCGAGCACCTCTCCGTTTCGCTTGAAGCTGATGCGGATCGTGACCTCCTGGCCCGAATAGCGCACGCCGGTCGGCTGCCAGCAGGCCCGCATCGCCCGTCCGATGTCGTTGAGCGTGTTGACCTGCTTCGGCGGCTCTTCGCCATCCGGCGGCCTGATGATGCTGTTGAAGCTCTGCGGCAGGGAGGGAGGATCGTAGCGCTCCCGGTCGTCATCGAAATCGCTGAAACGCCCCACCTGGGCAAGACCCGGCGCAGCCAGGCTCAAGCTCAGGAGGAGCGCGGCGATCCCTGCTCCGGATGCTTGCAGATGGCGCATCACTTCGCGTCGGCGGCGAGCTGCATCTTCACGATCTTGTCCGGGTTCGACACCATGCCGTTGGCGGCCGCATCGCCCTTCTTGATCTTGTCGACCACGTCCATGCCGGACACGACCTCGCCGAAGAGCGTATACTGTCCGGTCAGCGGACCGCAGCCCTCGTAGCAGATGAAGAACTGGCTGTTGGCGGAATCCGGGCTCTGGGAGCGGGCCATGCCGACGGAGCCGCGCTTGTACTGGGTCTTGGTGAACTCGGCCGGGATGTTGGGCAGGCTGGACTTGCCGGTGCCGGTGCCGGTCGGGTCACCGGTCTGGGCCATGAAACCGTCGATCACCCGATGGAAGACGACGCCGTTGTAGAAGCCCTGCTTCGTGAGCGTCTTGATCTGCTCCACATGCTTGGGCGCAAGGTCCGGGCGCAGGCGGATGGTGATGCGCCCGTCCTTGGTGTCGAGGAAGATCGTGTTCTGCGGGTCGTTGGCCTGCTGGGCGGCGGCGGGAACGAGCCCTGCGAGCACGAGCGCTCCGGCTGCGAACAAACGCTTCATGGTGGGAAATCTCCTTGATCAGGGATGATGAAACTTTATGGCCGGTTGAATCTGGCCTTCAGGCGTTCCGCGACAAGACCCGGCACGAAGGCCGAGACGTCGCCCCCCATTCCGGCGATCTGGCGCACAAGCGTGGCCGTGATGGGGCGGACCGGGGGCGAGGCCGGGAAGAAAACGGTTTGGACCTCCGGCGCCATGGCGGCGTTCATGGAGGCCATCTGGATCTCGTAGTCGAAATCCGTTCCGTCCCGGAGCCCACGGACGATGAGGCTCGCACCATGGCGGCGGGCCGCCTCCACGGCGAGGTCGTTGAAGGTGACCACGTCCAGTACAACGCCCCTCTCCTGCAGCACCGGCCCGCAGACCTCGCGCAGCATCTCGGCCCGCTCCTCGGCGGAAAAGACAGGGGCCTTCGAGGAATGGACCCCGATGGCGATCACGATCCGATCCGCCACGCTGCAGGCCTGGCGCAGGACGTCCAGGTGCCCGTTGGTGACGGGGTCGAAGCTGCCGGTATAGAGCGCGGTGCGGGTCATGGGGCCAAGGCGTAGCTTGATATCGACCGTCGGGCAAGCCGTGTGCCAGCGCACGGCAAGCTGGGCGGGGATATGGGAGATATAGCTCACCTTAAGTCAGGAGAGAGCCATGATCGTCCGTCTTTTCATCGTCGCCGTCACGGCCGTTGCGGTCCTGAGCCCTGCGGCTCTCTCCAGCCTGATCTGAAAAATCGGCAGGGGACAGGAGCTCCCCGTCCGAAGGACCATGAGAAAACCCGCCAGCGCCAAGCCGGCGGGTCTCATATTTTCACGGATTTGGAGGCCTTACTCTTCCGTTGCCTCGCCGCCCTCGGTCGCGACGTCGTCGATGCCCTCGCCGTCTTCGTCCTCGCCCTCGATGTGCTCCACCGAGACCACCTTTTCCTTGTCGCGGGTGGAGAAGACAGTGACGCCCTGGGAGTTGCGGCCGACGACCCGGATGCCTTCCACCGGCACGCGGATCAGCTGACCGCCATCGGTGACGAGCATGATCTGGTCTGAGTTCTCGACTGGGAACGACGCCACCAGCTTGCCGTTGCGGCTGTTCACCGCCATGGCCGTGATGCCTTTGCCGCCGCGTCCGGTGATGCGGTACTCGTAGGACACGGTGCGCTTGCCGTAGCCCTTCTCGGAGATCGTCAGGATGCACTGCTCCTGCGCGCTCATCTCCGCGTAGCGCTCCTGCGAGAGGGAGAAGTTCGCGCCTTCGGTCTCCTCCGCATCCTCCGATGCGTCGGCATCCGCCCCCATCTGCTCGCCGGTGACGGCGCGGCGCATCTTGAGATAGGCCGCGCGCTCCTCGCCCGTCGCCTCCACGTGGCGCAGGATCGCCATGGAGATGATGTCGTCGCCCTCGGCGAGGTTGATGCCGCGCACGCCCATGGAGTCGCGGCCCTTGAAGACGCGCACGTCCGTGACCGGGAAGCGGATGCACTGGCCCTTGGCCGTGGTGAGCAGCACGTCGTCGTTCTCCGAGCAGATCTGCACGTCGACGATGTGCTCGCCCTCATCCAGCTTCATGGCGATCTTGCCGCCGCGGTTGACCTGGACGAAGTCCGACAGCTTGTTGCGGCGCACCGTGCCGCGGGAGGTGGCGAACATCACGTCGAGCTTGTCCCAGGACGCCTCGTCCTCGGGCAGCGGCATGATGGTGGTGATGCGCTCGCCCTGGCTGAGCGGCAGCATGTTCACCAGGGCCTTGCCCTTGGCGTTGGGCGCCGCCAGCGGCAGGCGCCACACCTTCTCCTTGTAGGCCTGGCCTTCGGAGGAGAAGAAGATCACGGGCGTGTGGGTGTTCGCCACGAACAGGCGGGTGACGAAATCCTCGTCCCTCGTCGCCATGGCGGAACGGCCCTTGCCGCCGCGGCGCTGCGCCCGGTAGGTCGAGAGCGGCACGCGTTTGATGTAGCCGGCATGGGACACGGTGACGACCATGTCCTCGCGGGCGATCAGGTCCTCGTCGTCGACATCGGAATCCCAGTCGACGATCTGGGTCTTGCGCGGGGTCGCGAAGGCGTCACGGACTTCGATGAGCTCGCCCTTGATGATGTCCATGATGCGGGCGCGCGAGCGCAGGATCTCGAGATAATCGGAGATCTCCGCCGCGAGCTTCGACAGCTCGTCGCCGATTTCGTCCCGGCCGAGAGCCGTGAGGCGTTGCAGGCGCAGGTCGAGGATGGCGCGGGCCTGGGTCTCGGAGAGACGATAGGTGCCGTCCTCGTTGATCTTGTGACGCGGATCGTCCACTAGGGCGATGAGCGGCGCGATGTCATGCGCCGGCCAGTCGCGGCCCATGAGGGCCTCGCGGGCGGCGTTCGGATCCGGCGCCGTGCGGATGAGGCGGATCACCTCGTCGATATTGGCGACCGCGATGGCAAGGCCGCACAGAACGTGGGCGCGCTCGCGGGCCTTGTTGAGCAGGAACTTGGTGCGGCGGGAAACGACCTCCTCGCGGAAGTCCACGAAGGCCTTGATCAGGTCCTTCAGGTTCATCAGCTCGGGGCGACCGCCGTTGAGCGCCACCATGTTGGCGCCGAAGCTCGTCTGCAGCGGGGTGTAGCGGTAGAGCTGGTTGAGCACCACGTCGGCCATGGCGTCGCGCTTGATCTCGACCACGATGCGCATGCCGTCGCGGTCGGACTCGTCGCGCAGGTCGGCGATGCCGTCGATCTTCTTCTCCCGCACGAGCTCGGCGATCTTCTCGATCAGCGAGGCCTTGTTCACCTGATACGGGATCTCGGTGAAGATCAGCGCCTCACGGTCCTTGCGGATCTCCTCCACTTCGGACTTCGCCCGCATGACGATGGAGCCCCGGCCCGGGGTGTAGGCGGACTTGACGCCCGCGCGACCGAGGATCAGCGCGCCGGTCGGGAAGTCCGGCCCGGGGATGAGTTCGATCAGCTCCTCGGTGGAGATGCCGTCATTGTCGATGAAGGCCAGGCAGCCGTTGATGACCTCGCCCAGATTGTGGGGCGGCATGTTGGTGGCCATGCCGACCGCGATGCCGCCGGCGCCATTGACGAGCAGGTTCGGGAAGCGCGCCGGCAGCACCGACGGCTCGTCCTTGGACT
>DASZBB010000153.1:0-10871 GCA_035944695.1 Microvirga sp. | reverse complement strand
CCTGCGCCGTAGGTGGAGCAGACGCGAACGTATTCGACAGCAGCGGCCTTCTTCGCGGGAAGGTCGGCGGCTTGTGCCCCGGCAACAGCCGCGAGACCCGCGACCGATCCGAGGAAGAGGCTCTTAGCGAGCTTCATGGTTTTCTCCAAAAAAGGCTGAGTCCATGACCCATGTACAAACGTGACCATAATCATGGCGCGTCGTGGCGCAACCGGCTGGGACGCCGGATCCGCTCAAGGGTCGTGCAATCTGCTGAAAACATAAGCACTTCCGTCATGCGCACAGAATTATCTGCCTCACTGTGACAAAATCCCAACAGCTTTGACGAGGCCGCGCGAGCCATGCCCAAACGTCAGGAATAGACCCGGAACCATCCCGCTTCGGCGGAGCCGATAGGCACGCCGGTTCTCAATCGTCGAAGAAGTACTCTGCGTCGCGGCACAGATAGCCGACAGGACATTGGGGCGTATCGCGGGTCGGCACGAATCCAGGTTCGGTCGTCTCATTGATCTCGCAAAAGCTACGATCCCGGACGTAGCGATCATAGGTGTAGGTGCCGGTGCCGAGGACCACAGCGCCGCGTGCGAACACGATTCCACGGGCCTGATTGCAGGTCAGGCTAGGTGTCATGGGGCGGGACTGAGCCAACGCGCTCGATGTGGAGGCCAAAGCGACCAGAACAAGAGCAATTCTTCTCATCTCCGAACCCTTCGCACAAACACGGCCAGCAGGGAGAAATTTCCCGCATGACAACGTGGAAAGCGGAGCTTTGTTACGGGCGAACCTCGGGGGTCGATCTTCAAAGAAACGAGAGCGCAAGCCTAGAGCATCGGCTGCAACCGCTGCGCCAGTTCAACGGCAGCGGCATAATCGGTCTTTCCCGAACCCAGAACCGGAATCCCCGACACGAGAATGGAACGGGGCATCCACAGCTCGGGAAAGCCTTGGCTTCGGGCATAGTCCAGCAGAACATCCCGGTCCGCATCGGCCTTGTCGGTGATGAGGATGATCTGCTCGCCCTTGCGCGGGTCCGGAATGGCCACGACCACATGGCTGTTCTCCGGCCAGAGCGCCTGAACGGTGGCTTCGATGGCCGCCAGCGACACCATCTCTCCGCCGACCTTCGCGAAGCGCTTCGCCCGTCCCCGGATGGTGACGATCCCATCTTCCACGGTGACGATGTCACCCGTGTCGTGCCATCCATCGGCGGGAGGACGAATGCCGCCCGGCGCCGCTGAATCGAGGTATCCTTTCATGACGTTGGGACCGCGCACATGGAGGCGCCCGCCCTCGTGGATCCCCTCGACGGGATCGAGGCGCCACTCGATCGCCGGCAAAATGGGCCCGACCGACCCGGGCCTGTTGCGGTCCGGCAGGCTCACCGCGATGACCGGCGAGCATTCGGTCGCGCCGTAGCCTTCCAGGATCACGGTCCCGTGCTTGGCCCAGAGCTTGCGCGTCTCGTCCTTTACCCGCTCGGCACCGGCGATGACGTAACGGACGCTTGCCAGATCGTTATCGCCTGCGGCACGAGCATACCCCTGCAGAAAAGTGTCCGTCGCCAGCATGATCGTGGCGCGCGTGCCGGCGACGAGCTTCGGGATCTGCCGGTAGTGGAGCGGACTCGGATAGAGCACCGATTTCATGCCGTTGAGAACCGCCGTCAGGAGGCCTGCCGTCAGGCCGAAGGAGTGAAAGATGGGGAGTGGGTTGAAGAACACGTCGTCCGGCTGCAGCACGTCGCCCGCAAGTGCTTTGACCTGGTAGGCATTGGCGATCAGGTTGGCGTTCGACAGCACCACGCCCTTCGGCACGCCTTCCGAACCGGAGGTGAACAGCACGACGGCGGGATCGTCGGGCTCGATCCTGGCTCCGGCATGAACGCGTCGCGCCATCCAGGAGTCGATCAGCCCACGCAGCTTGTCGACGCTCGTCAGCTTCGCGCGAACGTCCTCAAGCCACAGGATCTGCCGCCCCTCCCCCAGGGTTTCGACGATGTCGTCGAGTTTGCCCTGCTCGACGAAACGGCGGGAGGTGACGATGGTTTTGATGCCGGCCAGCTCGCAGGCCGCCTTCAGGTTCTTGAGTCCGGCGGTGAAGTTCAGGAAGGCGGGAACGCGCCCGAACGCATTCAGTCCGAACAGGGTGACGGCAATCGCCTGGACGTTCGGGAGCAGCACGCCGACGCGTTCGCGCTCGTCCGTCAGGCCAGCCAGCTTGCGCCCGAGCACGAGCGATCCCAGAACGAGGCGGCCGAAGGTGATCGGCTGGCGTTCGAGATCCTCGAGGGCGACCTTGTTCCGGCCGAATTCGTCCCTGGCATCGAGGAGCGCGCCGAAGAGGCTCTTGCGCGTCCGCGCTAAATCGAACTCCGCCACGAGCGCTCCTCGACTACCTTAGCCCGCCGAGCCTTCGCGGATCGGGGCTTGGTAAGCCAGGCCCATATCCCAGGGGAAATAGATCCAGGTATCCTGGCTCACTTCCGTCACGAAGGTATCGATCAGAGGCCGCCCTGCGGGCTTGGCGTAAACGGCGGCGAAATGCGCATTGGGCAGCATGTCACGCACGATCTTGGCGGTCTTGCCCGTATCGGTGAGGTCGTCGATCACGAGAACGCCCTTGCCCGTACCATCGCCCAGGGCCTTGATCGCAGGGGCGATGTCCTTGAGGACCTGCAATTCGCCCTGGTTCTTGTAGTCGTGGTAGCTCGCGATGCAGACGCTCTCGATGAGCCGGACATCGAGTTCGCGGGCCACGATGGCCGCCGGCACGAGGCCGCCGCGGGTGATGCAGACGATCGCCTCGAAGGGACCGGCCGAAGCCAGGCGCCAGGCGAGCGCCCGGCAATCGCGGTGGAACTGATCCCAGGAGACGGGAAAGGCTTTGGGAGAGGTCGGAGACATCGCTTTACTCTTCTCAGGCTCTTGTGGTGACGACAATAACTCTCACAGGGGCGCCCGGTCACCCTTGAGGCGACCGAGAAGCTCACGAATGGCGGCACCGGCCTTGGCGACGGCATCCGGGTCCTTGCCCCGCACGACGATCTGGTTGCGGAAGCCGCTCGTCGAGAAGGAGGGGTAGGAACCGATGGATACGCCCGGGTTCGACGAGGCGATCTGGCTCAGGCCCTCGGCATAGATGCCCTCGGCCAGCCCCTCGGCCTCGATGGTCTCGATGATCATGCGGGCGCCGGTCTGGAGGGACGGCGCGACGATGTCGAGCATCGCCTGCATGATGGACGGCACGCCCGCCATGACGAACACGTTGCCGATCCGGAAGCCGGGCGCCTTGGAGATCGGGTTCTCGATCAGGTCCGCGCCCTCGGGGATCCGGGCCATGCGCAGGCGCGCCTCGTTCAGCTCGTGCGGCTGATACCGCTCCTGCAGCATGGCGACCGCCCGGGAATCGTGCCCGATCGCGACGCCGAAAGCCTTGGCGATACAGTCGGCAGTGATGTCGTCGTGGGTGGGGCCGATGCCGCCGGTGGTGAAGAGATAGGTGTAGCGATTGCGCAGAGCATTGACCGCCGCCACGATCGCCTCCTCCACGTCGGGCACCACGCGCACCTCGCGCAGGTCGATACCGATCCCGGTCAGGTACTCGGCGATGTAGCCGATGTTCTTGTCCTTGGTGCGACCCGTGAGGATCTCATCCCCGATGACGAGAAGGGCGGCTGTAACGGAAACGGCCATGCGCAGCGATCCTTTTGGGGGCCTTTAGCCTTAGAAATGGCAATTCTCAAGCAAGGGTTCAGTTGAACCCCGGCCTTCTCCCCTGCTACCAGAGATTTTTCGTTCAAGCGTTGGATTTTGATGCGTTTCCAGGAAACCCTGCTCGAGGGCCGCCTCATCGAGCGTTACAAGCGATTTCTGGCGGATGTCGAACTCGACACAGGCGAGGTGGTCACGGCCCATTGCGCCAATCCCGGCGCGATGATGGGCCTGAAGGAGCCCGGCAGCCGGGTCTTCCTGTCCCGGGCGACGAACCCGAACCGCAAGCTCAAATACAACTGGGAATTCGTGGAGGTCGCGGCCGGCGGCGGTCCCCGCCAGCTCATCGGGATCAACACGTCCCGGCCCAACCTCCTGGTCGCCGAAGCCTTGGCGGCGGGGCGCCTCGCCCCCTTCTCGCGTTACGACCGCGTCCGCCCGGAGGTGAAGTACGGCCGGAACAGCCGGGTCGACTTCCTGCTCGAAAAGGATGGCGAGCCGCCCTGCTACCTGGAGGTGAAGAACTGCCATCTGATGCGGGAGCCGGGCTTTGCTGAATTCCCCGACTGCGTCGCGGCGCGCAGCGCCAAGCACCTCTACGAGCTGGCCGACATGGCAGCCACGGGGGCGAGAGCAGCGCTCGTTTATGTCATCCAGATGGACGCCGAGCGTTTCGACGTGGCCCGCGACATCGACCCTGCCTACGACAAGGCCTTCCGACACGCCCTGGCCTCGGGCGTGGAATCCTACGCCTATGTCTGCCGCATCACCCCGGAGGAAGTCGTCATCGACAGGCCGGTCGAGATCGTGACGCCGCGGTGAGGCCTTGCCCTAGCTCCGCTCGAACGCCAGGTTCATCTTGGTTTCGAGGATCTGCCGGTAGCCCTTGCTCTTCAGGAGCTTCACGACGTCGATCTGCCAGCGTTCCGGGACATTGGCGACAATGAAGAGCGACGGATAGAGGGACGTGGGCGCGTCCCGGAAGAACGGATCGAGCACCAGATCCTCGGCCCCTTCCACGTCGAGCTTGATCGCGTCCACACGGGTCAGGCCCTCCCGCTTCAGGAGTTCCAGCATGGTCACGGCCGGGACGCGAATCGCGTCCGTCTGGCTCGAATTCACGATCTTCAGGCTGGCCTCGCCCCGATTGAGGGGGTCGAGGAACAGGGTGAGTTCGCCGGTCTTGTCCGCCACCGCGCAGTCCACCGCCTTGATGGTGCAGGAGGGATTCTGGCGGATATTGTAGATCAGGCGGTCGAAGATCTCCGGCTGAGGTTCCACGGCCAAGATCCTGGTCGGAACGGCCCCCGCCTCCCGTGCGACGAAGAGGGCATACCAGCCGACATTCGAGCCGATATCGATGAACGTAAAGCCGTCCGTGATCCGGGAGGTCAGGATCCTGAGCTCGTCCGCGTCGAAGTACTGCGGCGTGAACAGGATGCGCCGCTCGCAGACGTTCTTGTAAGGGTAGAGCCGCATGCGCAGGCCGAAGGTCTCCAGGTCGAGGGGCAGCCCTTTCAGGGTCTTCATCGCCAGACGGCGCAGCATCAGGGCCAGCCGGCGGCCCGCCCATCCCTCGGGCAGCCCGCGCGTGCGGTCGATCACCCAGCGGGCGAGTCCTGAAGGCGCAAAGTCGCCGAAGGGGCGAGAATCGTTCATTAAGCGGGAATCCACAGCCGTCGAATGGGATGAACAGGGTTGCTCATGACACCCTCGGGCGCCAATCGCAAGCGGGGCAGAAGGTCTTTGCTTGCTTCGCGCGCGACGATCCTTACATTCCGGGCATCAGATCAAGGACCGAAAATGACCGAAACCGACGTTGTCGAGCGCAAGCGCGCCGCCGAGATCCCGCTCCACGGGCCGGAGGCTTTCGAGGCCATGCGCCGGGTCTGCCGGATGACGGCCGAGTGCCTCGACATGCTGACCGATCACGTCAAACCGGGGGTCACGACGGAATTTCTCGACAAGCTCGCCTTCGAGTTCATCCGCGACCATGGCGCCTATCCGGCCTGCCTTCATTATCGCGGCTACACGAAGACGATCTGCACCTCCATCAACCACGTGGTCTGCCACGGCATCCCCAACGACAAGCCCCTGCGCGACGGGGACATCATGAATATCGACGTGACCCTGATCCTCGACGGGTGGCACGGGGATTCGAGCCGGATGTACTATGTGGGCGAGGTGCCGCGCCGGGCCCAGCGTCTGTGCGAGATCACCTATGAGTGCCTGATGCGCGGCATTGCCGCGGTCAGGCCCGGCGCCACTACCAACGACATCGGGGCCGCGATCCAGTCCTACGCGGAAGCCGAGCGCTGCTCGGTGGTGCGGGATTTCTGCGGCCACGGCCTCGGCCGCGTGTTCCACGATTCGCCCACGATCCTTCATTACGTGGAGCCGTCCTATAACGTGGAGCTGAAGCCCGGCATGCTCTTCACCATCGAGCCCATGATCAATCTGGGCCGTCCGCAGGTGAAGGTGCTCTCCGACGGCTGGACCGCCGTGACCCGCGACCGCTCCCTCTCGGCCCAGTTCGAGCACACGGTCGGCGTGACGGAAACCGGTGTCGAGGTCTTCACCTTCTCGCCGAAGGGACTGGACAAGCCGCCTTACACGGCAGCTTGACACTAGCCTGCCGCCCCGCTTCATGCCTACAAAGTAACACGGATGTTCCGAGGCGTTCCCATCGGAGCATCGACCGGCAACAGCGACGGATGGCATGAGCGGCGACGGGACTCCCCATTATCACGGCCACCGCGACCGGCTGCGCGCCCGCTTCATGGAACTGGGCGGCGATGCGCTGCCGGACTACGAATTGCTGGAACTCGTCCTGTTCCGCTCCATCCCGCGCCGGGACGTGAAGCCAATCGCCAAGGAGCTCATGAAGCGGTTCGGCACCTTCGCCGAGGTGCTGGCGGCCTCTCCGGCCCGGCTCATGGAGGTCGATGGGATCGGTGAGAGCGTCGTCACCGACCTGAAGATCATGGAAGCCTCGGCCCGGCGACTCGCCAAAGGCGAGGTGGCGAAACGCCCGGTCCTGTCCTCCTGGACGTCCGTGATCGATTACTGCCGGGCAGCCATGGCTTTCATGGACAAGGAGCAGTTCCGGCTTCTCTTCCTCGACAAGCGCAACGCGCTCATCGCCGACGAGGTGCAGCAGTCAGGAACGGTCGACCACGCCCCGGTCTATCCGCGCGAGGTGGTCAAACGGGCCCTGGAACTCTCAGCTTCCGCTCTGATCCTGGTGCACAACCATCCCTCGGGCGATCCGACCCCCTCCTCCGCTGACATCAAGATGACCCGGGAGATCATCGACATCGCCAAGCCGCTCGGGATCACCGTCCACGATCACATCATCGTCGGCCGCGAGGGCCATGCGAGTTTGAAAGGTCTGAAGCTGATCTGAGGTCCGTTGAGTAGGCAGCTGTTCCGGGGCTACAGCTGTCCGTTCCTGAAGGTGCGCCTCTCTGGAAGAGAGGCGCTGAACTAGGCGAAAGCAGTCTGGGACTGATCCTTCATTTGTCAGCCGCTGCCTTACTGGGTGGAGCCCCAGGAGAAGGCATAAGCGCCCGTAGACAGTGCGACCGGTGCTGCAGCAAGCGCGACAGTCAACCCAACGATCCGTAGAAAACTGCTCATCCGGATTTCCTCATATGACACCAGCATGTGCAGGCCCTTTTGTTATATTGTGTCATATGTGAGACGCAAGTGCGCTTTCTCACACCAGCTTGGCTAGGCCGGCTCGAAGGGCCTGCGCCTCTTTGAGCTTGGCCTTAGAACCGAGCCGCTCCCGTTGCGTTACACTCCTGTCGAGAACACAATTGGGAGATTGAACCTATGACAAAGACTTTGGTCCCGGCCGTCCTGTTCGGCTCCGCCCTGCTCGCGTCCGCCGCCTTGGCCCAGACCTCGCCAGCGCCAGCCGCTCAGCCGAATGCCTCCGGAGCGGCCAACTTCATGACGCGGCTCGAGCCCGGACAGATGCTCGCCTCCAAGATCATGGATGAGGACGTGGTCGGCGCCGACAACAAGGATATCGGCGACATCGAGGATCTCGTTCTGGACCGCAGCGGCCGCGTGGTCGCGGTCGTGGTCGAGGTGGACGAGGGCCTCGGCGACCGTACGGTGGCCCTCCCCCTCAGCGCCATCCAGATGAATGCCGCCGACGCAACGACGACCGGATCGGTCCAGGGCTCCGGACAGACGGGCGGCGCCCCCGCCGGACGGAATGACGATCTGCGGATCGTCGTGACCACGCCTGTGGATCAGCTCAAATCCGCGCCCGAGTTCGACGACGACAACGATTAAGCGGGAGCAAGCCCGCGGCTGCTCGTCCTGGGCGGCCGCGGGCAGCCCTAAATCAGCGTCTCGATCCCAGTGAAGATCGCGTAGACGAAGCCGAGGCTCAGGGTCAGGCCGATGGAGCCGATCACGAGGCCTCCCACGACCACCAGGCCATCGCGCTCGACGAGGCCCAGCCCGACAAGGCAGACGGCAAGGCCTAGGGGAATCTGCCCCACGAAAGGTGGCGCAAAGAGAAGGCCCAAGGCTAAAACCAGGACCACCGCACCCATGATGCGCATCGCCACGGGCGTATCGAGGAAGGTCATCCGGGGGCGGGAGATCCGCTCCAGCCGGCGGAAGGCCGGCATGGCGCGCCCGACCGCACGCTCGACGTCGGTTCGCGCAACGGACCGGTTCAAGAGCTGACGCGGAAGCCAGGGGGCTTCCCGGCCGAAGACGATCTGGATGGCGACGAGCGCCAGGAGCAGACCGCAGACCAGCGGGATCGGCGGAGGCATGGGAAGGCAGTTCGGCAGGCCGAGCAGGACGATGAGGAGGGCGAAAGCCCTCTCCTGGAGCACGGCCATGATCTCGCGCACGGTCAGGCGCTCGCCTGGCTGGGAGGCAAGGGCGAGCAGGATCTGAGAAGTGCGCGCGTTGGAAAACAAGGAGCCCTGGCAGGTTCGAGGATGCTCAAGGGCGCCTCTCTACCTGACTTAAGGTCCGGGGCCAAGGCTTTGGACCCCAAGCTCTCAGTGAATGTTGATTTCTCCCTGAATGGCCTGGAACTCTGCAGGCTTGATCAATTGCGCGTGAGTGATCGTGACCGAGTGCAAAGGGCCGGCAAGTTCGCGCTTCCAGAAATCGAGAAAGTCGATGAGGACCGGAAAACGAGGGGCCAGATCGTATTCCTGCCAGATATAGGTCTGCAGGAAGGTCGGGTGATCCGGCATGCGATAGAGGATCTTGGCGGTCGTCAGGCCGTAGCCTTCCATCTGACGGATGAAGTCCTTGGATACCATGCGAACTCCTTCTCTCAAGCTCCAGCGAGCCTTACCGACAGGTGTCCGCCCCGATGGCACAGGCGGTTCCTGCCCTATGCTCAAGGCTAAATCTTGAGTGCACTTTGAAGTTCCAGCAAGGGCATGAGCTTGCACATCCACGCGATCTTGCATGGATGACGGGAGCATCGTTGATGCGGAAGGCCAGTCCCCTTCCCGGCAGAATGCGCTAGAAGAGAGCCTGGGCGGGAACATCGGACAAGGAGATCGCCGGGAATGCGCTTTGCCTTCGCGGGAATCGATTTTCTCGGAGATGTTTTCGAGACATTGCTCGCCAAGGGCTGGGAGCCGGTCAAGCTCTTCAGCCGGCCCTGCGACGGCATCTACGATTTCAACGATGCGACGGTCGCCCGCGCCCGCGGCATGAGGCTGCCCATCCAGATGTCGCGGATCCTGCCTGCCGACCTGGCGGGGCTGAAAGCCTCCCGTTGCGAGGCCCTGGTGGTAGCGGGTTATCCTTGGCTGATCACGGGCTGGGAGCGCCACCTGCCTTATGCCGTCAATTTCCATCCGTCCCCTCTGCCCGTAGGACGTGGGCCCTACCCGCTCTTCCAGGCCATCCTCGACGGGTTTCCCGAATGGGGCGTGACCGCCCACATGCTCGAGCCTGCCTTCGATACGGGCGCGATCGTGGCCCAGAAGCGGTTTGCCTTAAGCGGCACGGAGACGCACGATACGCTGCTCGCCAAATGCCAGATCGCGGCCAAGGAAATAGCCCTGCAACTGGCCGACGATCTGCCCAGGCTCTGCAGCGAGGCAAGGCCCCAGGGAGCTGGGACCTACTGGCCTCGCATCACGCAGGCACAGCGAACGGTCGATTGGACGGGGGGCATCCGGGACGTGCTGCGCACCATCCGGGCCTTCGGCTCGATCGAAGCTTTCGCCCAGATCGATTCCCGCTATGTCTACGTTTGGGAAGCCGCCGGCTGGGAGGAACCCCACCGCCACCGGCCCGGCACCCTTGTCCACAAGCACCGCAGGCACATGGTTGTCGCCGCGCGCGACGGCTTCATCCAGGTCACGGGCTGGAGCCCCTATGCTCCGGGACCCGCGAGAGGAAAGTAAACCCCTCCCGCAGGCAAGCGGCTTCAGCGCCGGCGCTTCACCATCTTCCAGGCCTGGCGAAGGATGAGGAGGTTTCTGATCAGCTTGAACATGGGGATCTCCTTGAAAGGGCTCTTACCTTTCAAGGATGGTTGCCGCCCAAGGGTTCCAACCTGCCAACTCGGCCAGGCAGCCGACGCCCGGCTTAGACCAGGGGAGCATCGACGGTGCAGACGATGCCGATGGGGCGAAACTCGATGCGGGCATTCCCATTGAGTTCCTGGGACAGGCTCCGCTCGATCAGCCGGGAGCCGAAGCCCCGGCGGCTCGGTGCCTGAACCGGCGGCCCCCCGCTCTCTTCCCAGCGCAGGTGGAGGCGGGAAACGGGCGGGGCGGCTTCGACGTCCCAGGTGATCCTGATCTCCCCCGTAGGGTTCACGAGCGCGCCGTACTTCACGGCGTTGGTGGCAAGCTCCTGAAGGGCCATGGCTAGCGCCAGCGCCATGCGCGGCGACAAGCGGATCTCGGGCCCGCTCAGATGCAGGCGATCCTCACCCCGGCTCGCGTAAGGAGCAACCGCCTGGGCGACGATCTCCTTGAGTTCGGCACTTTCCCAGCTTTCTCGCGTCAGCACGTCGTGAGCCCTGGCCAGGGCGATCAAGCGTCCTTCCAGGGCATCCTTGGCGTCACGCGTGCTGGGAGCATTGCGAAGGGTCTGAGAAGCGATTGATTGAACGGTGGCCAGGGTGTTCTTGACCCGGTGGTTCAGCTC
>DASZBB010000152.1:0-10709 GCA_035944695.1 Microvirga sp. | reverse complement strand
ACGCCTAAAGAAACCGTGCGCGAAGCGGCTGTCCGGCTCTTCCATCTTCCATCGCAATCGAGCCGGGCTGCCCTTCGCGCCACCCTCGATCTCACCGCAAGGCTCGGAGCCACACGGCTCCGGGCCCCAAGGTGCTGGCTCGAAGGGCGCGCTCTTTGACATCGGACGGATCACCAGACCCGCCCACGTCATGGCCGGGCTCGTCCCGGCCATCCCGACCGGAAGGGCTCAGCGCCTCCCACACGCGGGATCACCGGCTCAAGGCCGGGGATGATCCCAGAGGGGTGGCGGAAGACCCGATTTACTCCGCCGGCTCGGCCTGGCGCAGATCCACCGGGGTCGAGAGGCCGCTTTCGGTTTTCCTCATGTCGATGCGCCGGTCGTGATAGGCGGCGAGCGTCGAGCGGTGACCGATGGAGACCACCGTCGTGTTCGGCAGCTTCTCCTTGATGATCCGGTAGATCTCCGCCTCCGTGGGCTCGTCGAGAGCGGCCGTGGCTTCGTCCAGGAACAGCCAGTCCGGCTTGGCGAGGAGCGCGCGGGCCACCGCGAGGCGCTGCTGCTCGCCGAGGGACAGGGTCTGGCCCCAGTTGCGCTCCTCGTCGAGCCGGTCCGCAATCTGCGGGAGCCTGGCGGTGCGCAAAGCCTCCGCCATCTCGGCGTCCGTGTAGGCGTCCATCTCGCCCGGATAGGTCACCGCATCGCGCAGCGTCCCCATGGGAATATAAGGGCGTTGCGGCAGGAGCATCATGGTCTGACCTTCCGGTACGAGGATCTGCCCTTCCCCAAAGGGCCAGATGCCCGCAATGGCGCGGAACAGGGTCGATTTGCCCGAGCCCGACGGACCGGTCATCAAGGTGCGCTCCCCCGGCCGGAACGCCAGTGCGTCCGCGTGCAGCAGGGCGCTGCCGTCGGGAAGGCGCACGTCCAGATCCTCCAGGCGCAGTTCCCGGCCCGCCTTCGGCGTGATCGCCAGCTTGCTCTCGCCGCCCACGCGCTGGGCCGACGCGATCGCGCCCTCGAAGGTGGTGAGACGGTCGAGCACGGCCTTGTAGTCGGCGAGCGTCGTATAGATCGTGATGAAATAGGTGAGCGCCGATTCCACTCGGCTGAACGCGCCGACCACCTGCTGCATCTGACCCAGGGAGATCTTGCCGACGAAATAGTAGGGCGCGGTCAGGATATAGGGCACCACCACGTTGGCCTGGAAATAGGCCGAGGTGAAGGTGTTGAGCTTGATGAGGCGCACCACGATCCGCATGTAGTTGTCGACGATCTGCCCGAACCGCCGTCCCAAGCCCTCCCGCTCGGCCGTCTCGCCGGAGAGAAGTGCGACCTGCTCCGTGTATTCGCGCAGGCGTGCCAGGGAAAAGCGGTAGTTCGCCTCCACGCGCTCCTGTTCGAAGTTCAGGGCGATCAACGGCCGGCCGATGAGGTGCGTCACCCATGTGCCGAGAATCGCATAGGCTGCGCAGACCCACACCAGCAGACCCGGGATCTCCACATTCGTGCCCGGAAAGGTGAAGCCGGCCGAGATGGTCCAGAGGATGGCCACGAAGGACACGAGGGTTGCGGCCTGGTTCATGAGGCCGACGGACAGGGAATAGGTGCTCTCGACGAACTTGCGCAGGTCCTCCGAGATGCGCTGGTCCGGGTTGTCCGCGCCCCGGCCCATGATCTGCATCCGGTAATGGGTCCCGTCGCCGAGCCATTCGCGGAGATAATAGGTATTGAGAAAGGCGCGCCAGCGGATGGTAAGCACGTTCTGCAGCAGCACTTCGGTCAGGGCGATGGCCACGAACACGGCCGCCAGAGGTGTGAAAATGACGAAGAGCTGATACCAGAAGGCCGCGGCATCCTTGGCCTCGAGCGCGTTGAACATGTCGCGGGAAAAGAAGCTGAGGCGGACGTTCAGCGCGACCTGGGCGAGGTTGATCGCAATCAGGATGCCGATCATCCAGGTGCCGATGACGCCTTCACGCGCCCGCACGAGGCCGATGAAAGGGATGCGGATGACGCTGTCGGCCTGGGAGTCGAGATAGAGATCGGTGATGCGGCAGATGGTGCGGACGACGGGCACGTAGGACAGGCCATAGATGATGGCGCCGAAGGCCGTGGCGCCGAGCGCGGCCGAAGGCGGCGGAACGTATCCGGTGTAATCGCCCGTGATCACACCCGCGACGGCGCCGAGGATGAGCGCGACGAGCACGAGGTGGGTTGCCGAGAGCATCACGACGAAGATGCGCAGGAACTTCGGGATGTCCCTCGCGACGAAGACGATCCCGGCCAAGGCCAAGGTCGAGAGGGGCAGATAGAACGGAACCCCGACCGCCCCGGACAGGGAAGCCACCAGGACGCCGAGCCCTACGAGTGCCAGCGCAATGCTCGCCTTGATCATACACATCTCCTGCCGAGAGCCCTGTCCGGCCAATACAAACCCGAAGCAGCCGGATCAACGGCGCTTGTGGCGAAAGAAAGGAGGAACTTCCTCCGGTTCGAAGCGATAGCAGTCTTGTGAGGACAGCGACAGCTCGCTAGAAGCCTCCGCGCGTTCTACAAAACAGATTGTCCTGTTTAAAGAACGAAACAATTGACTTACAGAACGGGATGTTTCATGTGTCATATCGACATCCCTGACGTCACTGCAAAGGCGACTTCATGAACGCCCCTCTCGGCTATCTCGGCAGCCAAAGCGCCCAGCGCCTGGTCCCGGCGGAGCCCATCGTAAGCCTGGAGAAGGTATCGAAGACCTTTCCCGGGCGCGACGGCCAGCCCGTCACGGCCCTTCGCGAGATCAACCTCGCCGTCACTCAGGGCTCCATCCTCGGCGTGATCGGCCGTTCCGGCGCCGGCAAGTCGACCCTGATCCGCCTGGTGAACGGGCTGGAGAAACCCTCTTCCGGCAAGGTCATCGTCGACGGCGCCGACATCGCGGCGCTTCCCGAAGCCGCCCTTCGTCATGCCCGCCGCTCCATCGGCATGATCTTCCAGCATTTCAACCTGTTGTCCTCACGCACGGCCGCCCAGAACATCGCGCTGCCGCTCGAGGTGGCGGGCTACGACAAGGCAGAGATCAAGACCCGCGTGGAAGAGCTGCTGGCCCTCGTCGGCCTCTCCGACAAGCGCAACCGCTATCCCTCCGAGCTCTCCGGCGGCCAGAAGCAGCGGGTCGGCATCGCCCGCGCGCTGGCCACCAAGCCCAAGGTCCTCCTCTCCGACGAGGCCACGTCGGCCCTCGACCCGGAAACCACCCGCTCGATCCTCGACCTGCTCGGCCGCATCAACGACGAGCTCGGCCTGACCATTCTGCTCATCACCCACGAGATGGCCGTGATCCGGAACATCGCCCGCGAGGTCGCGGTGATCGAGGGCGGTCGCATCGTCGAGCAGGGCGACGTGTTCGAGATCTTCACCCGTCCGCAGCACGAGGTGACCCGCTCCTTCCTGGCCGACGAATCCGGCCGCGCTCTGCCGCCCTACGTGCAGAGCAGGCTCCGGCCGGACGCTGCACCCGGCAGCCAGGCCGTCGTGCGCATCGGCTTCCGCGGCCCGCACGCGACGGATCCGGTCCTCGCGCGGCTCGCCCGCGATCTCAACATCGAGACCAACATCCTGTCGGGCTCGGTGGACGAAATCGCCGGCCGGCCCTTCGGCACCCTCGTGGTCGGGGTGCCGGGGCAGTCCCTTGCCGCAACCCTCGACTTCTTGAACAAGCACGGTCTCGATACGGAGGTTCTCGGCTATGTCGCCTGAGATGATCCGCCTCATCGCCAATTCCACCGGCGAAACCCTCTACATGGTTGCCGTCTCGGCGCTGATCGCCACGATCTTCGGTCTGCCGCTCGGCGTATTTCTCGCCACGTCCGGCAAGGGCGAGTTGTTCGCCGCACCCTGGGTCAACCGGGTGCTCGGCGTCATCGTCAACGCGACGCGCTCGACCCCCTTCATCATTCTTGTCGTGGCGATCATTCCTTTCACACGCCTGATCGCCGGCACCTCCATCGGCACCAATGCCGCCATCGTGCCGTTGACGATCGCCGCCACCCCGTTCATCGCGCGCCTCATAGAAGGGGCGATCCGCGAGGTGGATCAGGGCCTGATCGAAGCCGCGCGCGCCTTCGGCGCGAGCCCCCTCCAGATCGTGCGCAAGGTGCTGATCCCCGAGGCGCTGCCCGGCATCGTGCTCGGCCTGACGCTCGCGGTCGTGTCGCTGCTGGGCTTCTCGGCCATGGTGGGCGCCGTGGGCGGCGGCGGCTTGGGCGATCTCGGCATCCGCTACGGCTACCAGCGCTTCATGCCCGAGATGATGCTCGCGGTCGTGGTCGTGCTCATCGTCCTGGTCCAAGCAGTGCAGAGCATCGGCGACCGCCTCGCACGCCGCCTCAACAAACGCATCCGTCACGCCTGATCTCAATCAAAAACACCGCACAAGGAGCACCACCATGTCCCTGAAGAAGCTGGGCCTCGCCGCCCTCCTGTCGATTGCTGCCCTGCCCGCTTTCGCACAGCAGACGCAGACCATCCGCATCGGCGCCACGCCCGGTCCGCACGCGCAGATCCTGGAAGCCGTAAAGCCGATCGCGGCCAAGAAGGGCCTCGACATCAAGATCGTCGAGTTCTCCGACTACGTGGTGCCGAACACGGCGCTTGCCGCCGGCGACATCGAGGCGAACTCGTTCCAGAACCAGCCCTATCTTGACAACCAGGTCGCAGATCGCGGCTTCAAGATCGAGAGCGTCGCGCTCACCGTGAACTTCCCGATCGGGATCTACTCGAAGAAGCACAAGAGCCTCGACGCCCTGCCGAACGGTGCGACGATTTCGATCCCTAACGATCCGACGAACGGCGGCCGTGCGCTCATCCTTCTGCAGGATAAGGGCCTGATCAAACTGAAGGAAGGCACGGGCTATAAGCCGACCCCGCTCGACGTGACGGACAATCCGAAGAAGATCAAGTTCGTCGAGATCGAAGCGGCCCAGGGCCCGCGCGTGCTGGCAGACGTGGATGCCGCCATCATCAACACCAACTACGCAACGTCGGGCGGCTTGGATCCGGTGAAGGACCCGATCGCCCGCGAAAACCCGAAGGGTCCTTACGTGAACCTCATCGCCGTGCGCAGCGAGGACAAGAACAAGCCATGGGTGAAGGCCCTCGTCGAGAGCTATCACACGCCCGAGGTAAAGCAGTTCATCGAGGAGAAGTTCAAGGGATCGGTTCTCACCAGCTGGTGAGAACTCCAATCTGACCGAATGCGAAAGCCGGTCCTCTGGGCCGGCTTTTTCATTTCTGCCGCGGCTTCTTCAGATTCTCTCCCGCGCCAACGAGCCTTCCGTCCCGCTTGGCACTCACGGCTTCCAGCAGTGCCCAGGCGGCGTTGCGAACCTCGTCCTGCACCGCCTGATCCTGATCGAGTTCCTCATGGCTGGTGGCGTAGGGCTTCCAGTAGCCGATGTACCGGTCGAACTCCGCCGCCCCGCCCGCAGGCTCAAGCTCCATGGCGCGCAGCCAGTCGGAGAGGCTGCGGCGGACGCTGCCGGCACCTTCGGTATCACCATGGACGATGACGGAGAAGAGCCTGCCGGCGAGATGCTTGGGATAGTCCCAGCCTTTCAGTTCGAGCCCCTTCGCAATGTCCGTCTTCTTGCCCTGGGTCGAAGTGGGATCCGGATTGCCGCCATCGGCGCAGACGAGCCGATCCATCATCAGCTTCAACGGGGACGAGACCTGGTACCAGTTGACCGGGGTGACGATCATCACCCCATGGGCGGCCACCCATTTCGGGTAGATCTCGTTCATCCAGTCCTGCGTCTGGCCGAGGGAATAGTTGGGATAGCAGGAACAGGGCCAGTGGCACAAAGTGGCCGCCGTCGAGAAACAGGCCTTGCAGGGATGGATGTGACGCCCGTACTCGGAGGTAAGGCGGCTCAATTCGAGCACCTCGACCTCGGTGCTTTCCGCGCTGGCAAGAACCTGACGGGCGATCTCCACGAGGCGATAGCTCTTCGACATCTCGCCCGGGCACGTATGCTCGCTGCGGGATGACGCCGCGATCAGCAGGAAGCGAGTCGGACCAGCCTTGTCCTCGTGCCGCTTCTGCGCGAGGTCGATCGCCTCCTTTGCGGCGATCCAATCGACTGCGAGATCGTAATCGGGATCATAAAAGCCTGGACCCGCCTTGCGGGTCTTGGGGCTCTTCCGATGATGGCTGTAGGCATCCCAGGCGGCATTGGCAATTCGCTGGAGCTCGCTCTCCAGAGACTCATACGCCGGATCCTGGAACTGCTGGAGGAACCTCTTGCGGAACTCGGCCTGGTCGAGGGTCGGATCGGGCGTGCCCTTCCGCGCTGCTGGAATGGACAAGGCGAGCTCCTGCTGCAAGGGAATGGTGTGCCAAGCTTGCAACGCAGGTTGGCCATGCCGGTTCCGGCATGGCGCCGGCCCGAAGCGATCACTATTTGCTTAACCTCAACGAGCCCTACCTACCTGCCGCACGATCAAGGGAGCAGCCAATGTCGACCATCCCCACTGTCCGCCTGAACGACGGGAACGCCATGCCGCAATTCGGCTACGGCGTCTGGCGGGTCTCCAACGAGGAAGCCGCGGGCGCGGTCGGCGAAGCCATCAAGGCCGGCTACCGCTCCATCGATACGGCGGCCATCTACGGCAACGAGGAAGGCGTGGGACAGGCCATCAAGGCGGCGCCTGTCTCGCGTGACGAACTCTTCATCACCACAAAGGTCTGGAACGACCGTCAGGGCTACGACGAGACATTGCGCGCCTTCGACGAGAGCTTGGCACGCCTCCAGCTCGACCACGTCGATCTCTACCTCATCCACTGGCCCGTCGCGGGCAGCGAGGCCTACCGCGATACGTGGCGTGCGCTGATCAAGCTGAAGCAGGACGGGCGCGCCAAGTCCATCGGCGTGTCGAACTTCATGGTGCAGCATCTGCAGACGCTGACCGAGGAGAGCGGTGTGACCCCTGCCGTCAACCAGATCGAGCTCCATCCGCGCTTCCAGCAGAAGGACCTGCGGGCGTTCCATGCCAAGAATGGGATCGTCACGGAATCCTGGAGCCCGCTCAGCCAAGGCACCCTCATGGCCGACGAGACACTTGCCGCGATCGCCCGCAAATACGGCAAGACGCCGGCCCAGGTCATCCTGCGCTGGCATCTCGACAACGGCCTTGTCGTCATCCCGAAAACCGTGACGCCCGCTCGCATGCGCGAGAACATCGCCGTGTTCGACTTCAAGCTCGATGCCGAAGACATGCGCGCGATCGAAGCGCTCGACGATGCCTCAGGGCGTGTCGGCCCCGATCCGGCCGTCTTCGGCTGAGCACGACGATCGAAGCTACAAGCGACCCTTCGCCGGGTCGCTTGCGGCCTCGAACTGCTGGTAGATCGTCTCTGCGATTGTCAGCAATTGGGACCGCTCCGCCTTGGCAGAGACCACGTAGGACAAGCCCCTGTCGATCCAGGAGAACGCCGACACCCCATCCTGCTCTTCGAAGCGGAAGGACGTCTGCGTCTCGTTTCCTCCCGAGCGGGCATAGAGCGTGAGGCGGTTGCCGCCGGTATTCTCGTACATGAACTGGGCGGCCGCCGCGCCGCTGTCGGGCAGCAACCGCCCACCGATCAGACGGTAGCCCTGGGCATTCAGGTTCGGAGCCGTCAACGGCTTGCCGACGCGGCGCGAGAGCCACTGCACGAGATGGGCCTCCTGATCGGCGGGAACCTCCACGGGATGCAGCCGCTCGCTGACATAGATGCGATGCGCCGCAATGGCGTTGTCGGCAACGCTCATGGCCCCTGCCGGCCGCAGAGCATGCGAAGCCCACCAGACCCCGCCCCAGCCTCCGAGGACCCCGCCGACCGCAAGCCACGCCAATGCGGCCGCGATGGCGGCGGGACGAATTCGTGTTGAACGCTGCCGGCCGGCCATGAGATTGGCGACACGCAGGCGTGACGGAATGGGCTCCCGAGCCTTGAACGACAGCCTCGCCCGCAAGGCCTCGCGCTGCTCGGTTTCGCGCTCCACCTGCACGGCCGCTGCCGGATGATCGGCGAGATATGCCTTCACCGCTTCGCGCCGCGGCGGCGAGAGCCTGCCGTCGACGAAGGCCTGCAGATCGTCCTCACCGATGGGTCGCTCGCCCGTCACTTCACTCTCCTCAGAACGGCGCCGCGCCCGTTCTCCATGAACTCTCTCAAATGCGCCCGCGCCCGGCTCAGGCGGGACATCACCGTGCCGAGCGGGATGCCCAACACCTGCGCGGCCTGCTCGTAGGACAGGTCCTCGACGCCCACGAGCAGCAGGATGGAGCGCTGCTCCTCGGGCAGGGCATCGAGCCCTCTCAGAACATCGTGCAGTCCGGCATGGGCTTCCGGGTTCATGTCGGGGGCCTGAATGTCGTTCAGAGCCTCTTCGCCCACGCGCGTGCCGCGCACCTTCCGCCGGCGCACGCCGTTGATGAACAGATTGCGCTGGATCGTGAAGAGCCAGGCCCTCAGATCGCCGTCGCGCCGCTGGTTCCAGCGGCTGATCGCCCGCTCCAGGGTGTCCTGGACGAGATCGTCCGCGGCCTCGCAGTCGCGCAGAAGAGCCCAGGCATAGCGTCGCAAGCCCGGAATCTGCGGCTCGAGAAGGGAGGCGATCTCGTCCAAGGTCAATTCTCAGGTGGCTGCATCATTCAACGACGAACCGAACGTCCCTGCAAGGTCAAGGCGCCGCGACATGCCAGACATTGTTGACACCGTCGCCCGTGACTTCGCCCGGCTTGGTGTCCTTCACCCAGAGGTAGAGCGGCTTGCCCTTGTAGGCCCATTGCTTGGAGCCGTCGTCGCGGGTGATCACGCTCCAGTCGCCCGACGGAGCGGCGCCTGCGGCCGCCATGAGCGGCGGCCAGTTCTGGGCGCATTGGCCGTTGCAGGCCGACTTGCCGGCAGTGTCGCGATCGAAGGTGTAGAGGGTCATGCCCTTGGCATCGACGAGAGCCTTGCCCTTGCTCGTATCCGCGACCTTCGCAGGAGCGGCAGATTGCGCGAATGCGGCGGATGCGGCGACGAGGGCCCCTGCCAGGATGGCCGGACGCAGAAACAGCTTCATGGATGTCCTCCTGAGGTCGATGATGACCACGATCTCAGAGACACGCCACGCTTGACCTTATTCCCGGCGGCGAAAAATTTCCGTCAGCGCCCCATGGCGTTGAAGCCGTTCTCGTCGATCGGCTCGCGAAGCTCGATCCGATGCCGGCCGTTGTCGCGGATCTGCGCCGTGCGATAGCGGCCGTCGAGCTCGTCTTCGGGACTTTGGAGAATCTCCACGCCTGCCTTCCGCAGGCGCTCGATCTCCTTGTCCACATCCGGAACGAGGAAGCTGATGACCGGCAGCGGGGTCGCCGCGACGTTGCCGGTCGCTTGAGGATCCCGATTGGTCTCCAGCAGGTGATCGACCTCGGTGATTTCCAACAGGAAGCCGCTCCGCTCCAGCACGGCCCGGCGCCCGGGAACGAGGTTCTGACTGCCGATCAGCCGGAACCCGAGTATGTCCTGGTACCAGCGCACGCTCTCGTCGAAATCCGGCGTCCGGATGGACGTCGAACTGGAGCGCGAAGTCGAAGCCGATTGTGCCTGCGTCGGAGCGCAGTCGGCGACCTGAACGGCTGCGAGGAGGACGAGAAGGCCGGCAAGAATGCTGCGCCGCGGGATAGTGAAGGAAGAAGAGCTTGGTTTCACGGATGATCCCTCGTCGGTCGCCGGAACTTAGCCGTCTTCCAACATGAACGCCCTGCGGTCCAGTTCGTTCTTCGAGCGTCAGGTATTCTCAGATTGCAACAGCCTAAGCAGCAGGGCCGACAGCTGTCCGGCCTCCTTCTCTCCGAGCTTGTCCCCGAAGAACCGGTTGATGGCGGCACCATAGACCGGCCACATGCGTTCCTGCAGCGCCCGTCCCTCTTCGGTGATCTCGACCAGCTGACGGCGCTTGTCCCCGGGGAATGGGATGCGGCGCACCAATCCCTCGGCCTCCATGCGGTCGAGAAGCCGCGAGAGGTTGTACTGCTCGAACAGCACCGCCTCCTCGATCTCGCGCGGCGTGAGCCGCCCGCCGGGCCCGCGCTTCACTTCCAGCAGCACGTCGTACCAGTGCAGTGAAGGAAAGCCGGCGCTCTTGAGCTCCGCCTCGATGCGGGCCACCACCATGCGCTCGGCACGGATCAGACGACCCCAGGCCTTGATGACGGCGGCAGACGGTTCTTGCATCCGGGCAAACCTCCGTTGGTTTCTATGCAAGTGCATATAAATTGACAGGTCCATGCAGTTGCATCAAAAGTCTATGCACTTGCATGGAGAATTGCAATGTCACACGCACGTCCCTCCAGTTCAGACTACGCGGCGCTGCTCCTGCGCGTCTCGCTCGGCATCATGTACATCGCCCACAGCGTCGTCCTGAAATGGATGACCTTCACCCTGGCGGGCACGGCGCAGTATTTCGAGTCCCTCGGCCTGCCCGTCGCCCTCGCCTATGCGACGTTCCTCGCCGAGTTCGTCGGCGGCGTCCTGCTCGTGCTCGGCGTGCAGAGCCGCTGGGTGGCCTTGAGCCTGCTGCCGGTCCTGTTCGGCGCCCTCTGGGTCCATATCGGCAACGGCTGGGTCTTCTCGGCCCAAGGCGGCGGCTGGGAATACCCGCTTTACCTGATTGTCCTGTCGG
>DASZBB010000151.1:0-4301 GCA_035944695.1 Microvirga sp. | reverse complement strand
GTGGGCACCATCAAGAGCCGCGTGAACCGGGCCCGCTTTCGCCTCGCCTCCCTGCTGAACGTCGAGGACATCGAGGATCTCGGCCCCGACAGCATGACGAGGGCTGCCCTCCAGGGTTGACCACCTGCTTCCCTCGTCTTCCCTAACGGCAATTGCAGAAACGAAAACGCCGCCCTTTTGAGGCGGCGTTCGTGATCGGCGTGCCGTAGCGGCATCACGGGATCAACGTCACATGGGGCTTCGTCCGCGCAACAGGCCGATCACGGCCGAGATGGCGAAGAGGACGATCGCAACGAAGAAGATCAGCTTCGCGATCTCGACGGCCGTACCGGCAATGCCGCCGAAGCCGAACAGAGCTGCGACCAAAGCGATGATGAGAAAAGTGACTGCCCAACCGAGCATGGTGTTACCTCGCTAACTGAACAATCGGCCGAGAGCCGACGATGTTCAAACAACGCCAAGCGCGACTGTAGGGTTCCATGTCTGCAGTCCGCTCGACTGTGTTCATCCACCATTCAAAAGTATTCCGGCAGGCTTTTATTCGCATGGAACCTGCCCCTAGCCCATACGTTTTCCAGATCACTTGGGAGAGATGGTCGATGACTCGTTCAGTTGCCCTTCGTGCATTTTGTATCTTTGCCGTTGTTACTGCCCTTGCAGCCATTACCGGCGCGGCCTCTCAGGTCGAAATCGCAGAAGTACTTTTCCTCATCGGCGGCTCGCTCTCGGCCGTTATGCTCTTCTTCGCCTGGACGACGCCATCGGAAAACCCAGTCCCGGTTCGCGTCCGTCGCAGACGCTGAAAAGCTCTGGATGCTTACGACAACGGCGGCTCGAAAGAGCCGCCGTTGTCGTTTCAGGCCTCCGTCGGATCGCCGCCGTTCGGATGCAGGACCGATCCGGTGATGTAGGAGGAATCTTCACATGCCAGGAACAGGAAGGACGGCGCCACCTCGTTCGGCTGACCCGGGCGCTGCATGGGCGTGTTGGCGCCGAACTGCTTCACCTTCTCGGCCGGAAACGTGGATGGAATGAGCGGCGTCCAGATCGGGCCCGGCGCCACGCCGTTGACCCGAATGCCCTCGCCCGCGAGCTTTTGCGCCAGCGAGCGCGTAAAGGCCACGATAGCCCCCTTGGTGGCGCTGTAGTCGAGCAGGTCGGAGCTGCCGCGATAGGCCGTCACCGAAGTGGTGTTGATGATCGAAGCCCCCTTCTTGAGATGCGGCATGGCGGCCTGCACCATGTAGAAATAGCCGAAGATGTTGGTGCGGAAGGTGCGGTCGATCTGATCGGGGGTGATTTCCTCGATCTCCTTTTTCGGGTGCTGCTCGGCCGCATTGTTGACGAGCACGTCGAGCCTGCCGAAGCGCTCGATGACCTGATCGACGGCCGAACGGCAGAAGTTCGGATCGCCCACATCGCCGGCAATGGTCAGGCACGCGCGCCCTTCCCGCTCGATCAGACGCTTCGTCTCCTGCGCATCCTCGCCCTCGTTCAGGTAAAGGACGGCCAGATCCGCACCTTCGCGCGCGAAGAGAACGGCAGTAGCCCGCCCGATACCGCTGTCGCCGCCGGTAATCAGAGCGACCTTGTCCCGCAACCTGCCGCTGCCGGGATAGCGGGGCTCGTAATCCGGCCGCGGATTCATCTCGGTCTCAAGACCGGGCTGCTGGTCCTGCACCTGGGGCGGCAAGGTCTGGTTCTGCTCGGAGCTCATGGCATCGTTCCGTGAAAGAAGAGGATGCGGGCCTCAGACCAACCAGGATGGAGGACAGGTCGCGCAAAATCGAAGCCCGCGTTGTGGCTCAACGCGGGCTCGAAAGACGTGTTCCTGCGAAGGGACGGAGCTCTATTCCGCCGGGTGCGGGCGCTCGGCCGTCCCCGGCGCCATCCGCAGGATGTGATAGAGGATGATGGCCCCGAAGGTGGCGGTGCCGATGCCGTCCAGGGTGAAGCCCCCCACGTTCAGCTTGAAGTTGCCGGCGCCGAGAACGAGGGCGACCGCCACGGTGATGAGATTGCGGGGGTTCGAGAAATCGACCCGGTTCTCGACCCAGATCCGGCCCGCGGTCGCCGCGATGAGGCCGAACACCACGATGGACAGGCCGCCGAGCACCGGCCCCGGGATGGTGCCGATGAAGGCGCCGAACTTGGGGGACAGCCCGAGGAGAAGCGCGAACCCTGCCGCGATGATGAAGACCAGCGTCGAGTAGATGCGGGTCACGGCCATCACGCCCATGTTCTCGGCATAGGTCGTCATGCCCGTGCCGCCGGCCGAGCCCGACAGCATGGTGGCCAGGCCGTCGCCCATGAAGGCGCGGCCGAGATAGGGGTCGAGGTTGCGGCCGGTCATGGCCCCGATGGCCTTGATGTGCCCGAGATTCTCCGCCACGAGGATGATCGCCACGGGCGCGATGAGGCTGATGGCCCGGGCGTCAAAGACGGGGCTCTGGAAGCTCGGCAGGCCGAACCAGGCGGCCTGGCCGATCTTGGCGAAGTCGATGGGCTGCCCGAGGCCCAGGACATTGGCGCAGATGTAGTAGATCAGGTAGCCGGCGGCGCCGCCGATCAGCACGGGCAGACGGCGCGCCGTGCCGGGCGCATAGACGGCCACGAGGCCCACGGCCACGACAGTGGCGAGCGCGATCCAGCGGGCGAAGTCGCTGCCGGCCTGATTGTCCGGCGTCACGCCGGAGGCGCTGTTGATCGCGATCGGTGCGAGCACGAGGCCGATGGCCGCCACGATGGCACCCGTGACCACGGGCGGCATCAGCCGCTCGATCCAGCGGTGGCCGGCCATCTGCACCACGAGGCCGATCAGGAAATAGAGCGCACCGGCCGCGACGATGCCGCCAAGCGCCAGTGGGATGTTCGGGTTGGGGCTACCGACGCTCGCGCCGGTCGCGACAAGGACGGGCCCGATGAAGGCGAAGCTCGAGCCGAGATAGCTCGGCACCCGGCCGCCGACCACGAAGAAGAAGATGATGGTGGCGAGACCCGAGAACAGGATCGACACATTGGGATCGAAGCCCATCAGGATCGGAGCCAGCACGGTTGCGCCGAACATGGCCACCACATGCTGTAGGCCCACGACGATCATCTGGCCGGTCGGCAGCCGCTCATCCGGCATAATCACGCCTTCGGTCTTCAGGCTCCACCGCGGCAGGAAACTGTCGGTCATGAATAATCCCCCAGGTTTTGACTTATCGACCCGCACCGTAGACCCGCGTCGACCGGAATGGCTAGGTGAGAGAAGAACTTATTAACCGCCGCGAGAGCCCGGATTCTGGACAAGTGCTCTTTTGGCCGCCAAACATTCCCGGTGGCGACGGACGAGGATGACCATGCGTAAAGACCATGATGTGCCGGCCGGCACGGTGCACAGCCTCTGGCTCGACGGCGAATGCCTCAAAAACAACCTTCTCGGGGACCCTTCCCGCCGTCGGATCGACGTCTATGTGCCTGCGGGCCATGACGGCCGAAACCTGCCCCTCCTCGTGGATCTCGTCGGCTACACGGCGGGAGGTCCTGCACACACGAACTGGAAGAACTACGGCGAGAACGTGCCCGAGCGCCTCGACCGGCTGATCGGCACGGGCGCCATGCCCCCGGTCGTCGTGGCCTTTCCCGATTGCTTCACCCGCCTGGGCGGCAACCAATATGTGGACAGCGCCGCCATGGGCTCGTGGGAGACCTTCCTCATCCGCGAGATGCTCCCCTTCGTCGAGGAACGCTTCGGCTGCGGCGGAGACGGGCGACGGGGCGTGTTCGGCAAGAGCTCGGGCGGGTACGGCGCCATGGCCCATGCCCTGCGGCATGGGGGCTCCGTTTGGTCAGCGGCGGCTTCCCATTCGGGCGATGTGGGCTTCGAGTACCTCTACCACCTCGGCGAGTTCGCCGGGGCGCTGCGCCACCTCGTTGACCACGCCATGTCCATCGAGGCTTTCCTGCGCAAGTTCGAGGCCGGCCCGAAGGCGAAGGACAAGGACTGGCATGTGCTGATGCTTCTCGCCCAGGCGGCGAGCTTCGACCCGGATCCGAGTCAGTTCTACGGAATCCGTCTGCCGGTGGATCTCCAGACCTGCGAGATCATCGAGGAGCGCTGGTCCAACTGGCTGCGCTGGGATCCTCTGCGCATGGTCGATCGCTCCAAGTGCCAGGAGAACCTGCGCAAGCTGAAGGCCTTCTACATCGATTGCGGCGACATCGACCAGTACAACATGGTCTACGGCTCGCGGATCCTGCGCCGGAAGCTCGAGGCCGCCGGCATTCCTCACACCTACGAGGAATTCCACGACGAC
>DASZBB010000150.1:0-27609 GCA_035944695.1 Microvirga sp. | reverse complement strand
GGCGAAGGCAGCATCGCGGGCGCCAACAAGGCGCCCGCGATCGGCGGCCTCGCCTCGCCCCTGAACCTGACGATTGCGGACAACGAGGTTGTCAGCCCCTTCACGTCCATCACCATCACGGACACCGACAGCGCCAGCGTCACCGCAACCGTGACCCTGAACAACGGCTACGGCGTGCTGACGAATCTCGGGATCGGCACCTACGATGCCCAGGCACGGCGCTATACGGTCACCGGGACGGCCGAGCAGGTTCAGACCGCACTTCGCAACCTCGTCTACGATCCCGACGACCGGCCAAACGACGCGACCGGCAATGCCGTGACGACGACCTTCACCATCACCCTCACCGATGTGGAGGGCGAGGCGGCTGCTCCCAACACGAACGTCTCGGTGACGAGCGAAACGGCGAATCGCGCTCCGTCGATCTCCTACATCCATCAGACGTTCACCACCTACGACACGGAGAACACGGATCTCGTCACACCGTTCGTCTATGTTGCGATCAACGAACCGAACGCGGGCGACACGCTGACCGTGACAATTCAACTCGATGACCCGGTCAAGGGAATTCTCGTGCCCGCGCAAGGTGGCACCTACGATGCGGAGACTGGTGTCTTCACCTTCGTCGGGACCCTCCAGGCGGCGCGAGAGGCCCTCGCCTCGCTCATGTTCAATCCCACGGACAGGCCGGATGCGGAGGCGGGTTCCACCGAAGCGACGACGTTCTCGATCATGGTTAGGGATTCGAGCGGCGCCACGGCATCCGCCCTGGATATCGCCACGGTCGACTCGGTCGCAGTGGGGCATGTGAATCACGCCCCGACCGCACCGGCCCTCTCGAACAGCGACATCTCCGACAGGCTGACGACAGACCTGACGGTCGGAAGCCTGATCGTGACGGATCCGGACGGCGATCCGCTCACGATCACCTTCGACGCAGCCCAGCCCTATTCGTTCGGTCTGATCAGTGCCGACGGTCGCTTCAAGATCGTCGACGGCGCCATTGTGGTCAACGATCCGTCGCTCATCCAGGTCGATGGCAACCAGACCTTCACGTACACGGTCACGGCCAGCGACGGCCACGGCGGTACCGCCTCAACCATGATCGAAATCCATGTGGCAGACGTGAATCACGGCCCGACAGCGCCGGTTCTCGTCGGCGGCGCGATTTCCGAAACGGCCGCTGTCCACACGGTTGCCGGCACGCTCTCCTCCACGGACGCAGACGGCGATCCGATCGCATACACTTTCACGAACCCGCTCGCGGGCACGAACGGACGCGTTAGCGCCGACGGCCGGTTCGAAATCGTGAACGGCACCATCCAGGTCCGGGATCCGTCCCTGATCCAGGTGAACGGCGACACGACCTTCAACTATGCGATCTATGCCTCCGACGGCTACGGCGGCAAGGTTTCGAGCAGCGTTTCCATCGCCGTGAAGAACGTCGGCGGCCCAGTCGGCCTGCAGCTTTCCAAGGCCACGATCCTCGAACATAGTGCCGTCGGCCAAGCCATCGGTACTCTGTCCACAACCGGCGCGGACCAGAGCGCGTTCACCTACAGCTTGCTCAATGATGGCGGCGGACGCGTTGAGCTGGTCAACAACCAGCTGCGCGTGAAGGACAATGCCAGGATCGATTACGAACAGCTCACCTCCTTCAAGATCACGGTCGAAGCCACCGACGGCACGGTGAAGACGGTGAAGGATTTCACGATCAGGATTCAGGACGTGAGCCCCGAGAACGTGCTTGGAACGGATCGATCCGACTTGATCCGCGGCGGCAGCGGCAAGGACACGCTTTCCGGCGGCAATGGAAACGACACCCTGAGCGGCGGCGCGGGCACGGACCTCCTGACCGGAGGCAAAGGCTCCGACATCTTCCTGTTCGATCGCAGCACGCCGACCACCGCCGGTCCGGACATGGTGCAGGACTTCAAGACCGCTGAATACGATCGCATCCACCTGTCCCAGAACACCTTCTCGGGCTTCAAGGCCTCCGATCTCGGGAGGCTGAAGGCGAGCGCGTTTACCCTTGGCACGAAGGCGTTGGATCGGGAAGACCGGATCATCTACGATCAGGCCTCGGGCAAGCTCTACTACGATGCCGATGGAACAGGCGGGAGCACGCAATTTCACATTGCCACCTTCACCAATTCGGGCACCAAGCCGGCTTTGTCCTACGCCAGCTTCTTCATCGTCTGATCGACGCCTTCCCAGGTCGGTCTTCTCCGTGGCGGCTCTTCAACGAGAGCCGCCACGATGATCGTCAAAGCCATGAGATGCGTGCCGGCCAAACCGGATGATACCTGGCTCCCTTGATGGAGCTATCCGACGGGCCCGCTCCGCCGCGCCCGTCCGGTCGCTAAAAACAGGGTGAGCGCCAGCGCGCCCGTGGTGGCGATGGTGGCGGGCAACGGGATCGCGGAGGCGTCGAGATTGCGGCCGAGCAGAATGCCCACGATGGCCGCGAAGGTCATCTGGCAGATGCCGAGTAGAGACGAGGCCGCGCCGGCGCGATCCGGGAACGGCATCAGCGCCGACGCCATGGATTGCGGCATGGTGAGACCGACGCCCACCCCGTAGATCGCCATGGGGGCGCTGATACTCAAGGACGACGGCACGCCGGCCAGCACCAGAACCAGCATGGTGACGCCGCCGAGCGCGAGACATGTCACCCCCAGCCTGATGGTGCCGTCGAGCCCGTAACGGCCCACGAAATGCTGCGCCAGGGTGGTGCCGGTCATGAAGCCCGCCACCACGAAGGTGAAGGAAAAAGCGAAGGACAACTCGTCGAGACCGTAGATCTTCTGCAGCACGAAGGACGAGCCGGAAATGAAGGCGAAGAGGCCGCCATAGGTGAGCATGGAAAGTCCCACATAGGTCCGGTAGCCGGCATGTCCCAGCAGGAGCCTGAAACCGCGCAGGATCGCGACGAACGAGATCGGCACGTCCGATTTCCGGCGGATGCTTTCCGGCATGCGCAAGACGATCGTGGCGGCCAGCGCCAAACCGAACAGGATCATCGCGCCGAAGGTGACGCGCCATCCGGTGAAGCGCTCGATGACGCCGCCGAGAACGGGAGCGGCCGCCGGCACCACGCCCATGATCGTGCCCATGCGCGACAATTCACGGCCCGCGCGCGGTCCCTCGTAGAAGTCGCGCACGATCGCGCGCCCGAGCACGATGGGACCGGAGGCGCCGAGCGCCTGCAGGAAGCGCGCGCCGATCAGGGTCTCGATGTTGGGCGAGAGCGCGCAGATCAGGCTTGCGAGGGTGAAGAGCCCGAGCCCGAAGAGCAGCACGGGCTTGCGGCCGATCCGGTCGGAGACGGGCCCGTAAAAGAACTGCCCGGCGGCGAAGCCGAGAAGGAAGGCCGACAGGGTGAGCTGCGTCTGTCCCGTGGTCGCCTCTAGGCCCGCCGCGATCGCCGGAAGCGACGGCAGGTACATGTCCGTCGAGAGAGGACCGAGCGCGGTGAGCAGCGCCAGGACGACGGTGAGGGCCAGCGTGTCGGGTTTGAGCATGAAACGGTTTCAACGGTGACAGGCACGCCCGGTTAAGCCGAAATGGCGTGCCTGTCATCTGTTTTAAAGCGTCTTAAGCGGCGCGGACGGTGGCCAGGAAGCTGTTGACCTGGTTGCGCAGATGCTCGGCCTGACCCACCAGGGCCGAGGAGGACGTCAGCACCTCATGGGCCGCCATCTCCGTCTCCTCGGCCACCTGGGCCACCTTGTTGATGTTGGCCGTCACCTCGCCCGTTCCGGCGGAGGCCTGGTTGACGGAGGTGACGATTTCCCGGGTGGCGGCGCCCTGCTGGTCCACCGCAATAGCGATGCTGCCGGACACGTCGCTCATGGCCTGGATGCGCTGGGTGATGCCGTTGATCGCCTCCACGGCCTGCGAGGTCGAGGTCTGGATCGCGGCGATCTGGCTCGAAATGTCGGCGGTGGCCTTCGAGGTCTGGTCGGCGAGGGACTTCACCTCGGTCGCCACCACGGCGAAGCCGCGGCCGGCCTCGCCGGCGCGGGCGGCCTCGATGGTGGCGTTCAGCGCCAGCAGGTTCGTCTGGCCGGCGATGGCCGAGATCATGTCGATGACAGCGCCGACCCGGTCGGCGGCGGCGCTCAGCTGCGAGACGATCTCTGTCGTCAGGGTCGCGGCCTGCACGGCCTCGCGGGACATGACGGCGGATTGCTCGACCTGGCGGCTGATCTCGCCCACGGAGGCGCCGAGCTCTTCCGTGGCGCTCGACATGGCCAGCACGTTGGCCGAGGTCTGCTCGGCTGCGGCCGCGACGGCGGTGGAGCGCGACGACGTGGCTTTCGCAGAGTTCGTCAGCTGCTCCGCCGTGGACTGCATGCGGCCGGCCGCGGTCGAGACCGATTCGATGATCTCGCCGATGGCGCCGTCGAAGGTCTCGGCCAGCTCGGCCATCATCCGCTTGCGCTGGACTTCGGAGGCCTCGCGGGCCTGGATCGCCTCGAGCTCGAGCGCCTTGTTGCGGACCATGCGGTCCTTGAACACCTGCACGGTCTCGATCATCTGGCCGATGTCGCGGCTGCGATTGCCGGCCGGCAGCTCGACGGCGAGGTCGCCATCGGCCAGCCGGCGCATGACCGAGGTCAGGTTGCGCAGGGGCGACACGATGCTGACTTTCGTCATCAGGAGGCTGATCAGCACGCCGAGGACGATGCCGATGGCGGCAACGCCGATCTGGAGGCGAATCGCGCCGTTCGCGCCTTCCTCGGCGGCCGCGCGCATGTCGGCGAGCTTCTTCGCCGTATAGGTGCTGTAGGCCTTCACCGTATCGGTGACATTGCGCTGGGAGGCCAAGCCCTTCTCGACCTCGGCATTCATGACCGCCCGGTCGGCGCCCTTGTCCGAGGCCGCCACCTTGATCATGGCGCGAATCACGTCGAAATAGCCGTTCAGGGCCGCCCGCATCTGATCGAGCAGGGTTCTCTCCTGGGAATCCGCCACCGCTTCGAGCTTCTTGAACCGGTCGAGCATCTCCTTGGTGCGGCGCTCGGCCTCCGTGCTGAAATCCGACGCCTTGCCCGGCTGCTGGGCAACCTGATAGGTCATCCGGCTGATGGCGATGATGTCGACGCGCAGGTCCATGGCCTCGCGCGCGGCCTCCTCGCGCAGGCCGACGATTTCCATTTCGCCTTTGAGCTTGGACGTCTCGCGCCAGCCCACCACGGCGATCATGGCGGCGACCAGCCCCATGAGGGAAACTACCGCAATCACCTTTTGCGGAATCGAGAAATCTTTGAGTGCCATTGGAATCCTGCCCCTGCAGACCGGCCGGCGCGTCCGGCTCCGAAGGAAGCGGCCGGATCGACAAACGTCAGGTCTATTGCCCTAACGGCATGTCTGCGGGGTGCTGGTTAAAAAACCGATAAATTGTCCAATGGAAACAAAAGGATTGGGAAGGACGCCGTGATGTCCGGCCGAAGCGTCGGCCTGCCAATCAGGAGTCCGAACGGTTATTTCGGACCTTCAGGTCGTGCGCCCGATGACGCCCGCTCTCGTCATGGCCGGCCTTGTGCCGGCCACCCCGATCCGAAGAGCGCAGCGCTTATCCGTAGCGGGATCACCGGGACAAGCCCGGCGATGACGGGGAATGTGCGCATCCGTTGACCCCATCCCGTCCTGAGGACGGTCGCGCGGCGCAGCCCTCACCCGATCCGGTGCAGGGCGCTGCCGTAGGTCTTCAGCCAGGCCTCGGCCTCGTCCGTGCGCGGGCAGAGCTGGTAGGTGAGCTTCCAGAACCGGTTGGAATGATTGAGCTCGCGCAGGTGCGCCACCTCGTGGGCCGCAAGATAATCGAGCACGAAGGGCGGGGCCATGATGAGCCGCCAGGAGAAGCTGAGCGCTCCGTTGGCCGAGCAGGAGCCCCAGCGGCTCTTGGTGTCGCGCACGGTGATGCGCTTGGCCGGCACGCCGAGCTGGGACGTATGCTTCTTCACGGCCACGGCGAAGTCGCGTCTGGCCTCGGCCTCGAGGAAATCCCGCACCCGCCTGGCCACATGGGCCGCCTCGCCAGCAACCGCGATGATGGGCTCGCCCGCGCCTCCCTTGGTGGCCTGGGTCACGCCGCGCACGGAGGACCAATGGACGATCCGGTGAGGGACTCCGCGAAAGGGCACGAGGGCGCCCGGCTCGAAGGGCACCCGCTCCGGCACCTTGGCGAGCCGCGTGGCGATCCAGTGGCTGTGGCTGTCGGCGAACTTCTGAGCGAGGCCCACATCCGTGCGCTCGGGGATGCTGAGCACGACCTCGCCGGTCGCATTGGAGACGCGCAGCGTGATCCGCTTGGCCGTGGGACGGCGTTTGAGGGCCACCTTGAAGGTCTGGCCCTCATGGAAGACTTTGAGATGAGGCGGGTCCGCAGGAACGCGGCGGAACAGGGCGGATTTCATGTCCGCAATCTGCCCTGTTAGGCTGATTCTGTCAGCGCAGCCGTTTGCCGCTCCTAAGAACGTATGGAGAACAGACTCAAGCCCTTGACGGCTTCTTTCGGGCTGGTTCTCGGTTGTGATTCTCAATGAATTCAACGATTCGAGGAGCGATCTGAGCCCTGAAACGAGAACCGTTGAAGACGCCATAGTGACCGACCCCGGCCTGCAGGTGATAGAGCTTCTTGTCGGAGGGAAGGTTGGGGGTCAAGTCCAGGGCCGCGAGCGTCTGGCCCACGCCCGAGATGTCGTCCCGCTCGCCCTCGACGGCCATGATGGCGCAGCGCCGGATGGCCATGAGATCCACCGGCTGATCCCGGTGCATCATCTCGCCCTTGGGCAGTTCGTGGTTCACGAACACCTTCTCGACCGTCTGCAGGTAGAACTCGGCGGTCAGGTCCATGACGGCGAGGTATTCGTCGTAGAACTCCCGGTGCTTCTCGGCCGAATCACCGTCGCCTTCCACGAGATGGTTGAACATCTCCCAATGGGCCGTGAGATGCCGGTCGATGTTCATGGCCATGAAGCCGGAGAGCTGCAGGAAGCCCGGATAGACGTCGCGCCAGAAGCCCGGATGGGACGGGGGCACCTTGGTGATGCAGTGCTGCCGGAACCACTCGATGCCGCGCTCCTCGGCCAGCCGGTTCACGGCGGTGGGCGAACGGCGGGTGTCGATGGGTCCGCCCATGAGGATCATGGAGCGCGGGATCAAGGGGTCGTTCTCGGCCTCGAGGCGGGCGATCGCCGCAATCACGGGAACGGCCGGCTGGCACACGGCCATCACGCTCAAGCCCGGACCCAGGTCCCGGAACATGGCCTTCAGGTAGTCGATGTAGTCGTCGAGATCGAACCGGCCCTCGCCTAAGGGCACCATGCTGGCATCGGCCCAGTCGGTGATCATGACCTGGTGGCTCGGCAGGAAGGTCTCGACCGTGCCGCGTAACAGGGTGGCGTAATGGCCCGACATGGGCGCCACGATCAGGAGCTTCGGCTGGTCCCCGGCGCGGGCATGGTCGCGCTCGAAGGAGATAACGCGGCAGAAGGGACGTTCCCAGACGATCGTCTCCCTGACTGCCACCTCCTCGTTGCCGATCACGGTGGTGGGCAGGTTGAAGGCAGGCTTGCCGTAGCGCCGGGTGGTGCGTTCGAACAACTCGCAGGCCGCCGACACGGTCCGGCCATAGGGCGTGTTCGTGAGGGGATTGTCGGGATTGTCGAAAAAGTGCTTCGTGAAATCGGAGGCTGCGCGGGCCGGACTCAGGAGCCAATGCGCGGTATCGTACCAAACATAGGAAAAATTCATCTAACTGTCCCCAAAGGCCGGGCGCCTGGTTCTCGCATCTTGCGGTAGGCTTTATCCTCAACCGTAATTTTAAGATTAAAGTTCCTTCAGATTATTGCAACAGCCTAGCTCTTCCCCTGCGAAAACGAACTACATACTTTGGTTTCAGAGCATCGCCGAAGTCGAGGATAGGAAAATAGGCCGGGTTCCTGTGCTTGGCGAACGATGACGCCACCCTATTCTGTTCGGGGATGTCCAAGATCGACCAGAAGAGCCTGACCCATCACGCCCGGCACCTGCGCCTCGACACGCTCGTTCGCCTGCGCTGGCTCGCCATTGCCGGTCAGGCGACGGCCGTCGCCGGAGTGCGATTCGGGCTCGGCTTTCCCCTTCCCTTCGCCCTCTGCTTCCTGGTCATCAGCGCGTCGGTCTGGGTCAACCTACTGCTGCGCATCCAGTATCCGGCAAGCCACCGGCTCAGCGACAACATCGCCACGGCGCTCCTCGCCTTCGACATCCTGCAATTGGCCGGGCTTCTCTACCTGACGGGCGGGCTGGAAAACCCTTTCGCCATGCTGTTCCTGGCGCCCGTGCTCATCTCGGCCACGGCCCTGACCCCGGAGCGGACCTTGGGGCTCGGGCTTCTCGCCATCGGCTGCGCGACGCTCCTGGTGCTCGCCCACAAGCCTCTGCCGTGGTTTCCCGGGCAGAGCTTCACCCTCCCGTTCCTGTACGTGACCGGGATCTGGACCGCGATCGTGCTCGGCACGGCCTTCACCGGCATCTATGCCTGGCGCGTGGCCGAGGAGGCCCGGCAGCTCGCCCAGGCGCTGGCCGCGACCGAGCTGGTGCTCGCCCGCGAGCAGCACCTGTCCCAGCTCGACGGCCTCGCCGCGGCGGCGGCCCACGAGCTCGGCACGCCGCTCGCCACCATCGCCCTGGTGACGAAGGAGCTGAGCCATTCCATGCCCAAGGACGGCCCCGTCGGGGAGGATCTGAGGCTCCTGCAGGAGCAGGTGGAGCGTTGCCGGACCATCCTGACCAAGCTCACCTCCATGGGCCAGGAGGAGGAATCGGAATTCCTGGAGACCATCTCGCTCAGCCACCTGGTGGAGGAGATCGTCGCGCCGCAGCGTGCCGTCGGCTTCGACGTGCAGGTCGAGACGAGGGGCGAGGGCCCGGAGCCCATGGGGCGGCGCAACCCTGGCGTCGTCTACGGCCTGTCCAACATCCTCGACAACGCGACGGACTTCGCCGAGAGCCGCGTGACGATCGAGGCCTGCTGGTCTCCTCACGAGGTTTTCATCGAGATCCGGGATGACGGCCCCGGCTACGCTCCCGATATCCTGCTCAGGGTCGGCGAGCCCTATGTGACCACTCGCAGCGCTGCCGAGCGCACGGAGGACAGCGAGGAGGGCGGAGGGTTAGGATTGGGCCTGTTCATCGCCAAGACGCTGATCGAGCGCTCGGGGGCCGAACTGACCCTGACGAACGCCGCTCCGCCCGCCTCCGGGGCCATCGCACGGATCGTTTGGCCCCGTCATGCGTTTGAACGAGGTGCGGCAATTTCGCCGCAGGGAGAATCCAAGCTGTCTCTCAAAGGTTAGAGGAAGAATTCCCATATGAGAGAGGAGCCGGACAGGCTCGCCCATGAGGGGGTTAAAGCCTTAAGATGCAAGGAGATGTTCTGATGGCCGATGCGCCTGCCGCGTTCGAGGATCGCGCTGACAAGAGCCTCTTGATCGTCGACGACGACCGGCCGTTCTCGACCCGACTCGCGCGCGCGATGGAAGGCCGCGGCTATCAGGTTCGCGTGGCTGAAAGCGTGACGGACGGCCTCGCGGCCATCGAAAGCGAACCGCCGGCTTTCGCCGTGATCGACATGCGCCTCGGCGACGGCAACGGGCTCGACGTGATCGAGCGCCTGAAGAGCCGCCGCCCGGATGCCCGCGGCGTCATCCTCACCGGCTACGGCAACATCGCCACCGCGGTCACGGCGGTGAAGATGGGCGCCTTCGATTACCTGGCGAAGCCCGCCGATGCGGACGAGATCCATGCCGCCCTGATGGCCCAGCCGGGCGAACGGGCGCTTCCGCCGGAAAATCCCATGTCGGCCGACCGGGTTCGCTGGGAGCACATCCAGCGCGTCTACGAGCTCTGCGGCCGCAACGTCTCGGAAACCGCGCGCCGCCTCAACATGCACCGCCGGACCCTGCAGCGCATTCTCGCCAAGCGCGCCCCGCGCTGATGTCCCGAACGCGCGGCGTCGAACATGAGCCGTGACGGCTCAGCGGGAATAGACGCTCGCCTGCACGTCCGTGACGGTGCGCGGATCCGCACGATACCGCATCCATAACAAGGCAAGCCCGACGACGGGCAGCAGGACATCCGTGTAGAAGATCACGCCGGCATTGCCCGGCGCGAAGTTGCGCGCCTCGATCATCTGCTGCACGTGCCCGGCGGCCGCTCCCCAGAGGAAGCAGGCAGGACCCACGAGGGCCGCGAGGCGCATCCCGGCCTCGCCTCTGAACGCCATGAACCCCACCACGGAGAAGCCGAGGCTGGCAAAGCCCACCTCCTTCTGGAACGGGCTCGTCTGCCATCCGATGAAGGCCGCGGCCATTTCCGAGAAGAAGACGTGCATGACGAAATTGTAGAGGAAGCTCACCCCGAGCGAGAAGAACAGGAACCAGGACAGGAGCGCTTCGGCGACCGTGGCGTGGCTCCAGGGGCGCGGGCGTCGCAGCAGGGCCACAAGCGATGCGACGAGCCCGACGACAAAGAGCGTCAGGGTGAAGTTGCTGAGCAGAAACCGGATGGCCTGTTCCATGATCGTCCCCAAAGTTACAGCCAGCGCCGTACCCGCGAATGGTAGACACGGTAGCTATCGCCGAACTTGCGGTCGAGATACGCCTCCTCGCGGGCCACGACGCCGTAGCGGATGACGATCACGAACGGCACCAGCATGATCAGCAGCCAGAGCGTGTCGAACGCGATGGCCAGGCCGGCCAGACCCAGAAACATGCCGAGATAGATGGGGTTGCGCGTGAAGCGGTACGGCCCTGACTCGACGATGGTGATGGTCGGCCGGTTGGTGGGGACGTTCGAACCGGCCCTGGTCATCGTCGCGATGGCCCAGACGACCAGCGCCAGCGCGAGCACGAACACCGCCGTGCCGAACCAGGCTGCAGGCGCAGTGGCGGGAAGGAACGGCAAGGGCACGAGCCAGTGGAGCGAAAGCCCGGCAAGGACGGCAAGCCCCCATGCCAGCGGCGGCCGGATGAGGACTTGGGCGGTATCTGCCGTGTCAGCCATAGGACCGCACATCCCGTGACGTTGTCCAAGATGCGTGCAGATTACCGCAAAACTTTCTTCAAAGCCCGGCCCATCATGTCCCGCGGCCCGCGCGACGGGGGCGCAAGCGGGAAGGATAGGTCTTGATCGCCACGAAGGCGTCAGAGACGTCCGTCGGCAATCCGGTCCGGATCGGCCAGGGCATGCAGCAGGGAAGCGGCCGAATGGGCAAAGCGCAGGGTCACGGCCTTGCGGCGCGCACCGGCAAGCGGATGGTGCGAGGCCTCCCGCACGATCGCTGCCCCGAAGCTGTCGGCGACGATGAGCCCGCGATCCTCCGGCAGGATGTCTAAGGGCACGGTCTCCGGCACGGCGAAATAGAACCGGTCGCAGAAATTCTCGTAATCGGGCCATTTCCGGTCGGCCCGGAAATCGGCCACGCTCGACTTGATCTCGATGATCGTGAGCGCGCCGTCGGGCGCGAGCGCGATGAGGTCGGCGCGGCGGCCGTTGGCGAGGGTGAACTCCGGCAGGGTCACGTGGCCGAGCTGCGAGAACAGGCGGCGCACCCCGCGCTGGACGCCGGCGGCAACGGTGGATTGCCGGCCGTCGGCGGGCAGGACGATGGGACGGGACAGGGTGGCGGGCGAATCGGACATGGCGCCTAGGGTACCCCCTCGCGCCCGGCCCGCAACGGCTCGTTTGTCGCGCTTGCGACAGGCCTCCGATAGTGTGACGGCAGCGGGCGCTCTCCCACGAGTCGCAAGGCCGGATCTGCCGCTGTCCCGAAGCTATGGGATCTCGACCTTCGAGCCGGGTTAGCGGATCGATGAGGAGAAGAATGGGCCGATGCTCACCTCCTGCGTCATCACCGGCCTCGTGCCGGTGATCCCGATTACTTGAGGCGCCGCGCTCTTCTGCATCGGGATGGCCGGCACAGGGCCGGCCATGACGGTGTGGGTGTCATTCCCGCGGCAGCCTGTGAATGAGATTCGCCGAAGCGAGGGACGACCATCGAGAGGCGTGTTCATCCCTGCGGGAATCTCCGCTCCGCACCATGCCCTAATGCAGCATCAGATGATGCGGCGACAGGTTCTCCAGCATGTCGCGCAGATCGTCCATGTGCGGATTGATGGCGAGCGCGATCTGAAAGGCCGCGCGGGCCTCGTTGAGATGGCCGTTGCGCAGGCAGATGTTGCCGAAGCCCGCGATGGCGCCGAAATGGCGCGGCTCGAGCTGCAGGGTCTGGGCGATGTCGAGCAGGCTGTCCGCATCGCGCTTCTCGATGGAAGCGAGCGTCGCCCGCTTGTTCCAGGCCTCCGCCCAGCCGGGATACTTGGCGACCAGGTGATCGAGCAGGGGCCTGGCGGTCTTGATCGATCCCGAGCCCATGGCTTCCACGGCCGCCATCATGGTCTCCTCGGCCAGGCGGTCTTCGTGGGATCCCCAGAGGGCCCAGATCTGGTCCTCGATGTCCTCCACCGGACGGCTCGGCTCCGCCAAGGCCAGTTCCCTGAAGAGACCGGTCAGGCGGCGCGGCAGATCCGGGCTCGGCCTACGGGTCGGAGCCTCGAGAACGACTTGGAAAACCGGGTCGAGCGGGAGAGGAGACGTCATGGGCAGGCTTACCGATCCTCCGTGAAAGGCAGCAGGGCAAGGGGGATGACATAGCGTGGAAGGACGGCGCGGCGAGGGGCCGGTCGGCGGAGTTCGGACGGCTCGCAGACCTGCAAGGAGCTGTTTCCGACAGGCGGCGATTGCGCCGTTTCGTGCCGGAGCGCACTTTTTAACGGCCAAGTTGATCCCATTCGCCCAAAAATGCTCTAGGCTCTGGTAACGTCACTGAACCTATCGATCGTTGGAGTTGTCCTTGGGAGTTGTCGTAGAGCGCGACCCGCTGCGCCTGGCGTGGAAAACATCTCCTGTTCGCCATCTCGTCGGATTGAGCCTCCTGGCCCTGGCCGGCCTTCTGATCCTTCTCGGATTCGATCTGGTGCGCCTCGTCGTCGACCGGGCGACCGGACAGGCGGGCGGCTGGACGGCGCCGGCGCCGTTTCTGCGGATCGCCCTCACGCCGCCGGCCGGTCTCTGGCCCGAGCCCATCGTCCTGTTCCCGGGCGTCCCGCTGGGTCCCGAGGCCTTCGCCCTGGCGTCGGTCGTCGGGATCCTGCTCATCCCGCTTCTCCTCGGCCTCATCCTGATCGGCCTCGAATGGCTGGTGGTCGGCATCGGCCTCAGGATGCTGACGAGAACCCAATCGGCCGCCCTCGACGTGATCCTGAAGGTGCCCTCCGCCTCGCACGACGAGATCGCCATGGTGACCGCCCTGGCGGGCCGGGGCCTCGCCCGCGAGAGCGGCGTCTTGGGATCGAGCCTCCTCATGCCGGTGAAGCTGGCCGGCATGATCGGTCTTGCCTGCGCCTATGTCTTCGTCATGGACTGGCACCTCGGCGCCGCCCTGGCGCTGGTCCTGGGCCTGGGCGCCATCGTGAGCGCCCGCCGCTCGCTCCTGCGGTTCGACGCCACCGCCGCCCGGCACCGGGAGGGCGACGAGGCCGAGGGCGTGTTCACGGAGCTGGAGCACCGCATCCCGGCCCTGCGGGCCCACGGCACCGCTCCCTACGAGCGCGAAAGGGTGCGGGAGGCGCTGGTCACGAGCCATCGGCCGGTGATGAAGCGGGAGTACCGCCTGGCCCTCGCGGAGGCGGGCTCCGCGGCCGTGCTCATGATCGCTCCCCTGTCGGTTCTGGCCGCGGGCGCCTGGTTCGCCCAGGAGCGTCCGTTGACGCCCGGAACGGTCGCGGCCTGCGTGCTGGCGGCGGCGCTCGCCGCCTACGGCACCCGGGAGGTGGTCCAATGGCACCGGCTCGCCTTGAGGGCGCGGGCGCTGCTCATCGACCTGGGCAAGGGGCTGGTGCCGCTGAAGCTGCGCGCGGCCCTGAAGGGCAAGGCCGGCCTCCCCGAAAGCGGGGCGCTCGTGGCCCAGGGCGTCTCGGCCTACGACCCTGCGAGCGGGGCGCGGGTCGTCTCCGTCAACCTGAACCTCGCCTTTCCGTCCCATGTGGCCCTGGTCGGCGACGGGGATGCGGGCCCGCGGCTGCTCGCGGCCCTCATGAGCGGCCAGATCCCTCCGTCGTTGGGGCGCTTGACCTATGGCGGCATCGATCTCTCCGCCGCCGATCCGGTGGAACGCAGCCGGCGCATCGCCTTTGCCGGCAACACGGTCCTCATCGAGGGCAGCCTGAAGGACAACCTGCTCTACGGCGCCTCCGCGCCGGCGGGAGAACTCGACCACCGCCTGTCGGAAGCCATCGCGGTGGCGGGCCTCGATCGCCTGACCCATGCCCGCGGCCTGTCCGGAACCATCGATCCGGCCAGGGAGCCGAAGCTCGCCGCCGCCATCGTGGACGCCCGCCGCGCCGTGCAGGCGGCGCTTGCCGCCGAGCAGCTCGACCGCTTCGTCGATCCCTTCAGCGCCACCCGCTTCAACCGCTATGCGACCATCGGCGAGAACCTGCTGTTCGGAAAGCCCATCGGCGATTCCTTCCAGGAGGATCGCCTGGCGAGCCATCCCTTCGTCCGCGCGATCCTGGAAGCCAACGAGCTCACCAAACCCCTGGCCCGGATGGGATTGTCGATCGCAACCAGCATGATCGAGATCTTCTCCGACATCCCCGACGGCTCCCCGCTCTTCGAGCGCTTCTCGTTCTTCTCGGCGGCGGACCGCCCCTATTTCCAGGATCTCGTCGACCGGAAGAACGAGCAGCGGCGCAGCGACCAGACCTCGCGGGACCGGGAGCGCCTGATCGGCCTCGCCCTGCGCTACAACGAGAGCCGGCATCGCTTAGGGTTGCTCGAAGATGGCCTGGAAGCGCAGATCCTCGTCGCCCGCGCCGATTTCGCCCGCATGCTGCCGGTGAGCCTGAAGCCTTCGATCGAGTTCTACGACGAGGAACGCTTCTGCGCCGCGGCCAGCATCCAGGACAACCTGCTCTTCGGACGCATCGCGGCCGATCAGGCCGGCGCTCTCGCGTCGGTGCAGGAGGTGACGCGCCGCATCCTGACGCAGCGGGGCCTCGACGGCGAGGTCTCGCGCATCGGACTCGACACGCCCGTCGATCCGCAGGGCGACGATCTCACCTTGAGCGAGGTGGCCGCCGTCGACCTGGTGCGCGGCCTCGTGCGCCGGCCGAGCATCCTGGTGGTGCAGCGGGCGCTCGACGGTCTGCCGGGACCTGCCGCCGACAGGCTCGTGGCGTCCTTGCGCCGCGCGCTCGTGGGGCGCGGGCTGATCCTCGTGACGCCGTCGATCTCGCCCGCCATGGATCAACCGCCCTTCGACGCGGTTATCCATTTCGAGCGGGGCGAGCCGGTGATCGACCGCCGCGCCGGAATCCCGGAGGCGCTGAGTGCGTGATACAATATTTACCTTGACCTGCCGTCCCGCTCGTGGGCAGCTTATCGATGTGCGCCAGCGCACATAAGCAGGGTTTTCGATTGGCCATGATCCTGAAATGATAAGGCGTGTTGCATCTTCTGACGCGTTGCGGGTCCGGTTCTGGGGCATTCGCGGCTCCACCTGCGCCTCCGGACCTCAATTCGTCGAGTTTGGCTCGCACACGCCCTGCATCGAGGTCCGCTGCGGCGAGCGCCTGTTCATCCTCGATGCGGGCACCGGCCTGTCGGCCCTCGGCAGCGAGCTCGGCCCCGCTGCCCCCGACAAAATCGACATTCTCCTCAGCCACCTTCATCTCGATCACATCAGCGGCCTTCCCTTCTTCAAGCCTGCCCTTCTCGCCAAGGAGCGGGTGATCCGCACCTATTGCGGCAATCTGGAGGGCGAAAGCGCCATGGAGCCCTTGAGCCGCATCTTCGCTCCGCCGCTGTTTCCGGTGCGCCTGGGCCAGCTCCCGGCCCGCTTCGAACACCACGGCTTCAAGGCGGGCGAGCCTCTCATCCTGGACGACGGCGCCCGGATCGAGACGCATCTCCTCAACCATCCGGGCGGCGCCACGGGCTTCCGCATCAGCCACCGGGGCCGCAGCGTCTGCTACGTCAGCGACGTGGAGCACAGCGACATCTGGCCCGATCCGGGCCTCAAGCATTTCGTGCGCGACGCGGACCTGATGATCTTCGACGGCATGTTCTCCGATGCCGAATATTCCTATTGTCGCGGCTGGGGCCATTCCACCTGGCAGAAGGGCATCGAGCTTGCGCAAAGCGCCGGCGTGAAATCCCTGGCGATCTTCCATCTCTATCCCGGACACGACGACAGTTTCCTGAAAGCCGCCGAAGCCGAGATGCAGGCCGTCATGCCCACAGCCTTCATGGCCCGCGAACGCCAGTCCTTCATCTTCGAGCCCGTGGAAGACGACCTGGATACGAGTTGCGCCGAGCCTGCTCTTGCGCAGGCCAGCAGGGGCTGATGCCCCTTTTTCCAGGATCCGCGGACAGGAGCTGATGGTTCCTTGAGATCCCAACATGCGGCGCGACGACGCCGAGCCATTGCGTCGGGTTGAGTATCTCAGAGACTACCCGTCAATTCTTTGCCGCCGAACAATCTCCTAAGCAGAACAATCACAAGGATTATCGTGGGATCCATGGATTCCTTGGTTTGTTTGGAACTCCTAAAAACTATACATTCTTGGATAACATAACTATCACTAATGACTATGGTTAATTTCCTTTCCGTTATGTAATTCGCCTGATAGGGATGCTCTCCTAAAACAAGGCTGGGGCATTCATGGCTTGGCGAACGGTTACATTCGATCCGTCGACGATCACGGACGGCGATGCCAGTGACGGCATTCTCGTGATCGACGGTCTGCGCTTCAAGGTGGTCGCCCAGGGTGCCTGGAGCTTCGGCGTCGCGAACGGCCGCCTGACGTTCTCCGAAGATCCACTCCATGGCGGCGAGGCGTTCCAGATCGAGATCACGACGGTTTCTGGCCATCTCATTAAACCCATCTCGATTGATGTAAAGTATTCCGGAACTCCCAAACTCGAGAATGGCTATACCGCCACGATGGCTATCGGGGGCGCGACTTTCCCCGATTCTGATTTTGCTTCCAATACTTTCGTCGGGAGTGAGTATTGGACCCATCTTGACTGGGACCCGGTCCCGGCCGGGACGTCCGTGCTTCAGGTGTACGACTACAAGGTCACGCCCACATCCTCAAATCCTACGTCCTCCTTCTGGATCGATAACTTCGTCGTTGATACGGATACGCCACCTCCTGACGCCGTCGCCCCCACGGTGAGCTCCATCACCCGAACCGGCGCCGAAGCCGCCAATGGCAGCTCCGTCAGCTACACGGTGCAGTTCAGCGAGCCCGTGACCGGCGTCGATGCGAGCGATTTCCTCCTCACCGCCACCGGAACGGCGGACGGCCAGATCTCCGCCGTCTCAGGTTCCGGAACCACCTATACGGTCACCGTGAGCGATCTGACGGGTTACGGCACGCTGCGTCTCGATCTCAAGAGCACGGGCACCGGAATCAGGGACGTCGCCTCCAATCCGATCGGCTCCGGCTATTCCGCCGGCGAACAATACTCCCTCGCGAACGACGCACCGGTCCTGGTCCCGAGGGCTCCCACGCTGAACCCGCTGACCGACACGGATGTCAACTGGGTCGGGCAGGCGGTCTCGAGCATCCTCGGCACGAGCGTGTCCGATGTCGATGCCGATGCTTTGAAAGGCATCGCCGTCACAGGTTTGGCGTCAGGCAACGGCACCTGGCAGTACAGCACGGACGGTGGAGCATCCTGGGACAATATCGGTGACGTCTCGGTCGGCAGCGCTCTGCTGCTGCGCCCGGCCGATCGTGTCCGCTTCGTGCCGGACGGAGTCAATGGCACCGTGGCGAGCTTCTCCTACCGGGCCTGGGACCAGACCGGCGCTACGTCCGGGCAGCACGGCACCAAAGTGGACGCCACCATGGCGGGCGGCAGCACGCCGTTTTCAACCGCGACGGATACCGCGACCATCACGGTCACGGCCGTGAACGATGCCCCCATGGCGAGCACCAGCGGCGGGGCAACTCCCTTCGCTGATGGCAACAATTCTGCTTCTGCGCCCGTGGTCATCGATGCCGGACTGACCCTGTCGGACAGCGACAGCGCCACCCTTGCCAGCGCCATGGTGAGCATCGTCGGAAACCTCGTGTCAGGTCAGGATAGCCTGGCCTTCGTGAACAACAATGCGGCCAGCTTCGGCAACATCGTCGCCAGCTACAATGCCGGAACCGGCGTGCTCACGCTCACTTCGGCCGGCGCGACGGCAACGATCTCCCAATGGCAGGCTGCGTTGCGCAGCGTCACCTATCTCAATACCTCGGAGACCCCGAGCGATGTCACGCGCGTCGTGAGCTTCACCGTCCACGATGGAGAAGACAGCAGCAATTCCGCCACCAAGAACGTCATCGTCACCAGCATCAACGATGCACCGGTTCATCAAGTGCCCACCGCTCAGGCCATGGCTCAGGATGCAAGCCTGATCTTCAGCAGCCCCAACGGCAACGGCATCACGATCTCGGATTCGGATGTGGGCAGCGGAACGCTGGACGTGACCCTGACGGTTGCCCAGGGTCTTCTGACGCTGGGGGGCACCACGGGATTGGTCTTCGTCGCCGGTGACGGGGATGCCGACGCGACGATGAGGTTCCAGGGGAGCCTCACGGATATCAACAATGCTCTGGCCGGCATGATCTTCACGCCCCATGCCGGCTATCGCGGTCCAGCGAGCATCCAGATCAACACGAGCGATCTGGGCTCGTCCGGCTCGGGAGGAGCGCAGAGCGACAGCGACATCGTTGTCATCCAAGTCGGCAGCCTGGAGCCGAAGATCACAGCCGTGAACGTCACGAACCCGGACGGCCGCTACAAGGCGGGCGATACGCTTTTCGTGACCGTCGGCTTCGATCAGGCGGTAACCGTGAACACGGTCTCGGGCACGCCGACTCTCCTGCTGGAGACGGGGGCCGTGGACCGTCAGGCGACCTATGTCTCGGGCTCCGGCAGCACGGTTCTGGCCTTCGCCTACGCGGTGCAGGAAGGCGATGTCAGCGTCGACTTGGACTATCAGTCGATGGCAGCTCTCGTCCTCAATGGCGCAACGATCCGGAACGCCGCGCTGCAGGACGCCGTGCTGGCTTTGCCGGCACTTGGCGGCGCGGGCTCGATCGCAGGCCAGCACGCCATTGTGATCGCAACCATCGTGCCGCCCTCCGCGAACCGCCCTCGGAGCCACCCCCCTCCACTCCGGGTCCGGTCGTGACACCCAACCCTGGCGGCGGCGTGGACATCACGATCACGGATCCGTCGCAACTCACCGCAACTCTGGGAACGAGCGGCATTGATCAGGTTATATACGGCGGCTCGGGCACGGTGGTCCTGCCGGACAACATCGAGAACGTCACCCTCACGGGCGGCAACGCCAATGCTCGAGGCAACAGCCTCGCCAATGCGGTGAGGGGCAGCGCCGGTGACAACGTGCTGGAGACGATGGCGGGCAACGATTGGGTCCACAGCGGCAGCGGCGGCGACACGGTCGATGGCGGCACGGGGCGGGATTATGTATTCGGCGGCACCGGCAACGATCTGATCCAGGGAGCTTCCGGCAACGACACGCTCTATGGGTACAAAGACGACGACCGGGTCTCCGGCGGATCGGGCAACGACCTGATGTCGGGCAGCGCCGGTAACGACACGGTCAGTGGCGGTTCGGGCCATGACAATGTCCATGGCGGGTCGGGTCATGACTGGGTCTTTGGCGATGCAGGCCGGGATACGGTCTCTGGAGGCATCGGGAACGATACGGTCAACGGCGGTGCCGGCAACGACACCCTCTACGGCAATGCGGGGCGCGACGTGTTCGTGTTCGACACCAAGCTAAGCAAGGGCAGCAATGTCGATACGATCAAGGACTTCAACGTCGCGAACGACAGCCTCTGGCTCGACGATGCGATCTTCACCCGACTCGGCACGGGCACCAGAGCCGAGCCGAGCGCGCTCAAGAGTGGGTCTTTCGTGGTCGGCTCCTGGGCGCGGGATGCAGACGATTACCTGATCTACGACCGGGCCACCGGGGTGCTCAGCTACGATGCGGACGGCTCCGGAGCCAAGGCGGCCGTCGTCTTCGCCCGTCTCAAGAAGGACCTTGCCCTCACCCACAAGGATTTCCTCATCGTGTGACAGGCGGGAAGGATACGGCCGCAACATGATCTGGAGCATCCGTCCCGAGGCTGGGGTGCACTCCTGGGACCGTTCGAGCGGCCATCCCTCTGACGGCGCATCGTCCGGAAAACCGGATCCACTTTTCCGTGTGATGCGCTAAGGTGCCAGCCCATCCATCAGGCAGGCGCTTTCATGTCAGCTCCCATCCTCGTCACTGGTGCGGCCGGCTTCATCGGCTTTCACGTGGTGCAGCGGCTTCTGGCCGACGGCCATCAGGTGGTCGGCGTCGACAGCTTCACGGCCTATTACGACGTGAGCCTGAAGGAGGCCCGCTTCGGGAACCTGACGCCGCACAACACCTTTCTGGGCGAGCGTCTGGACCTGTCCGACGCGCAGGCGACCCGCGATCTGTTCCGGCATCACGGCTTCGAGAAGGTGATCCACCTCGCGGCTCAGCCGGGCGTGCGCTTCGTCGATCCCCAGCCCTATGCGGCCTCGAACCTGATGGGGTTCATGAACATGCTGGAAGCCTGCCGGCACGGCGGGATCCAGCACCTGGTCTATGCCTCGTCGAGCTCGGTCTACGGCGCCAACCGCAAGCTGCCCTTCTCCGAGCACGACGGCACCGATCATCCGATCAGCCTCTATGCCGCCACCAAGAAGGCGAACGAGATGATGGCGCATTCCTATGCGTCCCTGTTCGGGCTGCCGGCGACGGGCCTGCGCTTCTTCACCGTCTACGGGCCCTGGGGCCGCCCCGACATGGCGGTCTACAAGTTCACCCATGCCATCGCGGAGGGCCGCGAGATCCAGGTGGCGAATGCCGGAAAAGTCTGGCGCGACTTCACCTACGTGGACGACATCGTGGAGGGCATCGTGCGCCTGGTCGACCGGATCCCTGAGCCCGATCCCGCCTGGAACGCGGAGCATCCCGATCCGGCCATCAGCCCCGCGCCGCATCGGGTCTACAATATCGGCAACGACTCGCCCGAAGAAGTGAACGACCTCATCGCCCTGATCGAAGAGGCTTTGGGCAAGAAAGCCAAGCGCGTTGACGTGCCGCTGCCGCCCGGCGACGTGCTGGAGACCCGGGCCGACGTGACGGACCTGCGCCGGGACGTGGGCTTCGCGCCGTCAACGTCGCTCAAGGAGGGTGTGAAACGCTTCGTTGAATGGTATCGAGCATACCACAGGGCCTAAAGTGATCGGCCCGCTCTGGTTCGTCATGGCTCTTGTTCTGTTTCCCGTTCTCGTTGGCGCGGCGCTTCTGTCCACTCTCCTCATCGTCGTTCTGAAGCCGCTTCTCGTCCGCTATGCACTGGCACGCCCGAACGCCCGGTCGAGCCACAGGATTCCGACGCCGCAAGGAGGAGGAATCGCGGTCGTCGCCGCTGCGCTGGCTTTGGCGTCTGCCGCCATGATCGCGGCAGGTCTGCCCCTGGCAAACTTTCCGACGGTTGCTGCGGCAGCCATCACGCTCGCCTTGATCGGAGCGGTCGACGACATTCGCCCCCTACCGGCGCATATGCGCCTTCTCCTGCAGATCGCGGTTGTTGCCGTTGTGGTCATGACGAGCGGAATCCGGATTTTTCCGGATTGGATTCCGCAGAGCGCAGAACATGCGTTTCTCATCGTCGGCGGCGTCTGGTTCGTGAACCTCGTGAACTTCATGGACGGGATCGACTGGATCACGGTGGCGGAGATGGTGCCGATCACGGCCTTCTTTCCCGTCGTTCTTATCGCGGGCCTGAACATCTCGTCCGATCAGAGCTTGGATGCTGGAGCCATCTGGACCGCGACGGCCCTCTGCGGCGCCCTTCTCGGCTTTGCCCCCTTCAACAAGCCCGTCGCCCGGCTCTTCCTCGGCGATGTGGGCTCGCTGCCCATCGGGCTCCTCGTCGGCTGGATGCTGCTGCAGCTCGCCGGCACGGGGGCGCTCGCCGCGGCGATCCTGCTGCCGCTCTACTACCTGATGGATGCGACCATCACCCTGCTGCGCCGCCTCGTCCGCGGTGAGAAGGTGTGGGAGGCGCATCGTAGCCATTTCTACCAGAAGGCTACCGACAACGGCCTCTCGGTCCTTCAGGTCAGCGCCCATGTGTTCGGGCTCAACCTTGTCCTTGCCGGTCTCGCCGCTATGACCCTTGTCTGGCCCTCGGGCGCGGTGCAGATCGCGGCGCTTGGCATTGGGGTCGTTCTCGTCGGCCTGGTTCTCAGGCGTTTCTCAAAGCCCAAGCCGGAGGTTTCCCGATGAATGCACCCCTGATTGCCCTGACCGGCGCCACGGGTTTCATCGGGCGGCATCTCCTGAACGAGCTGCCCAGGCGCGGCTACCGGGTCCGGGTGCTGCTGCGCCGCCCGTCCGAGGTGCCGGCCGGCGCGTCGAGCGCGGTGATCGGCGACATCGCCTCCCCGCACAATATGGCGGCGGCGCTGCGCGACGTGGACATGGTGATCCATTCGGCCGGTCTGGCGCATGCCATGTCGGGGCGGCCGGAGGACGATTACCGGAGCATCAACACGGAGGCGACCGTCAGGCTCGCGCAAGCCGCCGAGCGGGCCGGGGTGAAGCGCTTCGTGTTCCTGTCCTCGATCCGCGCCCAGACCGGCCCCGTGGCCGAGGGCGTCGTGACCGAAGCCCTCGAGCCGCAGCCGACCGACCCGTATGGTCGCTCGAAGCTCGAGGCCGAGCGGGGCCTCTCCGCCCTCGGGCTCGACTGGGCGGCCCTTCGGCCCGTGCTCGTCTACGGGCCCGGGGTGAAGGGCAACATGGCGGCCCTCCTGAGCCTGGCGCAATCGCCCTGGCCCCTACCGCTCGGCGGCCTGACGGCGAAGCGCTCGCTCCTGTCCCTCGACAATCTGGCGGCGGCCGTCGATACGGTGCTGCGCGCGCAGGGACCCTTGAGGCGCCCCTTCATCGTGGCCGATCCGGAGCCGGTCACGATCCCCGAGATGGTCGCGTCCTTGCGCAAGGGTCTGGGCCGCGCACCGGGGCTCGTTCCCGTGCCGTCCTTCCTCCTCAAGGGAGCCGCCGCCCTGGCCGGCCGGGGCGAGGCCTACGAGCGCCTGGCGGGGTCGCTGGTCGCGAGCCCCGAGGCGTTGAGAGATCTGGGCTGGCAGCCGGTCAGTTCGACGCGAGACGGGCTTGCGGAACTGGCGCGGCAGACGGGGGCGCGGGCTTCCGGCGCTTGAACTCCGGAATGGCTTCCTCGAACACGTGCTCGGCCAGGGCGCGGTCGCCGTTCGCGAGGGCCCGGTTGAGCACCTGCAGCCACTGGTCGACCCGGGCGCGGTCGGCGAAGATGGGCTTGGCCGCCATGACGCCGTCGATGCCGATTTCCGTACGCGGCTCCTCGCGGGCGAAGAGGATCTCGTGCAGCCGCTCGCCCGGACGCGTGCCGGTGACGGCGATCTCGATATCCTCGCCCGGCTCGTAGCCGGCGAGCCGGATCATGCGCTCGGCCAGGTCGTAGATGCGCACCGGCTGGCCCATCTTGAGTACGTAGACCGAGGCGCGCTCGTCCCCGTTGGTGCGCTCGGTCAGGGCGCGGCTCTCCTCCGCGTGGGAGGCCGAGGTGAGCACCAGGTCCGCCGCCTCGCGGGTGGTCATGAAGTAGCGCACCATGTCGGGATGGGTGACGGTGATCGGCCCGCCGCGGGCGATCTGCGCCTTGAACTTCGGCACCACGGAGCCCACAGAGCCCAGCACGTTGCCGAAGCGCACCGCGATGATGCGGGTGGCGCCGTTGCGGCCCATGAACTCGGCATCGAGCGCCTGCCCGTACATCTCGGCGAAGCGCTTGGTGGCGCCGAGCATGGAGACCGGATCGATGGCCTTGTCGGTGGAGATCATCACGATGGTGTCGGCGCCGGCCTCCACGGCCGCATCGGCCACGTTCACCGAGCCGAAGACGTTGGTCTTGATCCCTTCCGTCCAGTTCTTCTCGAGATAGGGAACGTGCTTCAGGGCGGCCGCGTGGAAGACCACCTCGGGCCTGAACTCGCTCATCACCTCGCGCACCCTCTCCCGGTCGCGCACGTCGGCAATGACGCCGTCCACGTTGGTGTCGCTCGACAGAAGCGCCGGGTTTTCCAGGATGTGGTGCAGGGACGGCTCGGAGCTCTCGAGGATCAGGAGGTCGCTCGCCCCGAAGGCGACGACCCGGGTGCAGATCTCCGACCCGATGGAGCCGCCGCCGCCGGTGACGAGCACGCGCTTGCCGCGGATGAAGGTTTCGAGCCGCTTGCGGTCGATCTGCACGGTCGGACGCAGGAGCAGGTCCTCGATCTCCAGGGGCGCGAGCTCGGCATCGCGCATGCCTTCTCCCAAGCTCGTGACCCGCACCAGCGGCAGGCCGAGGCGGCGGGCGCGGGCGAGCAGCATGTCCGGATTGGCCTCCGGCATCAGGGCGCTCGGCGTCGCGAGCAGGCGGCGGATGGGCGTGCCGCGCTCGTGGAAATCCTGGATGACCTGGTCGAGATCGGCAAAGGTGCCGAGCACCGGCACGCCGCGCATGGACTGCCCGAGATCGTCGGCGCGATACGACAGGATGCCCTTCGGCTGCGTCTTCTTGACCGTGCCGGCCTCGATGGCCCGCAGGACCACCTCGACGTCGCTGCCGCGGCCGAGCAGCAGGGTCGGGGTGCTGGCATCGCGCCCGAGGGTATGGCGCGAGCGGGCGTATTTGAGATAGCGGAATGCGAGGCGCGGGCCGCCCAGCAGGAACATCTGGATCAGCCAGTAGAGGGCGATCGTGATCTTGCCGAAGAAGAAGGTGCCCCGGAACTGCGGCGAGACGAGAACGTAGTCGACCACCAGCAGGGTGATGGCCAGGATGGTCGCGGCCCGGAAGATGTTGAAGAGATCCGGCAGGGACGCGAAGCGCCACTTGGCACGGTAGAGCTGCGAGAACCAGTAGACCACGCCGGCAAAGGCGATGAAGGGGGGCAGGAAGAGCGGCAGGTGGACCAGCCGGTCGTATAGGAACGGACCTTCGAAGCGCACGTAGAAGGTCGCGAGGACGGCGACACCCGTCATCACGAGATCGTGCACGATGATAAGCGCTTTCTTGAGACCCTGCCGATTCATGAACTTGCCATACCCCAACCCGGGGGTATCGGCCGGGCTCATGCCTTTGTCAATGTAAGACCATCACAGGGGACCTGCGCGCAAATGCCCTTATCCGATGCCTGGCGACGGGCTTTCCGCCACCACCAGGAGAGCGCCCGAATGCTGCAGAAGCCGTGCCCGGATCCCGAAGACCGCGGCGAGCCGCGCCTCGGTGAGAACCGTCTCCGGCGGGCCGAAGGCTTCGATTTTCCCTTGATGAAGCACCACGATGTCATCGGCGAAGCGGGCGGCGAGGGTCAGGTCGTGCATGATCGCCACGACCGTCGCGCCGGCTCGGGCCCGGGCCTTCAGCACATCGAGAACGACGAGCTGATGGCGCGGATCGAGCGCGGCGACGGGCTCGTCGGCCAACAGTACCGGCGCCTGCGTCGCGAGGGCGCGGGCCAGAAGCACGCGGGCACGCTCGCCGCCGGACAGGGCCGTGGCGGGCCTCTGGGCGAAGCCTTCGAGCCCGACGGCCCGGATTGCCGAGGCGACCGCCTCCCGGCCGGCCGCCGACAGGCCGTCGGGCTGTTCCCCGTGGGGCAGGCGGCCGAGCGCGACGACGCTCACCACCGGCAGAGGCCAGGCCACCGTGCCGCCCTGGGGCAGATACGCGATGGTGCGGGCCCGTTCGGAGGCCCGCATCCGGACGAGAGACGCCCCGTCCAGGGTGACATCGCCCCGGGTTGGCTCCGTCAGCCCGGCGAGAGCGCGCAGCAGGGTCGTCTTGCCGGCCCCGTTGGGACCGACGATCACCGTGAGGCGCCCCGGCTCCGGCACCAGGTCGATTTGGTCGAGGGCGCGGCGGGCGCCGAGATCCACCGACAGGGAGCGGGCTTCGATGCGCCTCATGCGGGCGTCTCCACCAGCTCCGCCTTGCGCCGGGCGATCACCCAGAGAAAGAACGGAACGCCGAGCAGGGCCGTGAGCACGCCGATCTTCACCTCCGCGGTGGAGGGAATGAGGCGCACGGCGATGTCGGCGGCAAGCAGCAGGGCCGCACCGGCCAGCCCTGCCGGGACGAGGGTGCGGGCGGGGTCGTAGCCCACGAAGGGGCGCACGAGATGGGGCGCCACGAGGCCGACGAAGCCGATGGAGCCGGCGACCGCCACCGAGGCTCCCGTGCCGATGGCGGCCCCGGCCACGATCAGGCCCCGCAGGCGCGCCACGTCGATCCCGAGGCTCCGGGCCGTGTCCTCCCCGAGCGCGAGCGCCCGCAGGCCTGGGGCCGCCCGCAGGATCAGACCCGAAGCCAGGAGGATGAAGGGGGCGGCGAGCCACACATGGATCATGGACCGGTCCTCGAAGGAGCCCAGCAGCCAGAACACGATCTCGGTCACGGCGAAGGGATTGGGCGAGAGGCTGATGGCGAGCGACGTGCCGGCCCCGGCCAGAGCTCCGACGGCAAGCCCCGCGAGAACGAGCACCACGATGGTGGCGCCCCGTCCCGCGACGGCGACCACCAGGGCAATGGACAGGAGGGCTCCCGCAATGGCCGCAAAAGGCAGCGCCCAGGACAGGGTGCCGATGAGCCCGGAATAGATCACGAGCACCGCCCCGAAGGCGGCCGCCTGCGGGGCGCCGAACACCGCCGTGTCGGCGAGCGGGTTGCGCAGCAGGCCCTGCAGGCCCGCGCCCGACAGGCCGAAGATCCAGCCGATCAGCAGGGCCAGCAGCGTGCGCGGCAGGCGGATCTCCCGCACCACGATGCTGACCGCTCCCCCGTCCGACACGAGCGCCGTCAGCGCCGCGGGCGCCGTGATCGGCGCCGGGCCGACGACCAGCGAGGCGAGACTTAGGACGCCGATGAGAGCGATCAGGCTGGGGATGAGGGGCGAGCGGGCGAGGGGCATGGATGGCGGCTCTATTGCTCCTTGCGGATAGAGCACGAAATGCCAGGATGGCAAAGCCGGCCTCGTGGCGTCGTTCCAGTGCCGAATCCGCATCTCCCGGCGGGGAGGCACTCTCACGCTCCTGCCCGGGAGCGGGAACGACACCGACCCTGCGCCGACCGTCCCGATCGGAAAAGCGCTGCCCTTTCCAGTCGGGAGTGGCTCTGTCCCTGTGACCCTCTCCTATGTCATGGCCGCCCCCGGCTCGATCCGGGGAGGTGGTGACGGGGAGGGTCTTGTCGGATCTGCGGGTATGTTCTCACTTTGTTCTTGACACTGTGTTGCACCTGAGCTAGAGCCTTGTGTCAGATCTGCTCCTGTGAGGGGCGCGCTCGAGGCGTCGCAGCGTGGGAGCAGGCACGGTCCTGTGCGGCGGGCTCGCACCCTGCCCCG
>DASZBB010000149.1:0-9227 GCA_035944695.1 Microvirga sp. | reverse complement strand
CGCGAGGGCAGCGCTTTCCTCAGCCCGGCGGATCCCGGTCTGGAGGATCGCAAATTCATCGCCTCCGAACCGTGAGATCAGGTTGCGCACCTGGCCTTCGCTGGCGGGAATGCAGGTGCGCAGGCGATCGGCGACGGCCTTGAGCAGTTCGTCGCCCGTCTCGTGCCCGAAGGAGTCGTTCACATCCTTGAAATGATCCAGATCCAGATAGGAAACGGATACCGTGCGTCCGTTCGGTCTCAAGCGTGTCAGGGCGTGCTCGAGCTCGTTGCGGAGCACCACCCGGTTGGGCAGCCCCGTGAGCGAGTCCTGATGCGCCAGGACGTGCAGCTCCTCATGCGCCCGTGCCAGCAGCCGGTTATGCTTGTCGAGCAAAAAGATAAGCACGACGCCGACGAGAATCAGGCTTGCCGCGATGCCGGAGAAGGCCCAATGCAGCCTGATCAGTTCCTGCTGATCCTTCTGGACGAGCGCGGCTCCGTGATTATGGGCCACGGATGCGAGCTGCGCGAGCCTGCCTTCCAAAGGGCGCAGGAGTTCAAGGGCCTCCCGGGCTGCCGCCGGATTCCGCTCGATCTGCGCAATCAACGGCTGGGCTGCGGTAAGCGTCTCCTGGAATTCCCGAAGAGTGGCGTGATGTTCGGGATTGCGTTGCAGGAGATCCTGGAAGCTCCCCTCGTTCAGCATCTGCGCCCGGCCCAGCAGGATATCGTAGCGCAGATCGACCTCGTCCTTGTCGATGTTGCTTCCCGGCGTTCCAAACTCGGCCAAGCGTTGTTCGAGACGGATGAACTCGGAAGCCGCTTGCCCGGCCTCCCAGGCCGGGTTGTACACCGAGATCTGCTGCAACGCACCCTGGCGTTGAACGACCAGTACCGAGATGTAGATGCCGGCAATCAGAAAACCGCCAATGACGATTGCAATGACCGTTTTGAAGGTGCGCAGTGACAAGTGCTGGGGCCTCCGAGGCCTGCCGACGGCGGCTACTTCACTTCGATCTTGGCAACCTGCCAAGCCGAGCGGGCATAGTAGGTCTGGCTCTTGAGCTCCGGATTGCTGTCATAGGGATAAACGATGAAGAGCGGACCTTTATCCCGGATGGGCATGTATTCGCCGTTGCGCTTGAGCGCGAGGATGACGTTGAACTTGGCAAAGTCCGCCATCGGGATCTCGGTGGCGTAATCGTTGAGTGCAACGACCGAAACGCGCTCTCCCTTCGCTTCCACCTGTTTCATCAGCTTGTCGAGCGATACGCCCTCGAACTTGACCTTGCCTTCGTACCAAGGCGTCGTCGTCTCGATGGAAACGAGACCAAGGGATTCCAGCATCGCGCGATCGAACTGCGCCGTGTTGTCCTTGTTTGTCACGCCGATCTTGCCCGAAATCGTGAGGATCGGCCGCTCTTTGGGGGCACCCAGCGTGGCGGCATAGGCCACACCCATGATTCCCAGGAACGCGACAAACGTTCCCAGCAGGCCCGTTCTCGTCTTGCTGCCAAGCATACAGATCCCCTACGGACAATTAATGTAAGCGATAGAAACACATAAAATTGATCTAAGTGTTACACAACTCCGCCTCAGAAGTAAAAGCGGCGAATCCGCCGATGTTATTCTATAATGGTTATCTAAAAGTTAGCGCTGTAGCTTCCGGGAACAATCCTGCAAAGAAAACCGCCCCGCACGAGGGTGCGAGGCGGAGCTGGGATTGGGATCCTTTTCGACTTCAGCCGAGGACAGGCTAGAGCGGCTTGAGGCCTGCCTCGATCTGGGCCCGGCGCGGCTCCAGGAAAGGCGGAAGGGCCAGGCGCTCGCCGAGCTTGTCCATGGGCTCGTCCGTGGCAAAGCCCGGACCGTCCGTGGCGATCTCGAACAGGATCCCGTTCGGCTCCCGGAAGTAGAGGCTCTGGAAGTAGTAGCGATCGACCGGCCCGCTGGAGGGTGCCCTCAACGATTGCAGCCGCGCCCAGCATTCCTGATAGGTCTGCTCGTTAGGCGTCCGGAAGGCCACGTGGTGCACGCCGCCGGCGCCGGGTCGGGCCGGAGAAAGGCCTGGCTCCACCGCAACATGCAGTTCCGCCGCCGGACCGCCCTCGCCCATCTCGAACACATGGACCGGCGTATCGCCGACGCGATATTCACGGGCGGCACGCATGTCCATGGCTTCCGTCAGGACGCGGGCGGTGCGTTCGAGCTTCGGCACGCTGATCCGAATGGGGCCGAGGCCCCGGATCTGGTACTCGACCGGCACAGGGCTGCGCTCCCACGGATGAACCTCGCCCAGCCCGCCATCGTCGACGAGGCTGAGGCGCTGGCCCTCGAAATCCTCGAAATCGAGGGTGAGCCGTCCGTCGCGCTCCACGATCTGCTCGCTGCGGATGTCGAGGCTCTTGAAACGGTCCTTCCACCAGTGCAGCGCCTTTTCGCCGTTCACGCGCAGGGCGGTCTGCGAAATGCTGTGCGTGCCGCGCCGCTCGCGCTCCACCGGCCAGTCGAAGAAGGTGATGTCCGTGCCGGGCGAGGCCTTTCCGTCCGCGTAGAACAGATGATAGGCGCTCACGTCGTCCTGGTTCACCGTCTTCTTCACGAGGCGCATCCCTAGGGATTGCGTGTAGAAGGCGTGGTTGCGGGGCGCGTCCGCGGTGACGGCCGTCAGATGATGAATCCCCGTCAGTTGCATGGTGTTTTCTCCATCGAAGTTGCGATGAAGATAGACCCGCGGCGGTGCCCTTTCGAGCCTGCGGGATGCCAAGGCGGCCTTGCCGAATTGCAAGAACACCCCGGCGTCAGGCCGGAGTGTTTCAGAATGGGGATCGAACGAGATCAGGCGGCTTTGGCCCGCAGATCGTCCGGCGTGACGTTCTCCGGGATCGGGCAGCGATAATCCCGATCGCCGGTGCGCTCCTTCAGCTCCGCCTTCGCCCGTAGGACGAGATCCGGATTGCGCAGGCAATCGGCAGCCGTCGCCGCCATGGCCTTGGCGGCCAGCACCATGCCCTTGTGGGCGGCAGGCAGGTTGCCCTGCGTGACGAGCTGCCAGGTGTGGAACGGGGTTCCGATGGCAAAGCAGGCCGTGTGGCACTGAACCGTCGGCACGATCCAGCTCACGTCTCCCACATCGGTGGTGCCCATCATGACCTCCTCGCGGATCGGCATGGGGAGCACGCCCTCATGCAGAACCTTGGTCTTGAGCGAGAGATCGTGCGGCTTGACGCTGGCCAGGATATCCTCGTCCGTCAGCGCTGCCTGCTGCAGCTTCTCGGCGAAAGCGTGGTCGGCTTCGTCGAAGGCGGGCGGCCCGAGGCGGCGCATGTTCTCGTACATGGCCTCCTGCAGCGCCTTGTTGGGCACCACATTCGACGTGGCATCCGTGATCTGCACGGAGACGGCGGTTTCCGTCATCAACGCCGCGCCCTCTGCAATCCTCTTCACGCGCTCGAACAGACGCTCCGCATCGGGCAGGTGCGGCGAGCGCACCAGATAGAGGGATTCCGCGAAGGCCTGAACCACGTTCGGCGCGTCGCCGCCGGTGTTGGTGGTGGCGTAGTGCACGCGCGCATCGGAGGGCATGTGCTCGCGCATGTAGTTCACGCCCACGTTCATCAGTTCCACCGCATCGAGTGCGGAACGGCCCACATGGGGTGCCGCCGCCGCGTGCGCGGCGCGTCCCTTGAAGCGGAAGTAAGCCTGGATGCAGGCCAGCGACGACGTGGTCTGCACCTCGTTCACGACGCTCGGATGCCAGCAGAAGGCGGCATCGAGATCGTGGAACAGGCCGGCGCGGGCCATGAAAGTCTTGCCCGAGCCGCTCTCCTCCGCCGGGCAGCCGTAATAGCGTACGGTGCCGGCGATGCCGTCCGCCTCAAGGGCATCCTTGAGGGCGACGGCCGCGAGCGCGGAGCCGGCCCCGAGCAGGTTATGACCGCAGCCGTGGCCGGGCGTGCCCGACACGGTCGGGGCATGTTCAAGGCGGCCGGATTCCTGCGCGAGATCGGGCAGGGCATCGAACTCGCCGAGGATTCCGACAACGGGACCGCCTTGTCCGAACTCCGCAATGAAGGCGGTCGCCATGCCGCCTGCATTCTTCGTGATGCGGAAACCCTCTCGCTCCAGCATGGCGATCTGCTCGGCGACGGCGCGATGCTCCTCGAACGCGAGTTCGGGAGAAGCCCAGATGCGGTCGCTCAGCGCGCAAAATTCTTCGGCCTTGGCGTCAACACATCGGGAGACGACATCAAGGCTCAGGCGGTCGTTGTACATAACGTTATGATGTCTCAATGAGGAGGAGTGCGCAAACCCTATTTGCGATCGGGCTTGCGGAAAAGAGCGAAACTCCGCATTGCAGGCGAGACAAAACCGCATGGTCCCGCGGCCTCGTGTCCGCTCCTCAAGACAGGAGAGGTGCGTGGCCGTCCGCTCAAACCGCCTCATCCGGTACGCCGCGGCGCGGCGCGAGAAACCCGCCGGACTGGCGCGACCAGAGGCCGGCATAAAGGCCGCCGTTTTCCAGAAGCTCCGCGTGAGTGCCCTCCTCCACGATCCGGGCATCGTCCATCACGATGAGCCGGTCCATGAGCTGCAGGGTCGAGAGGCGGTGCGCGATGGCGATCACGGTCTTGCCTTCCATGAGGGTGGCGAGCGATTCCTGGATGGCGGCCTCCACCTCGGAGTCCAGGGCCGAGGTCGCCTCGTCCAGGATCAGGATCGGCGCGTCCTTGAGGATCACGCGGGCGATGGCGATGCGCTGCCGCTGGCCGCCGGAGAGCTTGACCCCGCGCTCCCCGACATGGGCATCGAAGCCGCGCCGTCCGCGTCCGTCGACGAGACGTTCGATGAACTCGACCGCGTGGGCCTGACGGGCGGCCTCGCGCATCGCGTCCTCGCTCGCCTCTGGCCGCCCGTAGAGGATGTTCTCCCGGATCGAGCGGTGCAGCAGGGACGTGTCCTGTGTCACCACCGAGATCTGCGCGCGCAGGCTTTCCTCCTGCGCATCGGCGATGTCCTGACCGTCGATCAGGATGCGCCCTTCCTGCGGCTCGAAGAAGCGCAAGAGCAGGTTCACAAGCGTGGTCTTGCCGACGCCGGAGCGACCGACGAGGCCGATCTTTTCGCCGGGGCGGATGGTGAGGTTCAGGCCCTCGATGACCTTATCCCCATCGCCGTAGGAGAAGCTGACATGATCGAAACGGATTTCGCCGCGCGTCACCGTCAAGGGTCGGGCCGTCGGCTTGTCCTGCATGGTGAGCGGGCGCGAGATCGTCTTCATGCCCTCCTGCACCGTGCCGACGTTCTCGAAAATGCCCATGACCTCGAAAGCCACCCAGCCGGACATGGAGACGATCTGGGTGGAGAGCAGCAGGGCGGTGGTCATGGTGCCGGCATCGATCCGGTTCGCACTGAAGAGCCACACCGCCACGGCGCCGGTCGAGACCAGGAAGATCGCATTCAGAATGGTGAGCCCGGCCACGTAGAGCGTGTTGATGCGCTGCTGGCTCATGAAGGAATCGTTGAGCCGGCGGTAGCCCTCGCTGATGTATTCGTCCTCGTCCTTGCGGCGTCCGAACAATTTCACCGTCATGATGTTGGTGAAGCTGTCCACCACCTTGCCGGTGACGGCCGAGCGCGCCTCGCTCGACGCGCGCGACCGCTTCTGGATGCGCGGCAGGGACACGGCAAGCAGGGTGGAATAGAGAATGAACCATCCGGTCATCGGCAGCGCGAGGCGCCAATCCTGCGTGCCGAGGAGGCCGATGGAGGCCGCCCCGAAGATCAGGATCTGCCAGACGGCGCGGGCCACCGACAGCACCGTCTCGCGCAAGGGGCGGCCGGTCTGGAGCACCCGGTTGGCGATGCGGCCCGCGAAATCCTCCTGGAAGAACCCTAAGGGCTGGCGCACCACGTGCCAGTAGTTCTGCCAGTGCACCATGGTGGTGAAGGACACCGCCAGGGAATGGTTGACGAGCAGTCGGAACAGGATCGTCCCAACAGGCCGTACCACGAGAATGATCGACCCCATGGCGATCAGCAGCGGACCGGCTTCGCTGAAGATGCCTTCGGGTGAGGTGTGCGAGAGGGCATTGACCAAGCGGCCGATGAGCCAGGGGATCAGCGCCTCGACGACGGCGAGCACGAAACCCAGGGCAAACAGTGCGATGAACAGGCCCTTCGCCTGGGCGATGAAGTGCCAATAGAAGCCCCACAACGTATCCGGCGGCGACGCCTCCGGCGGCTTCTTCCTGAAATCGATGCGGGTTTCGAAAAAGCGGAACATCAGCGCCTCTCATCGCCTCCGATCCGAATCAATCGGACGAAGGGGCGTCATGATGCAACGATCTTTGTCCTAGAGGTGACAATCGCGGTGAGTTGATGACTTAGCCCACTGCAAAAAGATCCCGCGTCTCGGGCGCCTGCGGCTCCTCGAAGGCGTTCGGGTCGCCAGGCCCGGTCTCCCAGCCGAGATCGGGCAGCGCGATGATGCGAAGGCCCCGCGGGTCGTTGCGCGTGACGACGATGTTGCGGCTTTCCATATAGGCGATGAGGCGCCGCGCCCTACCCGGCGAGCGGCTGCCGCAGGCCCGGGCGATCTCGCCGTCCGGGGGACAGGGCGAGCCTTCCATGGCCGCGCGGGCGATGAGCAGGTAGATGCCCTGGATGTCCTCCGCGAGATCCGCCGCGAAGGCGACGGCGCGGTCCCATTCGGAGCCTTCGGCGGTGGCCGTGTCGACCCCCGCGCGGGCGACCGCCAGACGGCGGCGGAAGGCGTTGAGGTTCAACGGGTCGCCGGAGATGCGGCGGATTCGGCAGCGGACCAGGAAATCCTGATACAGGACGGCGACCGAGCGGAAGGCGGCCTCCGGATCGTCCAGAATCTCCCGCAGGATCGCATCGAGGGCGGCCTCGCGCTCGGCCTTGGACTGCTCGGTCTCCTCGGGCGGCGCGTCCGCTGCGGCGGCAGGCCGGGTGCGGGCGAGCTGGGCCAGGAGATCGTTGGTAGAGGGGGCCGGAGGCGGCGGGGGCGCCCGGCGGGGCATGATCGGACGAGCGGCCAGTTCATCCTCGCCGGCCTTGAAGATGAGATCGCGGGCCTCTTCCTTAGGCTGCTCGGGCAACGGCATGAGCTTGAAGGTGCCGCTGCGGGTCGAGGTTTCGACCGCGCCGATGCGGATCGGCAGCGGCCGGCGCGAAAGGGCGGGGCCGAGGGCCACGAAATGGCCGCGCTCCAGGTCGCGGAACATCTCGGCCTGGCGGCGCTCCATGCCGAGCAGGTCGGCCGCGCGCGCCATGTCGATGTCGAGGAAGGTCCGGCCCATGAGGAAATTGGAGGCTTCCGCCGCCACGTTCTTGGCGAGCTTGGCGAGGCGCTGCGTGGCGATGATGCCCGCGAGCCCGCGCTTGCGACCGCGGCACATGAGGTTGGTCATGGCCCCCAGCGAGACTTTTCTGGCCTCGTCCGACACGTCGCCGGCGGCAGCAGGGGCGAAGAGCTGCGCCTCGTCCACCACTACGAGCATCGGATACCAGTAGTCGCGCTCCGCATCGAAGAGACCGCCGAGGAAGGCCGCCGCGCAGCGCATCTGCGCTTCCGCATCGAGGCCCTCCAGGCTCAGCACCACGGACACCCGATGCTGGCGAACGCGGGCGGCAATGCGCTGAAGGTCGCCCTCGCTGCGGGAGGCATCCACGACCACGTGGCCGAACTTGTCGGCGAGCGTGACGAAATCTCCCTCCGGATCGATGATGGCCTGCTGCACCAGCGCGGCGCTCTGCTCGAGAAGTCGGCGCAGGAGATGCGACTTGCCGGAGCCGGAATTGCCCTGGACGAGCAGACGCGTCGCCAGGAGCTCTTCCAGATCGAGCAGTGCCGATTGTCCTCCCGGGGCGGAGGATGCCACTCCCATGTCGATTCCGACCTTCATCAGCCTCCCTCTTGCGCTCCTCAAAATCTTCCGGCTCGGTCCTAACACGGCAAGGCTTAAGGAAGTGCCGGGCCGGTGTCAGTCCTCCACAGGCGAAATATGCTGTCCCCAGCCACGACGCCGCAGGTTTTGCGAAACATGTCCGCCTCCGGAAGATTGACTTGCTGGACGTCCGCGGACCTCGATACAGGAGAGGATCGGTGCCCGTCGAGCTTTCCGTCAGTCGAGACCCCGATGCCGTTCCGGCTGTCTTCGCGAAAGAGGGAAGCCGACCGAGGATCCTTGAGGCTGCCGCCGATCGTTCCATCATCCAGGAAGACCCGAAAGGGCCGATGCTTCCTCCGGCCGGAGCCTCCCGTGCCGAGACGGTTTTCGCGACGGTCGGCAGTGTCCTGCTGCTGATTCTGGCCGTCGCATTCGTCTGGACCCTGGTTCGCCAGCATCGCCGCTGAGGCTTCAGACGGGCGGCTGAACCGCGCTCGCGGCGACTGGGCTGGGCGCGATCCGAGGCTAGAAGGTCACCGATAGAGCAGCGTCGCATTGGATGAGCGGCTCAACCTAGATCCGATTCGACTTCCGGAACGAACCTCGCTATACTGACTGTCCAGTCAGTCATTAAACAATGAGGATGTCGTGACGGCGGGACAGAGGACAAAACGGCGAGCCCCGGCCAGGAGCGAGGACGAGCGTCAGGCCAAGCTTCAGACGATCCTGGACGCTGCCCTCGACATCTTTCTGGAAAAAGGGTTCGCCGATGCCCGCCTCGACGACGTGGCCGCCCGAGCCGGCGTGGCCAAGGGAACTCTCTACCTCTACGTGCCCTCGAAGCAGGCGCTGTTCGAGGCGCTCGTGCGCTCCGGCATCGGCGGCCCGGTGGGCGCTCTCGAGCAGAAGGTTCCGGATCCCGCTGCCTCGGCCGAGGATCAGCTCAGGGCGCTGTTCCATTTCCTGAGGACAGAGATCCTCGGCACGCGCCGCCGCGACATCGTCCGCCTCCTTCTGACGGAGGCCAGCCGCTTTCCCGAACTGGCAGAGGTCTATCACCGCGAGGTGATCGTCAGAGGCCTGCGGATCCTGCGCGGCATCGCCGAACGGGGCGTCGCCCGGGGCGAGTTCCACTCGGACGAGATCGCTCGGTTTCCGCAGCTGGCGATCGCGCCCGCGCTCGTCGCCCTGCTCTGGACCAGCCTCTTCCAGCGTTTCGACCCCATCGACATCGAGGCGATGCTGGAGGCGCATCTGACGCTTCTGATGAGGGCGCTGAAAGGGCATCCGTCATGAAGACCGTGCGGCTCATCGTCATCGCCGTGCTGCT
>DASZBB010000148.1:0-30493 GCA_035944695.1 Microvirga sp. | reverse complement strand
CGACCCCGACGGGTCAGGGGCCAAGAAGGCGATCCAGTTCGCAAACATCTCGAAGGACCTCAAGATCACCTACAAGGATTTCTTCATGATCTGAGAGCCTGTCGGACTTAACAAAAAACCCGGCTCAGGAGGCGAGCCGGGTCAGATGCTTTGGCGGCAGCGAAAATGCCGTTCCCGTCTTTTGCCAGTGCGACTTACTTCTTCGCGCGCTCGATCGCCTCGACGATGAGGCGGCGGGCCTCCTCGGCGTCGCCCCAGCGGATGATCTTGGCCCATTTACCGGGCTCGAGATCCTTGTAGTGCTCGAAGAAGTGCTCGATCTGCTTGATGGTGATCTCGGGCAGATCCGTATAGGTCGCAACCCGGTCGTAGCGCTGGGTCAGCTTGCTCGACGGCACGGCGATGATCTTCTCGTCTTGGCCGCCGTCGTCCTCCATCACGAGAACGCCCACGGGGCGCACGTTGATGACAGCGCCCGGCGCGATGGCGCGGGTGTTGGCCACCAGCACGTCGCAGGGATCGCCGTCGCCCGACAGGGTATGGGGGATGAAGCCGTAGTTTCCAGGATACCGCATGGAGGTGTAGAGGAAGCGGTCGACGAAGAGCGTGCCGGATTCCTTGTCCATCTCGTATTTGATGGGCTCGCCGCCGAGCGGCACTTCCACCACGACGTTCACGTCGTCCGGCGGGTTCTTTCCAATCTTGATCGCGTCAAGGCGCATAGAGCTGTTCTCCGGAACAAGGCTTGAAGCATTCTCCCGGGTCCGGCCCCGACGAGGGGGTGCCGTCACGCCGGAACAACGCGGCAAAAGCTCGTCTCGAGAGCGGCTCGAACCATTAGGCCGAAGGGCCGCTTTCTGAAGCTTGGACGCCTCACTAGAGCATCGGCCCTGAAAGGGGAACCCACTTTTCGGCCCAATCAGGCGCCCCTCTCCTTAAGGAGCAGGATCCGAGCGATACGAATGGAGAACCGTGTTGCGGTCCGGTCCGGGAACGGCTCAGCGGAACAGATAGGCGACCTTGGCCAGAGACGTTCCGCCGATGCGCTCCTCGACGCGGGCGATCGTGCGCCCGCCCATGCTCTCGTAGAAGGCGCAGGCGCGCTCGTTGTCCTCGAGAGCCCAGACGACGATCCGCTCCATCTCCCGGGCCTTGAGGTCGTTGCGCACCGCGTTGAACAGACGCCGCCCGAAGCCGAGGCCCTGGTATTCTGGCAGCAGGTAGAGCTCGTCGATCTCCCCGCTCGCCGGCAGCGACCGGTCGCGGCAGCGGCCATAAGAGGCGTAGCCGACCGCGCCCTCGCCGAGATCGAGGACCACGAGCGGGCGCCCGCGCGACACGGTCGAGCGCCACCAGCGCGGGCTGCGCCGGGAGAACATCTTGTCCAGGGTGACGCCGGGAATGATCCCGAGATAGGCCTCGCGCCAGGCCGCATCGAAGACCCCGGACAAGGCAGCGGCGTCATCGGGTCTCGCGTGACGGATACTGACGAGAAGGTCGCTCATGGATTCGGCAAAAGGGTTGGCGGCAATGGATTCAGTTTCCGCAGGAAAGGGTTAACGGCGGCTTAACGAAATGGGACAACTGACGACGAAAGCGTGGCTTTTTAAGCGAAATCGGAGGGCCGGAGGACTGGCCAAAACGACGCAAGGCGGATGGAAGGAACGCGTGGGCCTCCAGGGCGGTGAGGCGTTGGGACCCCTCCGTCCGGAGAGTTGTTCGATCAGGGCCGAATCCTATATTGCCGCAGCGTAAATATGTTATTTCGTATCGTAAGGTGTCGTAGCGCACCGCAGCCGGCGCGTGAAGTAGCTAGCTCGTCACAAGCAGATGTGAAGGAAGCGACAAGGGAGGTTCCTGTCACGTCTTCGCATGAAGATACCATAACAAAAGGATCGGTCATGGCTCCTACACTCAACCTCCTCTCCTTCACGCGCCCGACCGGCGCCGACATCATCGTGCGCGAGTCTCAGTCGCAGCTCAGAGCCCCAGGCAACGACCAGAGCTTCCGGGCCAAGTTCACGTCGGACGGGCACTACAGCATATTCTACAGCTTCGCCGACAATCTCGTTCCGGGCGACTTCAACAGCCAGCTCGACATCTTCCGCAAGGACCTCAAAACCGGCGAGATCATCCGCGTGTCGACCCACGTCGGCGGCACGCAGATCTCCGCCGGCGTTCCCACGAACGCCTACGAACTCGATATCAGTCCCGATGGCCGCTACGTCCTGTTCTCCACCACGGCGAAGCTCGTGAATGAGGATACCAACGGTCTCGAAGACGTGTACATGAAGGATCTGACGAGCCAGGCGATCACCCGCATCGCCGGCGGCGGGGGCGCCTTGGAGCCTTTCAACGGCCGCTTTGTGGAGACCTACAAGGGCAGCGCCAGTGCGCGCTTCAGCCCCGACGGCAAATACGTGGTCTTCGAAAGCAATAGACGCATCGACCCCAACGACCCCTCTAAAACTCAGACCGACATCTTCCGCAAGAACCTGGCCACCGGTCAGATCGACCGCATCTCCGTCGGGGCTGATAACCAGCAGGGTGCAGGCCACAGCTGGGATGCCAAATACACGCCGGACGGCCGGTACGTGATTTTCTCCAGCATAGGGTTCGGCCCGTCCGGGTACGAGGGAACGACGCAGATCCTGCGCAAGGACCTGCAGACGGGCGCGCTCCATGTGGTCTCCGCGAGTGCAGCGGGCGCATTGGGTGGGGATCACAGCCTGGACGCGCAAATCAGCGCCGACGGCCGCTACGTGGTCTTCGCAAGCATGGGCCGGAAGCTCGTGCCAGGCGAGGACACCAACGAGGCTTACGACATTTTCCGCAAGGACCTTCAGACCGGCGCCATCGTGCGGGTGTCCACGAGCCGGACCGGCGAGCTGAGCGATTACGAGGGGCATAGCCGAGCGCCGCAGATCAGCCCGGATGGCCGCTACATCATCTTCGAGAGCAAGGCCAAGAACCTGGTGCCGAACGACACCAATAACGCCCAGGACATCTTCCGCAAGGATATGGTGACCGGCGAGATCGTGCGCCTTTCCGCCACCGCCAATGGCGCGCAGGGACAGGGCACCGCCGCCGACGCCGACAGCTACAATCCGCGGTTCAGCGCCGACGGGCGTTATGTCAGTTTCGACAGCTACAGCGGCCTCGTGCCCCACGACAACAACATTCGCGACGTGTTCGTGGTCGATACCCTGCTGAAGGACAATTTCGGGGCGGTCAACGCTCAGCAATTCGTCGAACTGTCCTTCGGCGTCGGCCAAGCCTCCTCCGTCAGCATCGCCTGGGGCGATGGGACGAGCAGCACCGTCGTACCCGCAGGCGGCATCGCATCCTTCAGCCACATCTATGCCACTCCCGGCACCAAGACGGCTGTCGTGACCGTCAGCGAAGGCGGGCAGACCCGGTCCGTGTCCTATTCGGTGGATCTTGCATCGGGCCAGATTGCCCGCAACACGACGACCGATACGCAGACGGACGGCGGCCCGGACGTGGTGACCGGCACCGGCGGCACGGATGTGCTCACGGGGGACGACTTCGGAAACAGCCTGATTGGCGGCGCTGGAAACGACATCCTGAATGGACAGGCGGGCCACGACAGGCTCGTGGGAGGCGCCGGAAAGGATGTGCTGACCGGCGGCGTCGGCCAAGACGTGTTCGTGTTCGACACGCGGCCGAACGCGCGCACCAACGTGGATCGGATCGTCGACTTTCGCTATCGGGACGACAGCTTCCAGCTGGACAACAAAGTGTTCACCAAGCTGGGATCCGGCACCCCGTCCAAGCCGAAGAAGTTCAAGTCCGACATGTTCGTGGAGAGCAAGAAGGCGCAGGATCGCGAGGATCGGATCGTCTACGACAAGAAGACCGGGGCGCTCTACTACGACCAGGACGGCACGGGCTCCAAGGCGCAGGTGAAGATCGCCACCCTCGGCAACAAATCCAAGCTCTACTATCACGATTTCTTCGTGATCTGAACCAACGAAAAACGGGACGCCCATCGCTGGACGCCCCGCTCTTTCTTCGATGCCCGTCTCTCGTACGAGAGACGGGCGTTCGTCTCAAATCACGTTACGCCGCGAGCTGGCGCAGGACGTAGTGCAGGATGCCGCCGTTGCGGAAGTACTCGACCTCCTCCAGCGTATCGATGCGGCAATGCACCGGCACCTTGCGCACCGAGCCGTCGGCCGAGGTGACCTCCATCTCCATGCGCTGACGCGGCTTCAATTCGCCGGCCAGACCCTTGATGGTAACGGTCTCGTCGCCCTTCAGGCCCAGCGTCTCCCAGGACGTGCCCTGCTCGAACACGAAGGGAGCCACGCCCATGCCGACCAGGTTCGAGCGGTGGATGCGCTCGAAGCTCTCGGCGATGACGGCGCGCACGCCCAAAAGGTTCGTGCCCTTGGCCGCCCAGTCACGGGACGAGCCGGTGCCGTATTCCTTGCCGGCGAGGACCACGAGCGGAACACCCTCTTCCTTGTAGCGCATGGCGGCGTCGTAGATGAACATCCGCTCGCCCGAGGGCTGGTGGATGGTGTAGCCGCCCTCGACCACGTGGCCGCTCTCGTCCTTCACCATCTGGTTCTTGATGCGGATATTGGCGAAGGTGCCGCGCATCATGACCTCGTGGTTGCCGCGACGGGTGCCGTACTGGTTGAAGTCGGCGACGCGCACCTGATGCGACTGCAGGTATTCACCGGCCGGGGAGGCGGCCCGGATGTTGCCCGCGGGAGAGATATGGTCGGTGGTGATCGAGTCCTGGAAGAGGCCCAGGATGCGCGCGTTCACGATGTCCGTGACGGGCTTGGGCTCCTTGGTCATGCCCTCGAAGTAGGGCGGGTTCTGCACATAGGTGGACCCCATGTCCCACTCGTAGGTGAGGCCCGGCTCGAAGGTGACCTTGCGCCAGTTCTCGTCGCCCGAGAACACGTCGGCGTAGCGGGTCTTGAACAGCTCGCTGGTGATCGTGCGGTCGATGAAGTCCTGCACCTCGGCCGAGGAGGGCCAGATGTCCTTCAGGTACACCGGCTGGCCGTCCGAGCCCGTGCCCAGCGGATCCTTGGTCAGGTCCACCAGCATGGAGCCGGCGAGCGCGTAGGCCACCACCAGCGGAGGCGAGGCGAGGTAGTTCGCGCGCACGTCCGGGTTCACGCGGCCCTCGAAGTTGCGGTTGCCCGAGAGCACCGACACGGCCACGAGGTCGTTATCGTTGATCGCCTTCGAGATGTTCTCCGGCAGCGGGCCCGAATTGCCGATGCAGGTGGTGCAGCCGAAGCCCACGAGGTTGAAGCCGAGCGCGTCCAGGTCGCCCTGCAGGCCGGCCTTCTTGAAGTATTCCTCGACGATCTGCGATCCGGGCGCCAGCGAGGTCTTCACCCACGGCTTGGAGGTCAGACCCTTCTTCACCGCGTTGCGGGCGAGAAGGCCTGCGCCGATCATCACGCTTGGGTTCGAGGTGTTGGTGCAGGAGGTGATCGCCGCGATCACCACGTCGCCGTGGCCGAGATCGTAATTGGCGTCGTCCACCTTCACGCGCTTGCCGATCTCCTGCGCTTTACGGAACTCCTTCTCCATGGCGCCGAGGAACTCGGTCTTGGAGGTGTCGAGGGTCACGCGGTCCTGCGGGCGCTTGGGGCCGGCGAGCGAGGGAACCACGTCGCCGAGGTCGAGCTCGAGGGTGTCGGTGAAGACCGGGTCCGCCATGTCGGGTGTGAGCCACATGCCCTGCGCCTTGGCGTAAGCCTCGACGAGAGCGACGCGCTCGTCCGTGCGGCTCGTGGTCCTGAGATAGTCGACCGTCTTCTGGTCGACCGGGAAGAAGCCGCAGGTGGCGCCGTATTCGGGAGCCATGTTGCCGATGGTGGCGCGGTCGGCCACTGACATGTCGGTGAGGCCGGGGCCGTAGAACTCCACGAACTTGCCGACCACGCCCTTCTTGCGCAGCATCTGGGTGACGGTGAGCACCAGGTCGGTGGCGGTCACGCCCTCACGCAGCTTGCCGGTGAGCTTGAAGCCGATCACCTCGGGGATCAGCATGGAAACCGGCTGGCCGAGCATGGCAGCCTCCGCCTCGATGCCGCCCACGCCCCAGCCGAGAACCGCGAGACCGTTGACCATGGTGGTGTGCGAATCGGTGCCCACCAGGGTGTCCGGATAGGCCACTTCCTCGCCGGTCGCCGTGTCCTTGCGGGTCCACACGGTCTGGGAGAGGAATTCCAGGTTGACCTGGTGGCAGATGCCGGTGCCGGGGGGAACGACGGAGAAGTTCTCGAAGGCGGTCTGGCCCCACTTGAGGAAGCGGTAGCGCTCGCCGTTGCGCTGGTATTCCAGCTCCACGTTGCGGTCGAAGGCCCTCGGGGTGCCGAACTCGTCGACGATCACCGAGTGGTCGATGACGAGGTCGACGGGCACGAGCGGGTTGATCCTGCGCGGGTCGCCGCCGAGGTTCTTCATGGCGTCGCGCATGGCGGCGAGATCCACCACGGCCGGAACGCCGGTGAAGTCCTGCATCAGGACGCGGGCCGGGCGGTAGGCGATTTCCTTCTCGTCCTTGCCCTTGTTGTCGAGCCAGGCGGCCACGGCCTCGATATCGGCCTTGGTGACCGTGCGGCCGTCCTCGTAGCGGAGCAGGTTCTCGAGCAGCACCTTCATGGAGAAGGGCAGCTTCGAGGCGCCTTTGAGGCCGTTCTTCTCGGCCTCGACGAGGGAGTAATAGGTGTAGGACTTATCGCCAACCTTGAGGGTCTGGCGGGCATTGAAGCTGTTGTTGAGCGTCACGGCGAATCCTCGCGTGCATTTGGGTTACGAACATGTGTTCGGCCGAAAGCGCGATAAGCGCGCGCCGCTCCGGGGGCGCCCGGACAGGGAGGTAAGCGCGCGAGGCGGATTGGACGCCTTGGCGCGCGGCGCAGCCAGGGGTGCTATAGATCATTTCGAACCGTCCGGCTACACGGTTTAGAACGGTTCTGGGGTGCAAAGAGGGCAGGGGTACAGGGGTTTGCGTCTGAGCGTTAACAATTTGGCCTGCGAGCGGGGGGAGCGCCGGATCTTCGAGGGCGTTTCGTTTACCCTGCGGGCCGGCGAGGCCCTGGTGATCACCGGCCGCAACGGGGCCGGAAAGTCCTCCCTCCTCGACATCCTGGCCGGACGCCTGCGTCCGGCCGCCGGGGTGATTCTCCTGGAGGGTGCGGGCGAGCGGACCTTGGCCGAATGCCTGCACTACGTCGGCCATCGCGATGCCCTCAAAGCCGCGCTCACGGCGGAGGAGAACCTCGCCTTTGCCCGCGACTTCCTCGGCAATCCCGCCTCGAAGCCGCACGAGGCGCTTGAGGCCGTGGGCCTCGCCCATGCGGCCCGCCTGCCGGTGGCCTATCTCTCGGCCGGCCAGCGCCGCCGGGTGGCGCTCGCGCGGCTGCTTGTGGCGCATCGACCGCTCTGGCTCCTCGACGAGCCGACCTCGGCCCTCGACACCGCCTCCCAGGACACCCTGCGTCTTCTCCTGGAAAGCCACCGAGCGAGCGGCGGCATGATCGCCGCCACGACCCATTCACCCCTGTTCCTGAACGATGCCAAGGAGATCCGGATCGAGCGCAGGCCTCTGCGCCCGGAAGGAGAGCCCGCATGATTCGCTCCTTCCGCGCGCTCCTGCTCCGCGACCTGAAACTCGCCGCCCGCGTCGGCGGCTCCGGGGTCATGGGGCTGATCTTCTTCTTGATGATCGTGACGCTGATTCCGTTCGCGCTCGGGCCGGATCTCAACCTGCTCTCGCGCATCGGCCCGGCGATCCTCTGGATCGCGGCCCTGCTTGCCACCCTGATCGGCCTCGACCGGCTGTTCCAAGCCGACCAGGAGGACGGATCCCTCGATCTCCTGAGGCTGTCGCACGCGCCCCTGGAGGTGGTCGTGCTGGCGAAGGTGGTGGCCTATTGGCTGGTGACGGGCCTGCCGCTCGCCGTCGCGGCACCCTTCCTCGGGCTCCTCGTGGCGCTGTCGCCGGAGGGCATGCTCGCCATGGTGGCGACCCTGCTGGTGGGCACGCCCGCGCTCACCTTCATCGGGGCGGTGGGGGCGGCGCTCACGTCCTCCCTGCGGCGCGGCGGGCTGATCCTGGCGATCCTGGTCCTGCCCTTCATGATCCCGACCCTGATCTTCGGGGTCTCGGCCGCCAATGCGGCGCTGGGCGGGACGATTCCCTTCGCGACCCCCTTCCTGATTCTGGTCGCCCTGTCGCTGGTCGCGGCCGTGGTCGGCACGGTCGGGGCGGCAGCGGCTCTGCGCTCTGGAGAATAGCGGAGGGACCTGACCGGGTCAGGCGGCCGGGCCGAACGTCGCCTCGAAACCCTCCACGCCCTCGCAGGTGAAGGTGAGGACGCGGCCGGCATCGCGCCGGACCCATTGCTTCTCGATCAACCGGTCGAGGATCGCCGCGCCCAGCGCGCCGCCAAGATGGCTGTGGCGCTCGCTCCAGTCGAGGCAGGCCCGGCAGACCGGGCGGCGGCCCTTTTCGAGCGTCGCCAGATCAATGCCGAAACCGGCAAAGAAGGCGCGGCCCTTCTCCGTCAGAGCCATATCCTTCTCGCCCTCGATCAGGTCTTGCTGCCGCGCGCCTTTCAGCAGCGCGACGCCGCGCTCGCCGGCGAGATGGTCGTAGCAGACACGGGCGGATCGGAGCGCCGCGTCCTTCGGGCCGGTGCGCACCCGGGTCGCCCCGGTGCGCTGGGCGAGGCCCATCAGGGCTTCGAGCACCTGGGCGACGTCCGGCCCCGAGAGCCGGAAATAGCGGTGCCGTCCCTGTTTTTCCGCCGTCAGAAGGTTGGCCGCATCGAGCTTGGCCAGATGCCCGCTCGCGGTCTGGAGCGTTACGCCCGCGGCTTGCGCGAGCTCGCTCACGGTGAGCGCCCGCCCGTCCATGAGGGCGGTCAGGATGTTGGCCCGGGCCGGGTCGCCGAGAAGCGCGGCCACGGAGGCGATGACGGGACCTTCTTTCATACTTCGATGATAACCGAACCATCGACGTGGAGCAATGCGCTAAGACAAGGGTGTTCACGCAGACAGGATAGCGTCGAGATGATCACCTGCTTCATTCGCTACGAGATCGACCCGTTCAAGGTATCGGCCTTCGAGGAATATGCCCGCAACTGGGGTCAGGCCATCCCCCGCTGCGGGGCCGACCTCATGGGCTATTACGCGCCGCACGAAGGCTCCGCCACGACGGCCTATGCGGTCTACAATATCGCGAGCCTGGCCGCATACGAGGCCTATCGCGAACGTCTGAGGAATGATCCAATGGGGCGTGCCAATTACGAATTCGCCAAAAAGGAACAGTTCATCCGCCGGGAGGACCGGATCTTCCTCCGGTTGGCCTCGGCGCCTCATGCGGAGCTGATCAAGCCATGATCGCTGTGATCTTCGAGGTCTGGCCGGACGGGGATGCAGGCAAGCGGGATTATCTCGGCCTTGCGGCTGCGCTCCGCTCCGACCTGACGGCCATGGACGGCTTCATCTCCGTCGAGCGCTTCCAGAGCCTCACCGAACCGGGCAAGCTCCTGTCGTTGTCGTTCTGGCGCGACGAGGAGGCGGTGCGGGCCTGGCGCAACCTGCCGTCCCATCGCGCGACGCAAGGAGCGGGCCGCGCCGGCGTTTTCACCGATTACCGGCTGCGGGTGGCGGCCGTGATCCGCGATTACGGCCTGAACGAGCGTGACCAGGCACCCGCCGACAGCCGCGCGATCCACGAGGGCCTCACGGCCGGAGGCTGATCCCGAAGGCCTGCTCGATGACGGGCTTTCCGTCCCGCTCGACCCGATAGGTGGCGCGATAAAGGCCGGGCCGGAACCCGCCCGGCGGCTGCTTCACGCCGGAAAAGGCCATCCACTGGGCCTTGTTGCGGTCGAGGGGCGGCGCCTTGTTCTGGGCGAGCGGCTTGCCGTCCGGATCGAACAGGGTCAGCGTCTGCACGTCGCCGCCTTTCAGGCCGATGGCGCGCACATAGGCCACGAGGGCCGGCGACCGGGTCGTGGGCGTCTCCTGCTCCACGGCACCCGATTCGATGGCTTCCATGGTGACCGGTCCCGACGCGAAGCCCTTGTTGAGAACGCTGCCGCCTTGATAGGCGAGCGCCCGCTGGAGCGAGGCCTCCCAGAGGGGCTTGCCGCCGCCGCAGGACTTCTCCGGCGCGCCATAGGCGAAGGGATCGACCGGCTTGCCGTCTTTGATCAGCGTGAAGTGCAGATGCGGGAACTCGGTCAGCCCGGACAATCCGATCTGCCCGATCTTCTCGCCGGCCTTCACCTCGCGGCCGGAGCGCACCGTGAGGCTGCCCTTCGCCATGTGGCAATAGGCGGTGCGCCATCCATTGCCGTGATCGATCACCACGGCGTTGCCGCAGCCGATCTCGCTGATCTTTTCCCGCGTCTCCGGCGTGACGAAAGCGTCCGGAACGCCGTCGCGGGTGCTGGCGACCTTGCCGTCGGCCGCGGCGACCACGTCGATGCCGGCCTTCTGCGCCGCCATGTTCGGCACGCGGAAGTCGGTGCCGTCATGGGTGTCGTAGGTGAGGGTGCCGCATTGGTAGTCGCTCGCGGCAGACGAGGAATCGCGGTCCAGGTAATGCTGGATGAAGCAGGTGCGTCCGATCTCGCAGGCGACCGGCAGCCGCAGGGTGATGTCCTGCGCGACGGCCGGAAGAGCAAGGGCGAGGCCGAAGAGGCCCAAGAATCCGAGGCGCATGATCGCTCCGCAACAGGGATACGGGATTATAGGTCGCCTCGGGCGGCGGATGAAGGGCGGGAGATTTCACTCTCCCGTCAACACCGGCCTCGTGCCGGTGATCTCGATCCGACGATGCGCATCGCTCCCACCAGTAAAGCCAAGATCCTACGCACATTTCCGGAATGCCCGAAGGACTGCAAAGTGCCTAAAGGCCTCTTCTGGCAAAAACGTTACGCGGCTTGCGGCGATGTCTCCGTTGCAGGCGCACTTTAAGACCGCTACATCGACCCTATGATCCGAGAGCTTGCCAATCCGACCCGCTTCATGAGCCTCAGCGGCACGCTGCTGCCGTGGGTGGGAGGCTTGGCTGCGCTCCTGATCGCCGTCGGGCTCTACATGGTCTGGTTCACGGCGCCCGCCGATTATCAGCAGGGCGAGACGGTCAAGATCATGTATATCCATGTGCCGGCCGCGTGGCTGTCCCTGTTCTTCTACATGATCATGGCGTCATCGGCCCTGGGCACCCTCGTGTGGCGCCATCCCCTGGCGGACGTGTCGCAGAAGGCGGCCGCCCCCATCGGCGCGGCCTTCACGCTGATCTGCCTCGTGACCGGTTCGCTCTGGGGCAAGCCCATGTGGGGCACCTATTGGCAGTGGGATGCGCGTCTGACCTCCATGCTGGTGATGCTGCTGATCTATCTCGGCATTCTCGCCCTCTGGCGCGCCATTGAGGAGCCGAACCGCGCCGCCCGCGCCGTGTCGATCCTGACCCTCGTGGGTGCCGTGAACGTGCCGATCGTAAAATTCTCCGTCGATTGGTGGAACACCCTGCACCAGCCGGCCTCCGTGTTCCGCCTCGGCGGGCCGACGATCCATTCCTCCATGCTCGTGCCGCTCCTGGTCATGGCCCTGGGCTTCACCCTCACGGGCCTGGCGCTGCATCTGTCCGGCATGCGCACTGAGATCCTGCGCCGCCGGGTGCGCACGCTCACGATCCTCGAGGCCGAGCGCCTCGACGCACAGGCGGCCTGACCGATGTCGCACACCTTCTTCATCGCCTTCTCCTACATCCTGACGGCCCTGGTGGTGATCGGCCTGATCCTGCGCGCGGTGATCGACCACCGCATCCAGGTGCGCGCGCTCGCCGAGCTCGAGGCCCGCGGCATCGGCCGGAGGTCCCGCCGTGGCTGAAGCCGCCGAACGCCCGCGCTCCCGCCTGATCTTCCTGCTGCCGGCCCTGGTTTTCGTCGCCCTGGTGGTGCTCTTCGGCGTGCAGCTGATCTCAGGGAGAAATCCGGCCGAGGTGCCTTCGGTCCTGATCAACAAGCCTGTGCCCACCTTCACCCTCGCGCCGCTCGAAGGCCTTCAGGCCAACGGCCTGCCCGTGCCCGGCTTTTCGAACCAGGATCTCAAAGGCCGCGTCACGGTGGTGAACGTCTGGGCCTCCTGGTGCGCCCCCTGCCGCCAGGAGCACCCGCTCCTGGTCGAACTGGCCAAGGATCCGTCGATCCGGGTGGTCGGCATCAACCAGAAGGACAATCCGGACAACGCCCGCCGCTTCCTCGGCGCGCTCGGCAATCCCTATGCGGCCGTCGGCGTCGATCCGAACGGCCGCGCCTCCATCGACTGGGGCGTCTACGGCGTGCCCGAAACCTTCATCGTCGGCCCCGACGGCACCATCCGCCACAAGCATATCGGGCCCCTGACGCCGGAGAATTTTTCCGCGTTCAAGGAGAAGCTGCGCCAAATCCCGCGCGCTTGAGCCGGTTGATCGCCACGTCGAGCGCCGAGAGAAAGGCCGAGTGGTCCTTCTGCGAGAACGGCCTCGGCCCGCCCGTGACCTCGCCCATGGCGCGCAGGTCTTCCATGAGGTTGCGGGTGGCCAGCGCCATGCCCATGGAGGCTTCCGTGAAGGGCTTTCCGGTCGGGCCGATCACCTCGGCGCCGGCCTTGACGCAGCGGCTGGCGAGAGGGATGTCGGCGGTGATCACGACGGCGCCGCGCCCGGCCCGCTCGGCGATCCAGTCGTCGGCCGCGTCGAAGCCCGCGCTCACCACGACGCGCTCGATCAGCGGATCCTGCGGCACCTGCAGGAAGGCGTTCGAGACCACGAAGACCTTGACCCTATGGCGCCCGGCGACGCGGTAGATCTCGGGCTTCACCGGGCAGGCATCCGCATCCACGTAGAGGGTGATCGGTTGGAACGTCTCGCTCATGGTCCCTATATTCCTGTGGGATGCGGGGATGCTGCCGGGTCGCACCGGCAGGCCGTGACGGCTTAACCTTTCGGTCATCGCCGTTGAGGCACGTGCCGGCTTGAACAATCAACCCATCCGGGAGCAAAAAGAAACCCGTGACCCCTCGATCCCGCATCCGCGCTGCCCTGGGCCTCATCGATTCCTTACGCACGACTCCCGTCTTGAGCGATGCCACGCACCGGCTGATCCGGGAGGCCGATACGGGCGCGCTGCAACGGGCGGGACAGGCGCGCATCGTCACGGCCGGGCTGCTGCTGCTGGCGGTGGTGATCGCGACGGTCAGCATCGATTTCACCAATCCCATGGCGCTCAAGCAAATCTGGGCTGCGGAACTGACCCTGGTGCTGTTCGGGGCCCTCGGATGGGTCGGCGCCTGGCTCGCCTCGAAACGCATCGCCGTCCAGCAGCTGCCGGTCATCACGGCCATTCTCGATGCCTGCCTGGTCCTCGGCAACCTCGGCTATACCCATTGGGGCCTGGGGATTCCCGGCAGCCTCTTTTCGGTGTTTCCGGTGATCTGGGTGGTGCCGATCACCATGGCGGCGGCGGCGATCCATTACCAGCCGCGGCTCCAGGCCTTCGTGGCCGCCATCTATGTGGTGGGCCTCTCGTTTCTCGCTTTCGGCAGCGGATACTTGAGCCCGGCGGAGCGCCAGCAGGATCTGTCCGAGATCCTCGGCGTGTTCTCGCCCCAGGCCAACATGGTCCGCCTCGTCATGATCTTCGCCTCGGCCTTGATCCTGATCCTGGTGGCCCGCCAGGGCCGGCTGATGCTGGAGCGGGCCGTGCGCGAGACGACCTTGCGGGTGACCCTCACCCGGTATCTGCCCCGGGAGCTCGCGCCGATCCTCACCGATCAGGCCTTCGCCTCCTTACGCCAGGGACGGCGCATCCCGGTGACCCTGCTCTTCGTCGATATCCGCGCCTCGACCACCTTCGGCGAGACCATGGAGCCGACGCAGCTCGCCGTCTTCATCACGTCCTTCCGGCGGCGCGTGCTGCGGGCGGCTTCCCGCCATGGCGGCGTCATCGACAAGTTCACCGGCGACGGGGCGCTCATCCTCTTCGGCGTGCCGGGCGCGCGGGACAACGATGCCGGCCGGGCGCTCGCCTGCGGCCGCACGCTTTTGACCCTGATCGAGCGCTGGAACGTTAAGCGCGGCTTCAACCCGCCGGTGCGCCTCGGCATCGGCATCCATACGGGCGACGTGTTCTGCGGCGTGGTGGGCGACGAGAGCCGGCTGGAGTTCACCGTCGTCGGCGAGACCGTCAACATCGCCTCGCGCATCGAGCAGGCCACGAAGGCGACCGACTGCGAACTCCTGGCCTCGCAGGAAACCGTCGTGGCGGCGGGCGAGGAGGACCTTTGGACGGAGGTGGAGTGCGATCCCCTGCCGGGTGTCACCCGCAGGATGGTGCTGATGAAACCGATCGGGTGAGGAAGGCAGGAGCGGACCCTCTCCGTCATGGCCGGCCTTGTGCCGACCATCCCGATTGTGTGAGGCGCGGCGCTGTTGTCCGATCGGGATCTCCGGGACGAGCCCGGTGATGACGTAGAGAGATGGCTTAAACCTCTTCCGCCTTCTTGATCTCGTGCTTGAGCAGCAGCGGCGTCTGGGCGAGCGCGAAAGCGATCGTGAGCGGCATGATGCCGAAGACCTTGAAGCTCACCCAGAAATCCGTGGTCTGCGTGCGCCAGACGATCTCGTTCAACGCGGCAAGCGCGAAGAAGAACAGGGCCCAGCGCAAGGTGAGCTTGCGCCAGCCTTCCTCGGTCAGATCGAACACGCTGTCGAGCACGATCTGGAGCAGGGGCTTGCGGAAATAGAGGCCGCCGAGCAGCACCAGCCCGAACATGGTGTTCACGATGGTGGGCTTGAGCTTGATGAAGGTCTCGTCCTGTAGGAACAGGGTCAGCCCGCCGAACACCACCACGACGATGCCGGACACCACCGGCATGATCGGCAGCTTGCGGGTCAGCCCGTAGCTGATCCCGAGGGCGATCACCGTCGCCACGATGAAGATGCCGGTGGCGGCGAAGATGCGCTGCCCTTCCGGGAAGCCGAACCGGTCCCCGTAGGCATTGCCGAGGAAGAACAGGGCGAGCGGCCCGAGTTCGAGGGCGAGCTTGAGGAGGGGCGGAAGGCGCTTGTCGTCGGTCATGAGGTTGCTTCTAACCCGGCAATGGCTTTTGCGAAATCCCGTGCGGTGAAAGGCTCCAGATCCTCGACGCCCTCGCCGACCCCGATGAAGTGCACAGGGATACGGAATTTCTCCGCGAGAGCCACCAGGATGCCGCCGCGGGCGGTGCCGTCGAGCTTGGTCATCACGAGGCCCGTCACGCCGGCCGCCTTCTGGAACAGCTCGACCTGGCTCATGGCGTTCTGGCCCACGGTGGCGTCGAGCACGAGCAGGGTGGCGTGCGGCGCGGTCGGATCGAACTTCTTCACCACGCGCACGATCTTCTCGAGCTCCGCCATGAGACCGGCCTTGTTCTGCAGGCGGCCGGCCGTGTCGATGAGGAGCACGTCGGAGCCGTTCGCCTTGGCTTCCTGCAGGGCGTCATAGGCGAGGCCCGCCGCGTCCGCGCCCTGCTCGCGGGCCAGCACCGGCGCGCCGACCCGCTCGCCCCAGACCTTCAGCTGCTCGATGGCGGCGGCCCGGAAGGTGTCCCCGGCGGCCAGCATGACCTTGAGGCCCTGTTGCCGGAATTTCTGGCTGAGCTTGCCGATGGTCGTGGTCTTGCCCGCTCCGTTCACGCCCACCATGAGGATCACGAACGGCTTCTTGGCGCGGTCGACGGCGAGCGCCTGAGCGACCGGCTGGAGGGTCTTCTCCACCTCGCCGGCCAGGATGGCCTTCACCTCCTGGGGCGAGATCTCCTTGTTGTAGCGACCCGATGCGATCGCCTCCGTGATCCGCATGGCGGTCGGCACGCCGAGATCGGCCTGGACCAGGGCGTCCTCCAGCTCCTCGAGCGTGGCATCGTCGAGCTTGCGCTTGGTGAAGAGGCCCGTCACGCTCTCCGACAGGGACGAGGAGGTGCGGCGCATGCCCTCGGTCAGGCGCTGCCACCAGCCGCGAGTCGGGGCAGGCTTCGCCTCGGCCGCCGGACCGATCTCTGCCGGCGCAGGTTCGGGAGCCGGAAGGTCCGCGGCCGTGATGTCGGCGCGCAGCGCGGGCCCTGCCTCGGTCACGATGCGCGGCAGCGGCTCCTGGGGATTGGTGCCCTCCGGGTCCAGGCCTTCCACGGGCTGGAGATCGGCTCCGGCCAGTTCCGGCGGCGTCTTGGCCTCCTCCGGCGTGTCGGGCGAGGCCTCGGTCACGGTCGGTGGTGCGGCCGTGAGATCGTCGGCGGCCGCTGCGGGCGGGGACGGCATCGCGTCCGGCTCGCCACCGGCCTGGGGTGCCTCCGGCGCAGGCGCCGGGACCTGAGGGGCTTCAGCCTTGCGCCCGAACAGACGGGAAAGGAATCCGGGCTTGTCGGGCTTGGTCTCGGCCATGGGTCTCGCTTTGCTTTATGAACGCTGCGCTTGATGTAATGCGGACGCCTCGATAGCGCATCGTGCGGAAAAGTGGGAACCGGTTTTCGCTGGCGCGGCCCTCTGGGTCAGCGCGCAACGATGCGCCAGTAGGAAGCTTAAGTATCGGATGGATCCAAAAATGGGTTTCACTTTGGGGTCCGATGCTCTAGCCGAGGCGTCATGAATGCGGAAGAGATAGTAAGCCGATTGCTCTATCGCGATGCCCTGATGCTCGTGATCGACAAGCCTGCCGGCCTGCCGGTGCATCCCGGCCCCAAGGGCGGCGAGACCCTGTTTCATCATCTCGATGCCCTCCGCTTCGGTTTGCCGCGCCGCCCGGAGGCCGCGCATCGCCTCGACAAGGATACGTCAGGCTGCCTCGTGCTCGGCCGGCATCCGAAGGCCATCGCGCGGCTCAACGAGCTGTTTCGCAGGAATGAGGTCGAGAAGGTCTATTGGGCCGTGGTCGAGGGTGGGCCCCATGACGACGCGGGTGAGATCGACCTTCCGCTCGCGCCGAAATCGCCGGACCGCGGCTGGTGGATGAAGGTGGACCCTAAGGGCCAGCCTTCGCTCACCCGGTGGCGGGTCTTGGGGCGGTCCGAGGGCTTCGCGCTGCTCGAGCTGCGCCCCGTCACCGGCCGCACCCATCAGCTGCGGGTCCATTGCGCCGCCATGAACTTCCCGATCCTGGGCGATCCGATCTACGGCACGGCTCCGCGCTTCGGCGGTCCGGGCCTGCAGCTGCACGCGAGAGGCGTCACCGTGCCGCTCTATCCGAAGAAGCCGCCGATCACCGTGGAAGCGCCGGTGCCGGAACATATGCGGGAGTGGGTGAAGAGGTGCGGCGTCATGGTGGACCGCGCAGCGGATCCTTCAGTCTGATACCCCGCTGCACGTCGTCACCGGCCTTGTGCCGGTGATCCCGATTGGAAGAGCGCCGCGCATCACAGCATCGGGATGGCCGGGGCAAGCCCGGCCATGACGAGTACGACGTAATGTCTGAACAAGACCCTTAAGCCGCCAGCAATTCCTTGCCGTCGTGTCCGGCAATCGTGACCGGCACGATCTCGCCCGGCGTCACGGGCCGGTCGAAGCGGACCAGCATAAAGCCTTCCGTGCGGCCGAGCTGGTTGGTCTCGATCAGCACGTTGCGCCTGGCGCCCACCTCCGCGCCGAGATGCTTCAGCAGGGCAGCCTCGCCCTTCTCGCGCAGGCGACGCGCCCGGTCCTTCACCATGTCGCGGGCGACCTGCGGCATGCGGGCGGCGGGCGTGCCGGGGCGGGGCGAGAAGGGGAAAACGTGGAGATGCGTCAGCCCGCATTCCTCGACGATGGCGAGGGAGCGCGCGAACATCTCCTCGGTCTCGGTCGGGAAACCCGCGATGATGTCGGCGCCGAAGACCATATCGGGGCGCAGCCGCTTCACCTGTTCGCAGAAGGCGATGGCATCCTTGCGCAGGTGGCGGCGCTTCATGCGCTTGAGCACCATGTCGTCGCCGGCTTGGAGCGAGAGATGCAGATGCGGCATCAGGCGGGACTCGTTGGCGATGACGTCGAGAAGATCCTCGTCGGCCTCGACCGAATCGATGGAGGAGATGCGAAGCCGCTCCAGCTCTGGCACGTGGCGCAGGAGTCCCTTCACCAGGGTGCCGAGCTTCGGCTCGCCGGGCAGGTCCTTGCCGTAGCTCGTGATGTCGACGCCGGTGAGCACCACCTCGCGGGAGCCGTGCTCCACCAACGTCCGCACCTGCTCCACCACGGCCCCCATGGGCACGGAGCGGGAATTGCCGCGGCCGTAGGGGATGATGCAGAAGGTGCAGCGGTGGTCGCAGCCGTTCTGCACCTGCACGAAGGCGCGGGTGCGCCCACGCATGCCGTCGATGAGGTGCACGGCGGTTTCCCTCACGGCCATGATGTCGTTGACCAACACCTTCTCGGTGGCGCCGACGCCGAAATCGCGCATCCCGGTCCAGGTCTCGGCCTTCATCTTCTCGTGGTTGCCGACCACCTGCGAGACCTCGGGCATGGCCGCGAAGGTTTCCGGCTCCACCTGCGCGGCGCAGCCCGTCACGATGATGCGGACGTTCGGCTTCTCGCGGGCGAGCTTGCGGATCGACTGGCGCGCCTGGCGCGTCGCCTCGCCCGTGACCGCGCAGGTGTTGACGATCACGACCTCGCCCAGGCCCGCTTCTTCCGCGTGGCGCTGCATGGCCTCCGACTCGTAGGTGTTGAGCCGGCAGCCGAAGGTGACCACTTCGACCGTCATCAGGCCACCTCGGTGAAAAGGGACGGGGAAAAGGTGCCTTCGTGCTCCAGCTCGGTCGGGCCGGTCATGAGCACGTGGCCGTCGCTCTCGCGCCATTCGATGACGAGATCGCCGCCGGGAAGCGCAACCACGCCCTTGCGGCCGGTGAGCCCCTTGCGCGCGGCTGCCACGAGGGCTGCGCAGGCGGCGGAGCCGCAGGCGCGGGTGGCGCCGGCGCCGCGCTCCCACACGCGCAGAACGATGTGCTCGGGGCTGGTGACCTGGGCGAAGGAGATGTTGGCGCGCTCCGGGAAGACCGAGTCGTGCTCGAATCGCGGACCGATGGCCGCAAGGTCGTAGGCCTGAGCGTCCTCGACCCAGAAGATGGCATGGGGATTGCCCATGCTCACGGCCGAAGGGCCCTGCAGCTCGGGAGCCTCGGGCAGCCTGGTGTCGACGGCGATCGCGCGGGTGTCCGGATAGGGATCGCGCAGGGGGATCTCGTTCCAGGCGAATCGCGGCGGCCCCATGTCGACCGTGAAGACCGTGTCGGAGACGCGCTCCACCGGCAGCAGACCGGCTCTGGTCTCGAGCACCAGGTCGCCCTCGACCGGGCGGCTCATGACGGGATCCGAGGTCATCGCCCAGGCGACGCAGCGGGTGCCGTTGCCGCAGGCGCCGGATTCGGAGCCGTCCGTGTTGTAGATGCGCATATAGGCGTCGGTGCCCGGCGTCACGGGATCGTGCAGCACCATGAGCTGGTCGAAGCGCGAGCGCGGATCGGCCGCGATGGCGCGCGCTTCCGCGGCGCTCACGCGATGGGCGGAGCCGCGCAGGTCCAGCACGGTGATCTCGTTCCCGAGACCGTTCATTTTCAGGAAGCGGCTGTTCGAAAGGACACTCATGGGCCGTATATGGCGGAAAACGGCAAAAATCGCGAGGGGGTCGTGCGCTTGTGCGGCAACAGCGTCTAAAACGCCTGGACGATCCGGGGAATGCTGGTCGCAATGATGAGCAGGCCCACGGCCACCATCAGGGGGCGGGTCGGTACGCGGCTCACCACGAAGCCACCCAGGGGCGCCGCCAGGACGCCGCCGGCGATCAGGCCCACGGCCGAACTCAGCTCCGACCAACCCAGGCTCACGATGAAGGTGGCGGAAATCACCGACGTGACGAGAAACTCTGTCAGGTTCGTTGAGCCGATCACCTGCCGAGGGGCATGGCCCCGCCCGATCAGGGAGCTCGTGACGACGGGACCCCATCCGCCGCCGCCCATGGCGTCGAGCAGGCCGCCGCCGGCGCCGATCCACGGCACCATCCAGTCCCGCACCTCGCGGGGCCAGAGCGGACGGAAAGCCTTGAAGACGATGTAGAGGCCGATCGCCATGAGATAGGCCGAAACCAGAGGCTGGATCGTCTTCGCGTCGATGTTGGACAGGATGAAGGCGCCGACGGCTCCCCCCAGCATTCCGGCCGGCGCCAGACGCGCCACGAGCCGCCAGTTCACGTTGCGGTGGATCACGTGCGACGTGCCCGAGGCGGCGGTGGTGAAGATCTCCGTCACGTGGGTTACGGCGCTGGCCGTCGCGGGCGGCACGCCGAAGGCCAGCAGGCTCGTGGTCGAGAGCACGCCGAACGCCATGCCCAGCGCCCCGTCCACGAGCTGGGCTCCGAAGCCGATCAGCGCAAAGATCAAAAAATCTTCCATTCCCGGGCAACCTCAACGGAGACGACGAGGGCTTGAGCATAGGCCAAGGACTTGACGTTCGGAGAGGGGATTAGGCTCCCGGCCAGAGGATTTTTTGTGCATCCTGTGAATGGACCGCCTGCTGCAATCCGTCCTCCACAGAAGCTGTCGGATGGCCTCGCCGGTGCAACAAAACCCCCCTATGGTGCAGCACCATATCCCTTCGTGATTCGCGGGTGAGGCGTCCTTCTCATGCGGCTGCGCTCTTCAGGTCTTCTACTCGTTCTTGCCCTCTGCTCGAGCGTCGCCCTCGCGCAGACGCCCCCGGCGGCCAACCCTTCTGCGGCGCCGGCGGCCCCTCAACCTGCACCGCAGGCGCAATCCACGCCGAGCCCGGCTCCTGCCGAGCCCCAGGCACCCGCGGCGCCTCAGGCGCCGGCACCCGCTCAGCCGGCACCAGCCGCTCCTGCCGCCCCCGTGCCCGCCCAGCAGGCGGGACGCACGACCCTGTTCCCGAACCCGAGCGACCCGACCGGAGTCGAGGAAGGGGTTCTGGTCGCCAAGCCCGCCGTGGTGCTCCCAGGGATCAGCACCTGGGACGAGGCCTTCACCAACCTGAAAGACGCCTTCGCCAAGATCGAGGGCGAACTGAAGAAGGCCGGCATCGCACCCACGGGCCGGCCGCTGACGATCTTCGTCGATACGGACGACAACGGGTTCAAGTACGAAGCCATGGTGCCGATCGACCAGGCGCCGGACGGCAAGACCGAGCTCACGCCCGAGATCAAGTACGGCAAGACGCCGGAGGGCAAGTCCTTCCGCTTCGTGCACAAGGACGCCTATGACGAGATCGACGGCACCTACGAGACGATCACCGCCTATCTCGACATCAAGGAGATCGTCGCCAAGGACGCCTTCATTGAGGAATACGTGAGCGACTTCACGGATTCGCAGGACACCAATTTCGAGGTGAACATCTACGTTCAGCCGAAAGAGTAGCCGTCTTCGATGATCGCGCTCTTCGACCTCGACGGGACCCTGACCGACCCGAAAACAGGCATTACCCGCTCGGTCCAATATGCATTGGAACGGCTCGGCCGCCCCGTTCCGCACGCGGACGACCTCACCTGGATGATCGGCCCGCCGCTGATCGCAAGCTTCACGGAGCTCTTAGGGAGCCCGGCGGAGGCGCAGGAGGCCGTGCGTCTCTATCGCGAGCGCTACGGCGACGTCGGCCTGTTCGAGAACGAGGTCTATGCGGGCATTCCGCTCCTGCTCCGGACGCTCCAGGAGCGGGGCGTCCGCCTCTTCGTCGCGACCTCGAAGCTTCAGGTGTTCGCGCGACGGATCCTCGATCATTTCGACCTGTCGCGCTTCTTCGTCGAGATTTACGGCTCGGAACTCGACAACCGCAACGCCGACAAGCGCGATCTCATCCGGCACATCCTCGACCAGGAGCGCTTCGACCCGGCACGCGCCGTCATGATCGGCGACCGGAAGCACGATGCCATCGGGGCCAAGGCCAACGGATTGGCCTCCATCGGAGTCGCCTGGGGCTACGGCCCTCGGGAGGAGCTGCTGGCGGCCGGAATCGACCGCCTCGTGGATACGCCGGATGCGTTGGAGGAGCCTATCCTTGTTCTGACGGCGTCCACGCCTCTCCCGGCCGCAAAGGCCTGAACCGCTCTTCCGGAAACCCGGCCGCCTTCAGGGCCGTCGCCAGCTCCTGGGGCGGCTCGTCGACGCCCTCGTTGGTGAGCCGGAAGGTGCCCCAATGATGGCCCAAAGCCTGCTCGGCCTCGATGATCCGCAACACCTTCACGGCATCCTCCGGGTTCATGTGCTGCGGCTCCATGAACCAGCGCGGCTCGTAGGCCCCGATGGGCAGATGGGCGAGGCGGGGTTTGCCGAAACGCTCGCGCACGGCCTGGAAGATTTTTCCGTCGCCGAAGCCGGTATCGCCGATGTGGTAGATCGTGCCGGCCGGGGTGGTGAGCACATAGGCGCACCAGAGCGCCATGCGCCGGTCGTTGATGCCGCGCGCCGACCAGTGATAGGCGGGCTCGAGATGGGCCGTGACGCCGTTCCCCAGATCGATCGACCCGCCCCAGTCCCGCGTCTCGACCGGGATGCCCGGGTGCTCGGCCCGGATCACCGCGTCGTTGCCGAGCGGCGCGACGACCTTCGGGCGATCCCGCTGCCAGAGGCGTCCCAGAGTCTCCGTGTCGAGATGGTCGTAGTGGTTGTGCGTGATCAGCACCGCATGGATCGGCGGCAGGTCTTGATAGGCGATGCCCGGCGGATTGACCCGCTTGGGACCGGCAAACGAGACCGGGCTTGCCCGGTCGGAGAAGACCGGATCGGTGAGGATGTTGAGCCCTGCCACCTGGATCAGGAAGGAGGCATGGCCGATGAGCGCGCTGCGCAGGCCTTGCACCTCGGCCGGAGGCTTGTCCTGGAACGGGCTCGGGAAGCTGTCCGGCCAATCCTTGCGCCCGCCGCCGAGCTGCCAGCGGGCGAGCTCCAGGAAACCCTTGTCCTGCGGCTGTCCCGGCGAGAAGAACCGCACTCCGTCGAAATGATCGCTGACCGGGCCTTCATAGTAGCGGTTCTTCGAGCGCGCGGCGGTCATCCAGCCCAGCGCGCCGGTGGCGGCGACGACAGGCAGGCCCAGGGCTTTGAGCAGGGTGCGGCGATTCATGGCAACGGAGGTCCTCGGCGAAGCTTTAAGCGTGGGGATGCGGCGGCGGATCGGCAAGGGGGCTTTCACCTCATCCGACCAGAGGGCGGTGGAAGCCAAAAGAACCTCCATCTCCGGCCTTTTCCTTGACTTCGCCGTCTTTTCCCCTTACGTGCTGGCCGCAAATCTGTAGAGCGAGCCCTTTTGAGCCGCCGACCAGCCCGCGAGGCTGGAGGTCAACGTCCGACAGCGCGATGCGCCCTCGGGCGCGCTTTCATTTGGGTTTCGCGTCAGGAACGGTGACGGATGTCGGACAAAGCCCTGCGCATCGAGGACGCGGTGAACGAGACCTGCCCGTGGTCGGGGAAACCGATCGCGGCGGATTCGCTCACCCTCTATCGCGGCGAGGTGGTCGGCTTCTGCAATCCCGGCTGCCGCGACAAGTTCGAGGCGGCCATCCGCCACTTTGAAAAGGCCATCGCGGATCGCGATGTACCACTCATCGCAAAAGGAATTGAGTGATCATGTTCGAAGGCCTTTCCGACAAGCTTTCCACTATCCTCAACGGGCTGACGCGCCGCGGTGCGCTCACCGAGGAGGATGTCAGCGCGGCCCTGCGTGAGGTTCGCCGCGCCCTGCTCGAGGCGGACGTCGCCCTCGAGGTGGTGCGCTCCTTCACGGACAAGGTGCGCGCCCGCGCGGTCGGCGCCGAGGTGGTCAAGTCGGTCTCCCCCGGCCAGCAGGTGGTCAAGATCGTCCACGACCAGCTCGTGGAGATGCTGGGCTCGGACGCCGAGATCATCGACCTCAATGCGGTTCCGCCCGTCGGCATCCTCATGGTCGGCCTCCAGGGTTCGGGCAAGACGACCACCACGGCCAAGATCGCCCGACGCCTGAAGGATCGCGAGAATCGCCGCGTGCTCATGGCGTCCCTCGACACCCGCAGGCCCGCCGCCATGGAACAGCTCGCGGTGCTCGGCAAGCAGGTGGGCGTCGACACGCTCCCCATCGTGGCCGGCCAGTCGGCCGTGCAGATCGCCCGGCGCGCCATGGAAGCGGCCCGCCTCGGCGGCTACGACGTGGTGATGCTCGACACCGCCGGCCGCGTCACGGTGGACGAGGCGCTCATGGTGGAGGCCGCGGAGGTGCGCGCCGCCACAGGTCCGCACGAGGTGCTCCTCGTTGCCGACGCGCTCACCGGCCAGGACGCGGTCAACACTGCCCGCGCCTTCGACCAGCGTCTCGGCGTCACCGGAATCGTGCTGACCCGCATGGACGGCGATGCCCGCGGCGGTGCTGCTCTGTCGATGCGCGCCGTCACCGGCAAGCCGATCAAGCTCATCGGCACGGGCGAGAAGGTCGATGCGCTCGAGGAATTCCACCCGAGCCGCGTTGCCAACCGCATCCTCGGCATGGGCGACATCGTCTCCCTGGTCGAAAAGGCCGCCGAGAATTTCGACCAGGCGCAGGCCCAGCGCATGGCCGAGAAGATGCGCAAGGGCAAGTTCGATCTCGAAGACCTGCGCGACCAGCTCACCCAGATGGAGAAGATCGGCGGCATCGGCGGCATGCTCGGCATGCTGCCGGGCGTGGCCAAGATGAAGTCGCAGCTCGAGAACGCCAATCTCGACGACCGGATCATCAAGCGCCAGCGCGCCATCATCGATTCCATGACCCCGGCCGAGCGCCGCAACCCGGACATCCTCAAGGCCTCGCGCAAGAAGCGCATCGCGGCCGGTGCCGGCGCCAAGGTCGAGGAGGTCAACAAGCTGCTCAAGATGCACCGCCAGATGGCCGACATGATGAAGATGATGGGCGGCGGCAAGGCCAAGGGCATGGCGGGCGCACTCGGAAAAATGTTCGGCATCGGTGGCGGCGGCATGCCCCAGCCGACGCCGGAGCAGATCGAGGCGCTGCAGAAGCAGATGGGCGGCAAGCTGCCCGACTTCCCCGGCGGCGCCGGCGGCCTCCCGCCCATGCCGAAGGGCGTGCCCGGCCTGCCGGGTCTGGGTGGGGCTAAGATCCCAGGTCTCCCGGGCATCGGCGGCTTCCCGTTCGGGAAGAAGAAGTGAATTCAATGCCGTTCCCGGATTGCAGCGGAGCGGCACAAGGTTTGATCACAGGACACTAAAAGGAGTATCCCATGTCCCTGAAGATCCGTCTCACCCGTGGTGGTGCGAAGAAGCGTCCCTACTACCGCATCGTCGTGGCCGACTCGCGCTCCCCGCGCGATGGCCGCTTCATCGAGAAGGTCGGCACCTACGACCCGATGAAGCCGAAGGACGATGCCGGCCGCGTCGTTCTCGAGACCGAGAAGATCCAGGCCTGGCTCGCCAAGGGCGCCCAGCCGACCGATCGCGTCCTGCGCTTCCTCGATGCCGCCGGCCTCCTGAAGCGTCCGGCCCGCAGCAACCCGCAGAAGGCCGTCCCGGGCAAGAAGGCCCAGGAGCGCGCCGACGCCAAGGCCGCCGCGGCTGCCGCCGGCGAAGGCGAGGCCGCGTAAGCACCATGAAGAAGGAGCGTTCTCAACAACGCTCCACCTCAACCCTCCCTCTTCGGGGGAGGGGCCAGGGTGGGGGTGCCAGCGCAAACCGACCTCAGGGTGCGCTGACACCCCCACCTCCACCTCCTTCCCACAAGGGGGAGGAGGGCAGGTCTTTACCTGTCAGAGACGACCTCGTCCTCGTGGGCGAGTTCGGCCGCGCCCATGGCCTGAAAGGCGAAGTGCGGCTGAAATCCCATACCGGCGACCCGCAGGCGATCGCCGATTACAAGCCGCTGATCGCATCCAACGGCAAAACCTATTCTCTCAAGACCATCCGTCAGGCCCCCGGCGGCGCCCCCGATCTGCTCATCGCCATCGTCGATGGCGTGACCACGCGCGAAGCGTCCGAAGCGCTCAATCGCGTGCAGCTTTACGTGGAGCGCGACAAGCTTCCGCCGCCCGACGAGGACGACGAATTCCTGCTCGCCGACTTGATCGGCCTCACCGTTCAGACCGAAGCGGGGGAGACCATCGGCACCGTGGTCGACGTGCCCAATTACGGCGGCGGCGATCTTTTGGAGATCGCTCCTGCGCACAAGGGCCCGACCGCGTTCCTGCCCTTCACCAAGGCCTTCGTGCCGAACGTGGACATCGCGGGAAAGCGCATCGTGGCCTTGCCGCCCGACGACCTGTTCGAGCCCGCGACATCCGCACCCGAGGACGAGGCGTGAGCTTCAACGCCACCATCCTGACCCTGTATCCCGACATGTTCCCCGGCCCGCTCGGCATGTCCCTGTCCGGCGATGCGCTGGCGCGCGGGGTGTGGTCGCTGAACGCGAAAAACATCCGCGACCATGGCCTCGGCCGGCACCGGACCGTGGACGACACGCCGGCCGGCGGCGGTCCCGGCATGGTGATCCGCTGCGACGTGTTGGCCGCCGCCATCGACGCCACTGTTCCGGCCGACGATCCGCGTCCCAGGCTGCTCATGAGCCCGCGCGGCAGGCCGCTGACGCAGCCTTACGTCCGCGAGCTCGCCGCCGGCCCCGGAATCGTCATCGTCTGCGGCCGCTTCGAGGGCGTGGACGAGCGCGTGATCGAAGCGCGCGGCCTTGAGGAAGTGTCCATCGGCGATTACGTGCTCTCCGGCGGCGAGATGGCCGCGATGATCGTGCTCGATGCCTGCGTGCGGCTCCTGCCCGGCGTCATGGGCAAGGAGGCTTCCGGCACCGAGGAGAGCTTCGAGTCGAACCGCCTCGAATATCCGCACTACACGCGGCCGCGCGAATGGGAGGGCCGGCCGATTCCCGACGTGCTGCTCTCCGGCAACCATGCCATGATCGAGCGCTGGCGCCGCGAGGAATCGGAGCGGATCACGCGGGAGCGGCGGCCAGATCTGTTGAAGTAGGAACTGATCATCCGGGAGTCTTGCATGGCGACGCAGAACATCTACGACGATCCGGAGTTTTTCGAGAATTACAGCCGCCTCCCACGTTCGAGAGATGGTCTGTCTGCCGCTCCGGAATGGCCCTCGCTGCGGGCGCTCGTGCCGGATCTGAGCGGCCGCCGCGTGGTGGATCTGGGCTGCGGCTATGGCTGGTTCTGCCGCTGGGCACGCGAGCACAGCGCAGAGCGCGTGCTCGGCCTCGACGTTTCGGAGCGCATGCTGGCGCGCGCGGCCGAGATGACGTCCGATCCCGGCATCGTCTACCGCCAGGCCGATCTCGAACGGCTCGATCTCGGCTCTGAGACATTCGATTTCGCCTACAGCTCGCCGGCCCTGCACTACATCGAGGATCTCCCCGGCCTTCTCGCCGAGGTGCATCGAGCTCTCGTCCCGGGTTCGACATTCGTCTTCTCAGTCGAGCATCCGATCGTCACGGCTCCGATCCCTGCCGGCTGGTCCCTCGGTTCGGACGGCCGCAAGGCTTGGCCGGTGAACTCCTATCAGAAGGAAGGCCCGCGCCGGACGAACTGGCTTGCGGAAGGCGTCGTCAAGCAGCACCGCACGCTCGGAACCACTCTCAATCTGCTCATCCGCGTCGGCTTCACGATCATCCATGTGGAAGAGTGGGCTCCGACGGACGATCAGATCGCCGCTCATCCGGAATGGGCGGAAGAGCGCGAGCGTCCGATGTTCCTGCTCATCGCTGCCGAGCGCTAGGATTTCCAGAGCAAGCCAAGGAGACGCGTCGATGGTGCAGGGTTTCGAGCATGTGGGCATGACCAGCAGCGATCTCGACAGGACCATCGCGTTCTATGGCGGCCTGCTCGGCCTGAAGGAGATCCTGGTCAAGCGCACGGGCGAGGGCGGGCGCATCGCCTTTCTCGAAACGGCGGGCGTTATGCTCGAGATCGTCGAGCCGGCTGCAGTGATCCAGACGCCGGCGCGCGAGGTGCCCGTCACCGAGGCCGGCATCCGCCACATCACCTTCCGGGTCGAGGACGTCGAGGCGGTTTACGAAAAGCTTCGTGCCGCCGGCGTGGAGTTCACCGTTCCGCCGCGGAAGGCAGCGAATGCCGAGCTGATCCGCAAGGTGGCGTTCTGCAAGGATCCGGACGGCATCGTGGTCGAGTTCCTGGAGCGCGTGTGACACACACGCTCTTCAGGCATTCGCCGCAAGCCTTGCTCCGAACGTCTTCAGATACTTCATCCCCGTGTCGCACATGATCGTGACGATGGTGGCGTCCGGTCCCAGCTCTTCGGCGAGACGCAGCGCCGCGATCACGTTGGCGCCCGTCGAGGTGCCGGCAAACAGGCCTTCCTCGCGCGCGAGCCGAAACGCCATGGCGGTGGCTTCGTCCGTCGAGACCCGCTCGATGCCGTCGGCGATACTCTCCTGCCAGAGCGGCACCACATAGCCGGCGCCGATCCCGTCGATCTTGTGCGCGCCCGAGGGCCCTCCCGACAGGACGGGCGATTCCGCAGGCTCCACGGCGACGATCCTGATCCCGTCGTGATGGCGCCGCAGACCCTCGGCAATGCCGCGCAGGGACGCCGCCGTTCCCACGCTCTGCACGAAACCGTCGATGCGGCCCTCCGCCTGCCGCCGGATCTCGTCGGCCATCCGGTGATAGGCGGCGATCTGGTCCCGGTTCTTCATCTGGTCCGTCCAGAACGAGCCCTTCGTTTCGGCGATGATGCGGGCCCGCTCGATCATGCTCTTCGTCAGCCGCTCGGTCATGCGCCCGCTGTCGCTTTCCACGATGTGAAGCGTTGCGCCCAGGAGAGCCATGTGGTCGCGCTTTTCCTGTGCGAAGGCATCCGACGTCACGATGTCGAGTGGATAGCCCTTCACCGTGCAGACCAGCGACAGGGACACGCCGGTGCTGCCGCCGGTATATTCGACAACGGAACCACCGGGCCTGAGACGCCCGTCCGCCTCCGCCGCTTCGATCATGGCGAGCGCCATCCTGTCCTTCATGCTGCCCGTAGGGTTCTCGTTTTCGAGCTTCAGCAGGATGCGGGCGCCATGGGCGGGTCGGATATGGCGCAGGGCAATGAGAGACGTGTTGCCGATGCGGTCGAGGATGGTGCGGGGCCGTGCGGTCATGGCGGGATCCGAAAAACTCTCCACCTCGATACGCCCGGGCGGGTCGCCAGTCAGGTCCGGAATCCGGACTTCTGTCGCGCAGCTGGCCGTGATAGCCCTTCACCCATGGCAGATTATGGTCAGTTCTGTTCCGTGGCGCGCGCCCATGAGGCCATCGGCGGGCGCTGGACTCTTCTCGTCGTGCGCGAGCTCCTGTGCGGCAGCCGGCGCTTCAACGACATCCGCCGCGGCATCCCGCGCATCTCCCGCACCATGCTGTCGGAGCGCCTGCAGGACCTGGTGCATGTGGGAGCCGTCACGCGCATCGAGGGAGAGCACGGGCCGGAATACGTCCTCACCGAGGCAGGGCGGGATCTGATGGACGTCGTGGGCGCTCTCGGCACCTGGGGCCAGCGCTGGCTGCCGCGCCATGCCGAGGAGGAGGATCTCGACATCGAGCCCCTGCTCGTCGACATGCAGCGACGCGTCCGCCCCGAGGCTCTGCCGCCCGAGCCCCTCGTCATTCGCTTCGAGATCGTGGGGCAGCGTCAACCACGTTTCCTGCTCCTGAAGGAGGCCGAGACCGCATTCTGCACGCAAAACCCGGGCTTTCCGGAGCCGCTCCGCGTTCGAGCCCGCCTGCCGGCGCTGGTCGCCTGGTGGCGGGGAGACGTGAGCTTTGCCGAGGCGCAGCGGAGGGGGCTGGGGTTGGAGGGGCCAAAGGCACTGGTGCGGGCGTTTCCGAACTGGTTCGAGCGCTATCTGTTTGCCGCAGTCGGGCCTGCCGAGCGGGTATAGGCTCGACAACTCTCCCGATCTCCTGTATAGGCGCGGCCTCAACTTAAAACAGGACGCCGAAATCCCGCGGGTTTTGAGATCGCTCAGGGCCACGCAACGGCAGGAGTATTACGATGAACCTCATTCAGCAGCTCGAGCAGGAGCAGATCGCCCGGCTCGCCAAGACCATTCCCGACTTCCAGCCCGGCGACACCGTGATCGTCAACGTGAAGGTGAAGGAAGGCGAGCGCACCCGCGTGCAGGCCTACGAGGGCGTCTGCATCGCCCGTTCCGGCGGCGGCCTCCACGAGAGCTTCACGGTCCGCAAGATCTCCTACGGCGAAGGTGTCGAGCGCGTGTTCCCGCTCTACTCGCCGCTGGTCGAGTCCATCAAGGTCGTGCGCCGCGGCGCCGTCCGCCGCGCCAAGCTGTACTATCTGCGCGACCGTCGCGGTAAGTCGGCCCGTATCGCCGAGCGCACCGAGAAGAAGACCGAGACCCCGACTGCGGCCGAGTAAGGCTCTCGCCTCCATCTCCGGAATTCGAAAGGCGCGGCTCGGACCGCGCCTTTTTGCTGAG
>DASZBB010000147.1:0-5111 GCA_035944695.1 Microvirga sp. | reverse complement strand
CCTCGCGCACCACCTCGTCGAAGTCGGTCAATGTTCCGAACATGGGATCGACGTCGCAGTAGTCGGAGATGTCGTATCCGAAGTCCTTCTGCGGCGACCTGAAGAAGGGCGAGAGCCAGATCGCGTCCGCCCCGAGGTCCGCGATGTAGCCGAGGCGTGAGGCAATTCCCTTGAGGTCGCCGATGCCGTCGCCGTTGGAGTCCTGGAACGAGCGTGGGTAGATCTGGTAGATGACTGCTCCGCGCCACCAGTCGGGGTCGTTGGAGGCGATCTGGGAGTTGGCGGGGAGAGCCGCGACGTGATTCATGAAAGTTACCCTTTCACGCCACCGGCGGTGAGGCCGGAGACGATCTTGCGTTGGAAGATCAGGACGAGGGCCACGACCGGGATGGTGACGATCACCGAGGCGGCCATGATATTGCCCCACGGGACCTCGAATTCGGTCGCGCCGGAAAGCAGCGCGATTGCCACGGGCACTGTGCGCTGGGCGTCATTGGAGATGAAGGTGAGGGCGAACAGGAACTCGTTCCAAGCCGAGATGAAGGCGAGCAGCCCGGTGGTGACCATCGCGGGCCACATGAGGGGAAGGAACACCCGGGTGATGATGACCCAGGGCGAGGCCCCGTCCACGATGGCGGCCTCCTCGATCTCCACGGGAATGTCGCGCATGAAGGTGGTCAGCACCCAGACGGTGAACGGAAGCGTGAAGATCATGTAGGCCATGACCAGGGCCCACAGCGAATTGTACAGACCGAGCGCGCGAACCATCTGGAACAGGCCCGCGAGGACGGCGATCTGCGGGAACATGGACACCGAGAGGATGGTCAGAAGCAGGAGCCCGCGTCCCCGGAACGGGATCCTCGCCAATGCGTACGACGCCGTCACGGCCAGCAGCATCGACAGGCAGACGACCGCCAGCGCGACGAGGATCGAATTGAGGATGTTGCGTGGAAACAAGCCGTTCGTGAGCACTCCGAGGTAATTCGACAGCTCGATGCGATCCGGCAGGTAGCTCACCTGGAAGAGGTTGGAGCCCGACTTCAACGAGGTCAGGATGGCGTAGTAGAAGGGGAACACCGCCTGCACCACGATGACGGCGACGAGAAGATAGAAGGCAACACCCTTGACGGTCCGGACCATGTTCAACGAGCCCCTTCCACGTTGACCCGTCCCACCTTGATGTAGATGACGGTGATGATGGCGATCACGACGAAGAGCAGCGTCGAGGCGGCCGAGCCGTAGGCGAACTTGTCGAAGGAGAAGAGGTTCTCCTGGGCGAAGACGGACATCGTGCGCGTCTGGTCGTTGTTCGGCGTCAGCACGTAGATCAGGTCGAACACCCGCAGAGCGTCCAGAAGGCGGAAGATCACGGCCACCATGATCGCCGGTCTGATCAGCGGAAGCGTTACTCGCCAGAACACCTTGACGGGGTTCACGCCGTCGATCCGTGCCGCCTCGTAGATGTCTGACGGAACCATCTGTAGGCCGGCGAGGATTAGAAGCGCCATGAAGGGCGTCGTCTTCCAGACATCCACGATGAGGACCGCCACCATGGCGGTTTCGGGGGACGCCGTCCACGCAATGGGATGGTCGATCATGTGCAGCCTCATGAGCACGTCGTTGAGGATGCCGAACTGGTCGTTGAGCATCCAAGCCCACATCTTCGCCGACACGATGGTGGGGATCGCCCAGGGGATCAGAACCGCGGCCCGCACAAGGCCCCGGCCCTTGAACGGGGCGTTCAGCACCAGGGCGATGACGAGCCCGAAGACTGTCTCCATGGATACGGACACGACGGCGAAGCGGACCGTGTTCCAGACGGCATTCCACCAGCCCGCGTCGACCAGAAGGCCCAGGCGGACTATGCGCCCGCTCGGCAGGCGGACGATGCTGAGGTAGTTCGCCCATCCGACAATCCTCGCTTCGCCAAGATTGCTCAGCGAGGCATTGGTGAAGCTGTAGTAGATCGTCAGCAGCAAGGGCCAGGCGGCCACGGCGGCCAGGACCAACAGCATCGGCGTGAGGAACATCCACACTGCCTTCGAGCGCTGCTGGCCGAGTTGGTTCTTCTGGGGGACTGATGGCACCATGAGGTCAGGCCAGGATGAGGAGGGCGCAGGAAACAGGCCGCGGCGGGTCACAGACCGCCGTCCCGAGGACAGGGAATGTTCGGCAGGCGGAGGGGTAGGCCCGGATGGCCTGCCCGCAGCGGGTTACCAAGCTCCGCCCTGAAGCTGCACGAGCTTCGCCTCCAGAGTGTCGAGGTTCTCCTGAGCCGATCCCCTGCCGGAGAGGGTGCCGGCGACGGCGGTCCAGAACAGCGACGAGACCTCGTTGTACTTCGCCTTGGTCACGCTGGACGGTCGCACGACGGCGGTTTCGAGCGCGTCACGCCAGCGAAGCGCGAAGGGCTGCTTCTCCTTCACCTCTGGATCGTCATAGAGCGACCTCACGGTCGGGGAGTTGGAGTTGCGCAGCACGCGGTATTTCTGCCCTTCCGCGGAGGTCAGGTACTTGACGAGGGCAACTGCGGCATCCTTGTTGCGCGAATACTTCGAGACCGCCAGGTTGAAGCCCCCGAGCGTCGCCGCCGACTGTCCCCCCTCTCCGGCTGGCAGGGGCGCGACCTCAAACTTGTCCTTGATGGCGGAGTCCGGCCGGTTCCCGAGCGCATAAGCGTAGGGCCAGTTGCGCATGAACACGGCGTTCCCGAGTTGCCAGATCCCGCGGCTGTCCTCTTCCTTGTAAGACAGCGAACCGGGAGGCGAGATCGTGCCGACCCAGGACTTCGCCAGTTCCAGCGCCCTCACCGCCTTGGGATTGTTGACGGAGACCGTGCCGTCGGGCTCGACGATCTGGCCGCCGCCATACGACTTAATCCACTCGAGGCCGTCGCAGGTCAGGCCCTCGTAGGGGGCGCCCTGGAAGACGAAGCCCCACATGTTCTGGTTGCCCGCAGCCCGCTCCTTGTCCATGACCTCCTTCGCCGTGGCCGCCATCTCCTCCCAGGTCTTCGGGACGGGCTTGCCATGCTTCTCGAGCAGGTCCTTGCGGTAGTAGAGGCCTGGGATGGTCGCGTACCACGGCAGCGCGATCAGCTTGCCGCCCACGGTCTGCGACTTGATCGTAGATTCGAAGAAGGTGCCGACCACGTCCTTCACGTATGGGGACAGGTCGATGAAGTGGTCGGCCAGCTGGGGAGCCCAGACCACGTCGGTGCGGTAGACGTCGATGTCGGGGTTCTGCGCCGACAGCCACAGCCTGTACTGGGAGAACTGGTCCGTCGAGGACGGCGGCATCGAGACGATCTTGACGGTGTTTCCGGACTTCTGCTCGAAGTCCTTGAGCTGCTCCTGCAGGAGCGCGAGGTCGTTTCCGACCAGGCCCGTCACAAGCGAGACCTCGACTGCCCGCGCGCTGCCTACCGCGACGAGGAGGGCGGCAACGGAACTGATGATGGAGAGGCGTAGGTTCATCTTTCCTCCTAGACCGCCTGTGAAGGCAGTGTGACTTTGATTGGGCAGCGTCTTTCAAAGCGCTTTGAGAACTGCATCCTGCTTTCACGCTACCGGAGATGTCAAGGTAGGGAGCCCCTCCTCCTTTTTGCTGAGTTGCAGCGGCACAACGTTTGCGGGATGTTTACCAAAGCGCTTTGAGACAGAGCGCCTTCCTTGGGTGCTGGTCGACGATGAACCTGAAAGAACTGGCTGAGCATCTCAGCCTCTCGCCAACGACGGTGAGCCGGGCGCTCAACGGCTTCCCCGAGGTGGGGGAGAAAACCCGCGCGCGCGTGGTCAAAGCAGCGGAGCAGCACGGGTACCGGCCGAACTCGAACGCCCGCCGTCTGGCGACGGGACGGACAGGGGCGGTGGGCGTGGTCTTTCCCGTCGAGAGGAATGCCCTCGTCGATCCGCACTTCCTGGAGTTCCTGGCGGGCGTGAGCGAGACCCTTGGCCCGCAGGGGCTCGACATCCTGATGAGCCCGACCACTGCGGACCGGGAGATCGACACCTACGATCGCCTCATGCACGAAGGAAGCGTCGGCGGGATCCTCGTCAGCGGCGCCGACACCCATGACCGTCGCATCGAGCACCTTGCCGCCCACCCTTTCCCGTTTGTCGCGCATGGACGCACGGGGGTGGCGCGGCCGTACGCCTACCTCGACATCGATAACGAGGGGGCCTTCCGGCAGGCCACTTCCCTGCTCTTGGATCTCGGCCATCAGCGCATCGGGCTCATCAACGGAGTGGCCCACCGGAACTATTCCCAGGACAGGCGGTCGGGATACCTGGCCGCGCTGGCCGAACGCGGGCTGACGGCCGACCCCGCCCTTGAGGCGTTCGTCCCGATGACCGTGGAGCAGGGCTACAGTAGCGCTGTCAGGTTGCTGGAGATGAGCTGGCCTCCGACGGCCCTCCTCTGCGGATCGACGTTGATCGCGCTTGGGGTATTCCAGGCGCTGGCAGAGCGCGGCCTGGAACCAGGCCGCAATGTCTCCGTCATCGCCCATGACGACGGTCTCCCCGCCGTGCGCGCCGACCTCATGGCCAAACCGCTCACAGTAACACGCTCATCGATCCGCGCCGCCGGCGCACGGGCCGCCTCCATGCTCCTCGCCCGGATCGCCGGAACGCCGGTCGAAGCACTCCAGGAGGTTTGGCCCGTAGACCTGATCGTTCGCGCATCCACCGGTCCCGCCCCTCTGGCGGGTGGGCCGTCCCGGAAAAGCGCCGCCGCCGGTAACTGACATGGCTGGGCTCCATTGCATTTACATTCAGCAGCTTTAGCAAGAGCCGACTGATAGATTGCCCTGTTGTCTCTGTTCAAGCGCCGTCGTTTCCCGGTCGAGATTATCCTGCTGGGCAGGCGCTGATCCTGGAGGCAGAGACAGCGCAAGAGGATCTGCCGCAATTTCCAACTGGGAGCAGAAAGATCCTAGCTCGGTTCATATAAGCTTGTGCAGCGAGCTGGATCTGGCCAAGTGATTGCTCCAGGTGCACGGCGCAGATCTGTCGAGAGCGATCATATTCCGCGGGAAGCTGCGGCCGCGACAGGTTTCTCATACGTTCGATATGAATTATAGACGCGCTGATCTAAGACTTGACTGGAGG
>DASZBB010000146.1:0-13029 GCA_035944695.1 Microvirga sp. | reverse complement strand
GACCAGGACAACGACTTCGTCGACGACGAGTCGGAGTTCGGTGTGGTGCGCGCCGGTCTGAACTTCCGCTTCGGCACCTACTAAGATCCATCGCCGCCGGCGATGAACGAAAGGCCCGGGATTTCCCGGGCCTTTTTGTTTGCCTGTTGGTCTGGATCAGGAAAGGTATCGGCGTGCCGACTGTGATCCCTTCGCAACGTCTCAGCGCAGAGCCGTCACGATCGCGGTTGCGATGAACAATGCTCCGGCGGCCCGGCCGATCAGCCTCGTCGTGCCCGGGCGAGACGTCAGGAACTCCCGGCCGCGTCCCGCTGCGACGGCAAGCCCTCCGTAGATTATGAGCTGCATCAGGACCGTCATGACACCCATGACCAACGCCTGCAGCCAGACTGGCCCATAATCCGGCAGCAGGAATTGGGGATAGATAGCAAGCACGAACAGGTAGGCCTTGGGATTGAGGAGGCAGGTTACGGCGCCTTGCCGAAACGCCAGCCAAAGGGAGCTGCTGCCCACCTGTCCGACACGGTCGATGGTGATGGAGCTCTGCAGCAGCGTGATGCCGATCCAGGCCATGTAAGCTGCGCCAGCATAAAGAAGGGCGGTGAGCACGACCGGGGAAACCTGTGAGATCAGACCAACTCCTAGGGCTCCGAAGATCGTATGGGCCGCGCCCCCGGTCATGATACCCGCTGTCGCCGCCAGCCCCATCCTTCGTCCGCCCGTCAGAGCGTTCGCTAAAACAAACATCATGTCCATGCCGGGAACGATGATGATGCCGAAAAGAAGGGTGAGGAAGAGCCAAAGATTCGCGGTATAGGTCATGTCAGTAGTCCAGGATCGCTTGAGGCGCCGATCCAGCATTCTCTGTTTGTTTACAAGGGGGTGGCTAGTTGTGCTCAGCGTTCTCCTGACAGCGTTGTGTCAGTTGATGGGGGAGTTGGATGCGGAAAGCGGCGCGTCTCTTCGAGATCATCCAGATCCTTCGGTGTTCGGAAACGCCCGTGACGGCTGCCGATATCGCGCGAAGGCTGAACGTGACGCCGCGGTCCATCTATCGAGACATTGCCGCGCTTCGGGCCATGCGGGTGCCCATCCAGGGCGGACGTGGCATAGGTTACATCCTGCGCTCCGGCTTCGACCTGCCGCCGCTCATGTTTTCCATCGAGGAAACCGAGGCCATCGTGCTCGCGCTCGCGCTGCTGGAGCGAACCGGAGACGTCGCGCTCAAGACGTCCGCCAAGCGGGTCGGTCAGAAAATTGCAGCCGCCGTTCCCCCGCCGCTGCGCCAGGTGCTCGCGGCCAATACTCTGCATGCCTGGGGTGCCGTGGCGCAGGCGCCGTCGGGAATCGACCTTGCTGTCGTCCGGGCCGCAATTCGCGCAGAGCGAAAGATCCAGATCCACTATCGCGACGAGAAAGGCCGGCGGACCTCAAGGACGATCCGTCCGATCGCCCTCATCTATTATTCGGAGGCGGCCAACATCGTCGCCTGGTGCGAACTGCGCCAGGATTTGCGCCACTTTCGAGCGGAGCGCATCGAGGGCGCCGTCGAAATGGGAGAGTTCTTCAAGGGCGAGGGGGACGAGCTAAGACGCCGATGGATATCCGGATGGAGCCTTGAGAGCAGCCCCTGAGTTTCGGCAGCTGCGCTGCGCTCGCACGAGGTCTGAAGGCCGAGCGTCTGTTGCAAACAAAAAGCCGGAGCCCGAAGGCTCCGGCGAAGGAAGGCTGCCGTCAAAGCAGCCGGGAGGATAGGCTTTCCGTTAGACGGAGTAGTACATCTGGAACTCGACCGGATGCGGGGTCATCTCGAAGCGAGCGACTTCCGTCATCTTGAGCTCGATATAGCTGTCGATGAAGTCGTCGTTGAAGACGCCGCCGGCCTTGAGGAATGCGCGGTCCTTGTCGAGGCTGGCCAGAGCTTCGCGTAAGCTACCGCAGACGGTCGGGATCTTCTTCAGCTCGCGCGGCGGCAGATCGTAGAGATCCTTGTCCATCGCCTGGCCGGGGTCGATCTTGTTGATGATGCCGTCGAGACCGGCCATCAGCATCGCCGCGAAGGCGAGGTATGGATTGGCGGTCGGGTCGGGGAAGCGGACCTCGACGCGCTTGGCCTTCGGCGAGGTCGTCCACGGAATACGGCAGGAGGCCGAGCGGTTGCGGGCCGAGTAGGCCAGCAGCACCGGAGCCTCATAGCCCGGGACGAGACGCTTGTAGGAGTTCGTCGACGGATTGGTGAAGGCGTTGAGCGCCTTGGCGTGCTTGATGATGCCGCCGATGTACCACAGGCATTCCTGGGAGAGGTCGGCATATTTGTTGCCGGCGAAGAGGGGCTTGCCGCCCTTCCACAACGACTGGTGCACGTGCATGCCCGAGCCGTTGTCCCCATAGACCGGCTTCGGCATGAAGGTGGCCGTCTTGCCGTAGGACTGGGCGACGTTGTGGATGCAGTACTTGTAGATCTGCATCTCGTCGGCGGTGCGGACGAGGGTGTTGAACTTCGTGCCGAGCTCATGCTGGGCGGACGCCACCTCGTGGTGATGCTTCTCGACCGTCACGCCCATGGCCTTCATGGCCGCCAGCATCTCGCCGCGCATGTCCTGGGCGGAATCCAGCGGCGGAACCGGGAAGTAGCCGCCCTTGGTCGGAATGCGGTGACCGAGGTTGCCGCCCTCATAAGGCGTGTCGCCGTTGATCGGCAGCTCGGAGGAATCGAGCTTGAAGCCGGTGTTGTAGGGATCGGCCATGAACTTCACGTCGTCGAACACGAAGAACTCGGCCTCGGGGCCCACATAGACCGTGTCGGCGATTCCGGTGGACTGCAGATAGGCCTCGGCCTTCTTGGCGATGCCGCGGGGATCGCGGTTATAGGGCTCGCCCGTGGCCGGCTCGAGAATGTCGCAGTTGATCGTCATGGTGGACGCCGAGAAGAACGGGTCCATCTGGGCGGTCGTCGGGTCGGGCATGAGGGTCATGTCGGACTCGTTGATCGCCTTCCAGCCGGCGATGGACGAGCCGTCGAACATGATGCCGTCGGCGAACATGTCCTCATCGACCATCGAGACGTCGAAGGTCACATGCTGCCACTTGCCGCGCGGGTCCGTGAAACGGAAGTCGACGTATTGAACGTCATTATCTTTGATCGCCTTGAGCACATCCTTGGCGGTCTGCATGATCGTCTGGTCCTCTTCTGCCCTTGAGAGTAGTCCTCGGCCCAGCAGGCCTCGGCTTGGGAAAAGCGAGTTTAGATCGCGTCGGATCCGGTCTCGCCCGTGCGGATACGAACGGCCTCTTCGACCGTCGAAACGAAAATCTTGCCGTCGCCGATGCGCCCGGTCTGGGCGGCCTTGCGAATGGCCTCGATCGCGCTCTCGGCCATCTCGTCGTTCAGGACGATTTCGAGCTTCACCTTGGGCAGGAAGTCCACGACGTATTCCGCACCGCGATAGAGCTCGGTATGGCCTTTCTGGCGGCCGAAACCTTTCGCCTCGATGACGGTGATGCCTTGGAGGCCCACTTCCTGGAGAGCTTCTTTGACTTCATCGAGCTTGAAAGGCTTGATGATGGCTTCGATCTTCTTCATCCCGGTCAACCGTTCTCGTTCGAGGTTTTGCCGCTTTTAGCACCAGCACGGGGCGCCTTCCATGCGATCATCGATTCAAAGTGGGCCATTTTGCCGAGTTGATGGGCATATTATGATCAAAGTTTGTGCAGTTGCGGAAAACCTCACCAAATCCCGAAAAACAAGCCCATTTTGCCTCCATGACAGCCCCTGAACTCGTTCTGACCCCCTCCGAAATGAAACAGGCCGACCTGGAGGCTATTGCCACAGGCATTCCGGGCATCGAACTCATGAGGCGGGCAGGAGGGGCCATGGCCAATTCTGCCGAAAAATTAGTCTCTCCGGGGGCGCGGATCGTCGTGGCGGCCGGGCCTGGCTACAACGGGGGCGACGGCTTCGTTGCCGCCGCGATCCTGGCCAAGCGGGGCTATCGGGTCAGCCTCAGCCTCCTGGGGGCGCTGAACCGGCTGGCGGGGGACGCGGCGCAAGCGGCACAGGAATGGCAGGGCGAGGCCGGCCCTATCGAGAATGCGCCTTTTCAGGACGCGGACCTCATCATCGATGCCCTCTTCGGCACCGGCCTGTCCCGCGATCTCGACGGGCCCGCCCGGCATGTGGTCGACCGGATGAACGCTTCCGGCCGGCCCATCCTGGCCGTCGATCTCCCCTCCGGCATCGATGGAGAGACCGGCGAGGTACGGGGAATTGCAGTCAAAGCCGTCCGGACGGTGACCTTCGCGGCCCGCAAGCCCTGCCATCTCCTGATGCCGGGGCGAGCCTACAGCGGAACTGTCGAAGTTGCCGACATCGGAATCGGGCGTGAGATCCTCGCGGCAAAGGGCGGAAGCCTCTTCGCCAACGATCTGGCCCTGTGGTGGAGCACGCTCCCGAAACCCGGGCTCTCGTCCCACAAATACGAGCGCGGTCACACGCTGGTCGCCTCGGGCGGTGCAACCCGCACGGGCGCGGCGCGGCTGGCGGCCCGTGCAGCCCTCAGGATCGGGTCCGGCCTCGTCACGGTGGCTTCGCCGCCCGAGGCGATCGGCGTGAATGCCGCCCATCTCACGGCCATCATGCTCAAAGGGTGCGACGGTCCCGAGGGGTTGCACAACATTCTCCAGGATACGCGCCTCAACGCCCTCGTCCTGGGGCCTGCCTTAGGGGTCCATGCGGGCACCCGTGCCATGGTGGCCGTCGCCGTCCATGCCAGGCGGAGCCTCGTCCTCGATGCCGATGCGCTCACCTCCTTCGAGGGGTTGGCGTCGGAGCTTCACGGGGCGTTCCGCCACGCCCCAACCGTGCTCACGCCTCATGGCGGCGAGTTCAGCCGCTTGTTCAAGGATCACCCGGATATCCTTGATCCGGAATCGAAAATCGAGCGTGCCCGGCGCGCAGCGAGCTATACCGGAGCCGTTGTGCTGCTGAAGGGGGCTGACACCGTGATCGCGGCGCCCGACGGTCGTGCGGCCATCAACGAGAACGGTACGCCATATCTCGCGACCGCCGGATCGGGGGATACCCTCTGCGGTCTGATCGCCGGACTGATGGCGCAGGGGGTCCCCGCTTTCGACGCGGCCTGTGCCGGAGCTTGGATCCATGCGGAGGCTGGAGCGAGCTTCGGGCCTGGACTGATTGCGGAAGATCTGGCGGATCTGGTTCCCGGCGTCCTGCGCGATCTCCTCAGGTCACCTCGATCCATGTCCAGAGACCCGAATCGAACCGCTCCATGACCGTGGAAGCGAGGAGCCATTTTCCCGGGTTGTCGGCCAAAAAGGCGACCCGGACGGTTTTGTTCTCCGGCACCTGAACCGTATCCAGCCAATACGGCTCCCAGCCGTCATCGAGGGGATGGAGAAGCCGGAAGGAATGTCCGTGCAAGTGCATCGGCTGGACGAGGGCCGTCTGGTTGGTGAGCGCCAGCACCACCGGCGTGCCCCGCTTCACCCTGACCAGGGCCTGCCCCGTCGGGCTTCCCGCGGCGCCGTTGATCGACCAGGGGACCCGAGGAGCCTTCGGGTCGCCCCTGATCACCACGTCCTTGCGGGTGGCGCTCTGGAGCTTGATGGCCTCGGGAAGCTTCGAGTTCGCGGGCAGCGGGGCGACGGCAGGCAACTCGGGCCGCCTCTCGCCGGCGGCGACGATCTCGACGAGGGGCATCCCGTCTCCGATCAAGGCCATCACGGCGCCGGCCGCTCCCGCTTCTGGAACGAGGTCCACGAGCAGGTCGTAGCGGGTGCCGGGCGCGAAGGGCAGGGAGGCCATGAGCGGCTCGAAGGTGCTGGTCGGCTGCCCGTCGATGGCGATCACATAGGCTCTCAGGCCGTCGAAGCGCAGACGCATGGTTCTTGCGTTGCAGGCATTGGCGAGCCGCAGGCGCAGGCGCGCCCCGGAAGGAGCTTCTATGCGCTGCGGCGTCGCCTTGCCGTTGACGCCGAGCCAGCTGCCGAGCCGGCCGGCCGGGGCGGTTTCCGTGGGCTTGTCGAAGGGAGCGAGGGAGCCGTCGTCGTTCAGGCGCCAGTCGTCCACCAGGAGGGCGATGTCCCGGTCCACTTGGGGAGGGTTGGCTTCCTCCACGATCAGGAGGCCCGAGAGGCCGCGCTCCATGGGCTCGGCGCTGCCGCCGACGACGGAGGGACGGATCAGGAATGTGCCGGCATCGGGCGGGGTGAAGCGATAGTCATGGCTCTTCCCGGCAGGGACGGGCTCCTGAGTCAGGCCGCCGACTCCGTCCATGGCATTCGGCCCGCGCACCCCGTGGAAATGGAGGGACAGGGGCGAAGTGGTGTCGTTCTGAAGCTTCAGGCGGAGTTCCGCCCCGTGCTTGATGCGCACCGCAGGGCTCAAGGTCCCGTTGAAGGCCCAGACATCCGCTTCTGCGGCGGCATCGGGGCGGAGCTTCATGGGGGTGGGCTTTGCCGCCAGAACCTGTTCGGAGCGGTCCGGGACCTGGGCTCGTGCGTCCCGGGAGAGGGCGATCAGGGTTGTGGCGAGACCGGCGGTGACGGCGCGGCGGGTGATCATGAAGCGGTCTCGTCTCAACGGCTGGGAACGGGATACATCGGTACAGCTTTGAACGTGAACGGCCAAGATTGGTTGCCATTTGGCCGCACACGAACTTTTTTGATGCACACTTCCTCAACCATGCTATAGAGCCGCGTCCCGGAAGAGGGGTGCGCCTCGCGCGCCGCTCCCGCGCGGGCGTGGCGGAATTGGTAGACGCACTGGATTTAGGTTCCAGCGACGAAAGTTGTGGGGGTTCGAGTCCCTCCGCCCGCACCAGTCCCGTCAGGATTGGGTTCCGGAGGCTCCGTGTGGCCTGGTTGACGGCATGACGCTGCATCGGCCGGAGCCTGGATTTCAGATTTTCGAGTGGATGAAGGCGAATAAAACCATGCAGGTGACGGAAACACTGTCCCAAGGCTTGAAGCGAGAGTTCAAGGTCGTGCTCCCGGCCACCGAGTTGGAAGAGCGTCTGAACAGCGAATTGACGACCCTCAAGGATCGCGTGCAGATCAAGGGATTCCGTCCCGGTAAGGTCCCGGTGGGGCACCTGCGCAGGGTCTATGGCCGCTCCGTGATGGCGGACGTGCTGCAGAATGCCGTCAACGAGGCGAACCGCAAGATCGTCGAGGACAACAACCTGAAGCTCGCCAACGAGCCTCAGATCCAGTTCCCCGAGAGCCAGGAAGAGGTCGAGAAGGCCATGGAGGCCAAGGGCGACCTGGCCTTCACCGTCGCTCTCGAGGTCCTGCCGGTCTTCGAGCTGGCCGATCTCTCCGATGTGAAGGTCAAGAAGCCGGTGGCCGAGGTCACCGATGCCGAGATCGCCGAATCGCTCGAGCGCATGGCCAAGCAGAACCGCTCCTTCGAGCCGAAGGACGGGGCCGCGGGCGAGGGCGACCGGGTCGTCGTCGACTTCGTGGGCCGCATCGACGGTAGCGAATTCGAGGGCGGCAAGGGCGAGGACATCCGGGTCGAGCTCGGCTCGAACACCTTCATCCCCGGCTTCGAGGATCAACTCCTCGGCCTGAAGGTCGGCGACACCAAGCTCGTGAAGGTCACCTTCCCGGTGAACTACATGGCGGCCCATCTGGCCGGCAAGGACGCCGAGTTCGACGTGACGGTCAAGGAAGTCGAGGCTCCGGGCGAACTCAAGATCGACGACGAGATGGCCAAGGGCTTCGGCATGGAATCCCTGGACAAGCTCAAGGACGCGATCCGCGACGCCATCAAGCGCGACTTCGACGCCCAGTCCCGCCGCAAGGTGAAGAAGGACCTGCTCGACTCCCTGGACGCCAAGTACAGCTTCGAGCTGCCTCCGACCTTGGTCGAGCAGGAGTTCGCGGCCGTATGGTCGCAGGTTGTCGGCGACATGAAGTCGAACAACCGCACCTTCGAGGATGAAGGCACCACGGAAGATGAGGCCAAGGCGGAGTACCGCAAGATCGCCGAGCGTCGTGTTCGCCTCGGCTTGGTCCTTGCGCAGATCGGTGAGAAGTCCGATATCAAGATTTCCGACGACGAGGTGACTCAGGCCCTCATCGAGCGGGTCCGCCAGTACCCCGGCCAGGAGCGGCAGGTTTGGGAGTTCTACCAGAAGAACCCGCAGGCCCTCGCTGAAATCCGGGCTCCTCTGTTCGAGGAGAAGGTCGTCGACCAGATCCTGTCCCAGGTGAAGGTGGACGAGGAGACCGTCTCCAAGGACGCGCTCTTCAGCGATGAGGAAGAGGGTGGAGAGAAAGCCGGCAAGGGCGAGTAACGCTCCCTTAAGCGTCTCGTTGCTTGCATGAATTGCACGGCCGCGAATCTGCGCGGCCGAATTGGAGCAGTGAGACAATGAGAGATCCGGTAGCGCTCTTTAACAATACGCTCGTCCCGATGGTGGTTGAGCAGTCGAACCGCGGCGAACGCGCGTTCGACATCTATTCGCGCCTCCTGCGCGAACGGATTATCTTCCTCACGGGCCCAGTCGAAGATTATTCGGCCTCGCTGATCGTGGCGCAGCTTCTGTTCCTCGAGGCCGAGAACCCCAAGAAGGAAATCTCCTTCTACATCAACTCGCCCGGCGGCGTCGTGACCTCGGGCCTGTCGATCTACGACACGATGCAGTTCATCCGCTGCCCGGTCTCGACCCTCTGCGTCGGCCAGGCGGCCTCCATGGGCTCCCTCCTGCTGACCGCCGGCGAAAAGGGCATGCGCTTTGCCCTCCCGAATGCCCGCATCATGGTCCACCAGCCGTCCGGCGGGTACCAGGGCCAGGTCACGGACATCATGATCCATGCCCGCGAGAGCGAGGCTCTCAAGCGTCGTCTGAACGAGATCTATGTCGGCCATACCGGCCGGAACTACGAAGAGATCGAACGGGCTCTGGAGCGGGACAACTTCATGACCGCCGAGGCGGCCCGGGAATTCGGCCTGATCGACCAGGTGATTGAGAAGCGTCCCGAACCGGTCGCCACCCCGGCTTAACCCTTAAAACCTGGGGACAAGATTCCCCTGGGTGCGTCTTTTTGCCGAGTAACCCCGTTTCTATTGATCACGGGGCTCGCCCGTGATTGCATGTGCATTTGGGAGACTGGGCGATTTGGACGTTCAATTCTTAGCGACGGAACATTTTGTTAGTCCCGTCGCTCATAAATTAATAGTGCTGGGCCGGCAGGGGCTGTCCCGGTACGGATTGGAGATGTGATAATGACCAAGGCTGGCGGCAACGACTCCAAGAGTACGCTGTACTGCTCCTTCTGCGGCAAGAGCCAGCATGAGGTTCGCAAGCTGATCGCTGGCCCGACGGTTTTCATCTGCGATGAATGCGTCGAGCTGTGCATGGACATCATCCGCGAGGAGTCGAAATCGTCTCTCGTGAAGTCCCGCGACGGGGTGCCTACCCCGAAGGAAATCAGCCGCGTTCTGGATGACTACGTGATCGGCCAGGAGCACGCCAAGAAGGTGCTCTCGGTGGCGGTCCACAACCATTACAAGCGCCTGGCCCACGCGACGAAGCACAACGACGTGGAATTGGCCAAGTCGAACATCCTGCTGATCGGGCCCACCGGCTCGGGCAAGACCCTTCTGGCCCAGACCCTGGCCCGGATCCTGGACGTTCCGTTCACCATGGCGGATGCCACGACCCTGACCGAGGCCGGCTACGTCGGCGAGGACGTGGAGAACATCATCCTCAAGCTGCTCCAGGCCTCCGATTATAATGTGGAGCGGGCGCAGCGGGGCATCGTCTATATCGACGAGATCGACAAGATTTCCCGCAAGTCCGACAATCCGTCCATCACCCGCGACGTCTCCGGCGAGGGTGTGCAGCAGGCTCTCCTGAAGATCATGGAGGGCACCGTCGCCTCTGTGCCTCCCCAGGGCGGCCGCAAGCACCCGCAGCAGGAATTCCTGCAGGTGGACACCACGAACATCCTGTTCATCTGCGGCGGCGCCTTCGCCGGGCTGGAGCGGATCATCTCCGGGCGCGGCAAGGGCACGTCCATCGGCTTCGGTGCCACGGTCCAGGCCCCCGACGATCGCCGGACGGGCGAGATCTTCCGCTCCGTCGAGCCCGAGGATCTGCTGAAGTTCGGCCTCATCCCCGAGTTCGTCGGCCGCCTGCCGGTCCTGGCGACTCTGGAGGACCTGGACGAGGACGCCCTGAAGAAGATCCTGCAGGAGCCCAAGAACGCCCTGGTGAAGCAGTACCAGCGTCTCTTCGAGATGGAGAACGTGAACCTGACCTTCCAGGACGAGGCCCTCTCCATGATCGCCCGCAAGGCGATCGAGCGGAAGACGGGTGCCCGTGGCCTGCGCTCCATCATGGAGGGCATCCTGCTGGAGACCATGTACGACCTGCCGGGTCTCGATTCTGTCGAGCAGGTGGTGATCGGTCCCGAGGTCGTGGAAGGCAAGGCCAAGCCGCTCTTCATCCATGGCGAGCGCAACGATCAGGCCGCAAGCGCCAGCGCTTGAGGCCTGCCCAGGGGCGTTCCATGAGCAGAAGCGTTGCGGGCAATCTTCTTGAAACAGGGGCCCCGCAACGCCACATCATCTCTTGCACCGGCGCTGTCCGCTCATTGTCCGAGGGAGAGCCCGGGGTACCGGATGCAGCCCATAAAAAAAGCCTGAGCATTCCGGTTATTCGTCCGAGATCCAGCTCATCCGAGGGGACTTCCGGACGCAGTCAAAAGGATACCGTCTCATGACACAATCGAAGCCACGTCAGCCTGTCGTCCCAGGCTCGACCGGAACCTATGCGGTTCTGCCTCTGCGCGACATTGTTGTCTTTCCACACATGATCGTGCCGCTCTTCGTCGGCCGTGAAAAGTCGATCCGCGCGCTTGAGGAGGTGGTCAAGGGGGACCGTCACATTCTTCTGGCCACCCAGATCGATGCGACGGATGACGATCCGTCAACGGATGCGATCTACAAGGTCGGCACCCTGGCCAACGTCCTGCAACTGCTGAAGCTGCCCGACGGCACCGTGAAGGTGCTGGTCGAAGGCGCGAGCCGTGCCCAGGTGAAGGCTTATACCCGCACGGATGAATTCTACGAGGCCGAAGCCGAGGCGCTTCCGGACTCGCTCGGCGATCAGGTCGAAGCCGAGGCGCTCGCCCGCTCCGTGGTGTCCGAGTTCGAGAACTATGTGAAGCTCAACAAGAAGGTGTCGCCGGAGGTCGTGACCGCCGTGACCCAGATCGACGAGCCCGCAAAGCTCGCCGACACCATCGCTTCGCATCTGGCCATCAAGATTGCCGACAAGCAGGCGATTCTCGAGACCGCCACGGTTGCCCAGCGCCTGGAGAAGGTGCTCGGCATGATGGAGAGCGAAATCTCGGTTCTCCAGGTCGAGAAGCGCATCCGGACCCGCGTGAAGCGTCAGATGGAGAAGACGCAGCGCGAGTACTATCTCAACGAGCAGATGAAGGCGATCCAGAAGGAGCTCGGCGACGACGAGGGTCGCGACGAGCTGGCCGAGCTCGAGGAGAAGATCGAGAAGACCAAGTTCACGAAGGAAGCTCGCGAGAAGGCGCTGGGCGAGCTCAAGAAGCTCCGCCAGATGTCGCCCATGTCGGCGGAAGCGACCGTTGTGCGCAACTATCTCGACTGGCTGCTCGGCATCCCGTGGAACCGCCGCTCGAAGATGAAGAAGGACCTGAAGGCCGCCCAGGATCTGCTCGACGCGGATCACTACGGCCTCGACAAGGTCAAGGAACGCATCGTCGAGTACCTGGCCGTGCAGCAGCGCGCCAACAAGCTCACGGGCCCGATCCTCTGCCTCGTAGGCCCTCCCGGCGTGGGTAAGACCTCGCTCGGCAAGTCGATCGCCAAGGCCACGGGCCGCGAGTTCGTTCGCATGTCGCTCGGCGGCGTTCGGGACGAGTCGGAGATCCGCGGCCACCGCCGGACCTATATCGGCTCGATGCCCGGCAAGATCATCCAGTCGATGCGCAAGGCCAAGACCTCCAACCCGCTCATCCTGCTCGACGAGATCGACAAGATGGGCATGGACTTCCGCGGCGACCCGTCGGCGGCCCTGCTCGAGGTTCTCGACCCTGAGCAGAACTCGACCTTCAACGACCATTACCTGGAAGTCGATTACGACCTCTCCAACGTGATGTTCGTGACGACAGCCAACACGCTCAACATCCCGGCTCCGCTCCTCGACCGTATGGAAGTGATCCGCATCGCGGGTTACACGGAGGAGGAGAAGGCCGAGATCGCCCGCACCCACCTGATCCCCTCTGCCATGCAAAAGCACGGCCTGGCGGAGAAGGAGTGGAAGATCGGCGATGAGGCTCTGCTCATGCTGATCCGCCGCTACACCCGCGAGGCAGGCGTGCGTAACCTGGAGCGCGAGATCGCCAACCTGGTCCGCAAGGCCGTGAAGGAGATCCTGATCTCCAAGGTCAAGACCGTCGAGGTCACGACCGAGAACCTGCCCGAGTTCCTCGGACCGCCGCGCTACCGCTACGGCGAGGCCGAGACGGAGGACATGGTCGGCGCGGTCACGGGTCTGGCCTGGACAGAGGTCGGCGGCGAGTTGCTCACCATCGAAGGCATCATGATGCCGGGCAAGGGCAAGATGACCGTCACGGGTAACCTCCGCGACGTCATGAAGGAATCGATCTCGGCTGCGGCGTCCTATGTCCGCTCCCGCGCTCTCGATTTCGGCGTCGAGCCGCCCCTGTTCGACCGCCGGGACATCCACGTGCACGTGCCGGAAGGTGCGACGCCCAAGGACGGTCCGTCGGCCGGCATCGCCATGGCGACCGCCATCGTGTCCGTCATCACCGGGATCCCGGTGCGCCGCGACATCGCCATGACGGGCGAGGTGACGCTGCGGGGCAGGGTGCTGCCCATTGGCGGCCTCAAGGAGAAGCTCCTGGCAGCCCTTCGCGGCGGTATCAAGAAGGTGCTGATCCCCGAGGAGAACGCCAAGGACTTGGCCGACATTCCGGCCAGCGTGAAGAACGGCC
>DASZBB010000145.1:0-6277 GCA_035944695.1 Microvirga sp. | reverse complement strand
AGCGCACCGGCTGGCCGGCCCTCGGCCTCGTGCCGCATTTCGCCGATGCCGCACGCCTTCCCGCCGAGGACGGCCTGGGCCTGCGACGGGAAGGCCGCAAGGGCTCGGTCGTCATCGCCGTCCCGGTGACGCCTTGGATCTCCAACTTCGACGACCTCGATCCCTTACGCGAGGAACCGGGCGTCGAGGTGGTGCTGGTGGAGCCCGGCCGGCCCCTGCCGGCCGAGGCCGCGCTCGTGCTGCTGCCCGGCTCCAAGACCACCATCGACGATCTGCTGTTCATCCGCGCTCAGGGCTGGGACATCGATCTCAAAGCCCATGTGCGCCGGGGAGGGCGGGTGCTCGGCCTTTGCGGCGGCTACCAGATGCTGGGGCGGCGGATCGACGATCCATTCGGCATCGAAGGCGAGGCAGGCCGCTCCGTCGAGGGGTTGGGCCTGCTCGACGTGGCGACGATGCTCACCGCGAAGAAGCGGCTCGAGGCCGTCACCGGGACCACGCTTTCGGACGGAACGACGCTCTCAGGGTACGAGATGCATATCGGCGAGACGTCAGGGCCGGATGCGTCTTCGCGTGCCTTTGCCCAATTGACGAACGGACATTCGGACGGTGCCGTCTCGGCCGACGGCCGCGTCACCGGCACCTATGTGCACGGCCTCTTCGCGGATGACCGCCAGCGGGCGCGCTGGCTTAGCCTGCTTGGGGCGCAGACGAGCGATCTCGCCTACGAGGCCCTCGTCGACGACATTCTCGACCGCTTCGCCGACCACCTGGAGGCGCATCTCGACTGCGACCGACTCCTCGCCCTCAGCGCGCGATAGCCCAGACCAGGAGGGTCAGGCCTGCCGCCAGGGCAAAGAGCAGCGCGCATGCGCTCCGGTAGAGGGTGAGCGCCCGGTCGATGTCGCCTGCATGGGCTTCGGCACGCCCGTCGCCCATCCAGCGATCCTCGACGCGCACATCGCCATAGACGCGCGGTCCGGCAAGCCGCAGGCCCAGAGCTCCGGCCATGGCTGCTTCCGGCCAACCGGCGTTGGGCGAGCGATGGTGTGACGCATCGCGCCTCACCGCTCGCCATGCACCCTGTGGGGAGGCCCCGCTCGTGAAGACGGCTGCAACGATGATGAGAACAGCCGTGAGGCGCGAGGCCGGCAGATTGACCAGATCGTCGAACCGGGCAGCGGCCCAACCGAAGGCCTCGTACCGGGGCGTCCGGTGGCCGATCATGCTGTCGGCGGTGTTCGCGGCCTTGTAGAGCACAGCGCCAGGGAGGCCGCCGAGCCCGAGCCAGAAGGCGGGCGCCACGATCCCGTCGGAGAAGTTCTCGGCAAGGCTCTCGATGGCGGCGCGGGACACGCCGGCCTCGTCGAGGCTCTGAGGGTTGCGTCCGACGATCATCGAGACTGCCGTCCGGCCGCCCGCGAGCCCATCCGCGCGCAAACCCTTCGACACGGCCGCCACATGGTCGTGCAGGCTGCGCTGAGCGATCAGCGTGCCGGACAGAAGGGCGAGGATCGCGATTCCGACGAGGCCGAACGGCAGGAGAGCCGCCTGCAGCGCCCACGCGGCGGCTCCCGTGAACGCCAGAAGCAGCACCAGAGCGGGAACACCGGCGGCGCGGCGTCGGCCAAAGGACCAGTCCTCGCGGTTCAGGTCCCGGTCGAGCCGCTTGATCAGCCGTCCGGTCCAGGTGACGGGATGCCCGATCCACGTGTAAAGGCGGTGGGGATAGCCGAACGCCGCCTCGGCCGCCAAGGCGAGGCTTAAGGTGAGCAGGCTATTGGAAAGCGTCATGGGGGAAATGGATGAGTGAGGCGCTGATCTGGCACGGAGGCGACCTGGACGAGGCCCGCCGGCTCTTTCCGGGAGCGCCCGAGCCGTGGATCGACCTGTCGACGGGGATCAATCCCATAGCCTATCCCATGCCCCCCTTGCCAGCCTCCCTGTTCGAGCGGCTGCCGTCGCCTGCGGGCCACAGGGATCTGGAAGCGGCTGCCGCCGAGGCCTATGGCGCGTCCGATCCTGCCATGGTGGTGGCCGCACCGGGCACGCAGGCTCTCATCGGCTTGTTGCCGACCTTACGCGCCAAGTCACGGGTGGCCATTGTCGGGCCGACCTATGCCGAACATGCCCAGGCCTGGCGCGGGGCGGGGCACGAGATTGTGGAGGTCGGTTCGGTCGAGGAGGCAACTGATGCGGACATCCTCGTCGTGGTGAACCCCAACAATCCTGATGGTCGCACGCTTCCTCGGGGGGCGTTGCTCGAACAGGCCGAGCGTCTGCGACGGCGCAGCGGCTGGCTCGTGGTCGACGAAGCCTTCGCCGATTTCGGCGAAAGCGAGACGCTCGCCCCTGTGCTCCCGGGCAACGCCCTCGTCCTGCGCTCCTTCGGCAAGACATACGGGCTCGCAGGCGTCAGGCTCGGCTTTGCCATCGCGGCCAACGAAGTGGCCGAAGCATTGCGAAGGGTACTGGGGCCCTGGTCCGTCTCGGGCCCGGCCATGGAGGTCGGGCGCCGGGCGCTGCGGGATCATGAATGGAAACGGGCGGCGCAAGAGACACGGGCCAGGGATGCCCGCCGCCTCGACACGCTGCTCGGGCCCCGCTCGGAACATCCGGTCGCGGGCACGATCCTTTACCGTCTCATGAACAGCAGCCGCGCCCCCGAATTGTTCTCGCATCTGGGACGGCAAGGCATCTGGGTCCGACGCTTCCAATACGATCCCGGTCTTCTGCGCTTCGGGCTGCCGGGCTCTGAGGAAGCCTGGCAGCGCCTTGAAGTTGCGCTCGCCAGCTTCCCGAGGCAAGCGAGTTGAATTCGAGAAAAAGAAAAGGCCGCGTCTGATCTTTCAACCAGAGCCGCGGCCCATATCCGTGCTAAGCCCCCCAAACACGGTAGTATTGAAATATATCTTTGGTGACTATTGTTGTGAATTGCCCCGCATCAATGAGTTCAGTCTATAACCGATCTCATGTGAAAAACGGAATAGTGGAAAATACGTAATAGCAATGGTCAAGCTTGACCGTGAGAGCCGTATTGCCAAGTTTTCGAATGCAACTGCCGTCTTGTGTCAAGTTGTTCCGGAGGATGTTATTTTCCCGTAGGCTTGGCTTTGGAGAGCTTTCGGATGATCGCGATGCCCGCGGTTGAGCAGTGTTCCGGCATCGGCGAGGCCAAGGCTGAATGAGACTGATGAACGTCGACAGGAGCTGCAGTTCTATGTCGTTTGGTCGCATCAAGAGAAAGACGGTCAGGGAATGGAACACGCCGGGGCTCGCCTATCTCGGCGCCTTGAGCGGCATAGCGCTCGCAACGGCTCACCATGTTCATCACATGGGCGTCGGCGATCTCCCTGAGCACAGCATAAGTCTGCATATTTTTGGAGAGCTCTTCGGGGCAACAATTGCGGGCGCACTGGCGCTGGCCATCTTCGCCGGCATTCGGAACCGTCTCGCGAGCCGCAGAGTTCGAGGCGCGACGCTCAGGGGTCGATCTCAAGCTTCAACCTGATCTTGTCAGCAGGCACGTCGAGGATTTCGGCAAGATGCCGACGGGCATCCTCGAGTACGCTATCAGTCAGCGCAACCAAGCCTTTCGGGATGCCTTCCAGGGCGGCTTGAGGCTCCGAGGGCGGAAGATCATCGAGAATGCCCTCGGACATGCTGTCCGGTTGCCCTTGCAATTCCTGCAGGAACATGACCCCATGGGTCCTTCCCTTCGACCACATGAGCTGAACCGGCATGATCTGATCCAGGACGGGAATCTCCAGGTCGAATTCCCGCGGAAGCTCGATCGCAGCCGGTAGCCAGATCCGCGCCCCCGTCGCAGAAATGTCTCGCACGGTGCATTGGAGCCTGGGCTCCTCCTGACCGAGGACGATCCGGCCCTCCAAAATCGAGGGGAGACGTTCGCTCTGGCGACGATCTCGCATGAATGGACCTTTCGACGCGCTCGTGCCGAAAATAGCACCAATCGGCCGGTGCAGAACAGAAATCCCGTGAACAGGATTAAACTCAGTCGGCGGATGGTCGTGAAGGCAACGGGCACGCGGGAAGAAAATAGCTCGACCTTCAAGGCGACTAGCGCTTCAGGCGCTTCACGTTGGCGCGAACCTTCCTGCGGTAACCTTTCACGACCTTGTGGGCCGATCCACCTGCTGCAATCGTCGCTGCCGCCTCGGCAAAGGCGGTGACCTTCTCCGTCACCATGAGCAGATTTTCCGCCGGGGAGCCCTGGCCCATGGCGGCTCGGGACAGACGAGTCCAGATCACCATCTGGGCCTCGAAGGCCAGCATCGTGGTGTCTGTCGCAAGTTTCATCCAAGGCAAAAGCATCGAAACTCCTGAAAGGGTGGTGGATTGGCAGCCTCTGGTTGGGGAACTGACTTGCCGAGCGCCAGGAAAAGGAGAGCTATATCATCAAACGACAACCCTGTGACTTCGGAAAGGATCGTGCTTGCCCGAAATAGTGGGCGGGGATTCAGCATGAATTCCGAGATCGGCCATCGTCGATTAACATAGGTGAAGATCAGGGTGGAAATGGTCCGTCCTATCCAGACTTGCCGAGGCGATGCGTCGTGCCCCGCTATTACATTGATGTGAGGAGCCATTTCGGCATTGATGAGGATCCGAGCGGTGTCGAGTTGCCGGACATCGCGGCCGCCAGGATCGAAGCCCTGAAGGTGGCTGAAAAGCTCCTGAAAAGCTGGGCCGGCATGTCCCCGAGCTACGGCAGCGAGATCATGATCGAAATCGTCGGCGAGGACCTCCGCCCCGTCCTGATCATCCCGTGCGCGGACCTTGGGCTCACATCTCTCGATTAGATCGAGCCGTCATTGTGAACCCGGCCTGAGCTGGCGCAGGGCTTCGTCATGGGTTTCGAAGATCCTGAAGACCCGATCCATCGCCGTCAGGCGGAACAGCTTCTGGACCTGGCTGCTGGGAGCCACGATGCTGATATCGCCGTTGGCCCTCCTCGCAGCCTTCAACGCCGCCACGAGGGCTCCGAGGCCCGTGCTGTCCATGAACGACACATGAGCGAGATGCAGCGCAAGTCTGACATTGCCGTCGGCAATGGCCGACGCGATCTGCTGCTTGAAGCCGGGCGCCGCTGCTGCATCCAGGCGGCCTTGGACGTTGACCAGGGCTGTTCCCGCGTCCTGGATGGCCAACTCGATGTTCATGTGATCCCCCTTTAGGATTAATCCAAGCAGCGTATGACTAACGCCGTATCTCAGAATTCGATCCTAAGAAGGAAAGGGCTGCCGGCCGCTGCCCCGCTCCTATGGGCTGCTGGCCCAGCTCGCTATGGCGCTCGCCGGGTTCTGGCCGAGGGGAGTGGCCACGATGACGGGAGCAGGAGGATTGGCCCTGGTCATGCAGAGCCGCATGTGGGCCTTGCGGGCATCTTTGATCTCTGACCGGTAATCGGAAAGCGACAGGTTCCGGGTCCGATAGATCAGCCTCGTTTCCTTGTAGCAGGCGTTCCACCTGGCTTTTCCGTCAGGGGCGGACGCCCAGCCTCCTTCCTGTGCAGAGACGCTGCCTGAGGCGAGGACAGTCAAGGCCAGTATAGCATGGGTCAAACGACGCATCGGCAGTGCTCACATCGTGAGTATTGGCTCACTCGAAGAGTATAGCCGATCAGGTCGCTGATGTCCCCGGGAGCAAGGCAGAGCAAAAGAGGAACCACTTTCGCTCCATCCTTTTATGGAGGATTGTGGAGTGGCACTCTCAACCGCGACTAAAGTTCAAAAGTCCACTCGCACTTTTTGAACTTCTCCATGGGCTATGAGGCGAAAACCTGCCGCCGGCGTGCATTGTGCAACTGCAGGGACACTCCAGGGAAATGTGGAACCGGTTCCGCACACGATACGCCCGCTAAGAAGGAGCATCGCCGGCGTGTGAAGACCGCGGATGATGTCGACTGCCGGATGGTCCCAATCCCATCACGGGAGCTGACAGCACAGAAGGAACGCCGTCAGGGCCGCTGCCACGGCCGCGGCGATCAGCCCCCTGTCGATGACATGGGCCGGCAGGGCAGTGCGGTTGAGCGTTCGCTTGGTCAAGGCACGGCTCGATTGCGGGGACGACACAGGCAGTCTTACCTGTGGCGGCAGGCCGGCATGTCAACCGTCTCATCCGAAGGTTCTATTCGATGGAGTCGGGCAGGAGTTGCGCAAATTTCTTGCGGATGACGTCGTAGCATTCGCAGGCCGTCTCCTCGAGGCCGCGTCGATCGACGATGGTGATGGCGCCTCTGCTCTGGTTGATGAGA
>DASZBB010000144.1:0-18555 GCA_035944695.1 Microvirga sp. | reverse complement strand
AAGCGGCAGATCATCGCCATGCTGCGGGAGCAGGGCTATCCCGTGCTCGACATGAGCGACAATGAGATGGCCAAGCTGCACGTGCGCTACATGGTCGGCGGGCACACACCTGGTCTTCAGGACGAGCTGATCTTCCGTTTCCAGTTCCCGGAGCGTCCTGGCGCCCTTCTCAAGTTCCTGAATGGGCTCTCCGGTAGCTGGAACATCTCGCTGTTCCACTACCGCAACCATGGCGCGGATTACGGGCGGGTGCTGGCCGGCATTCAGGTTCCCGCCGCAGAGAGAATGCAGCTCAAGCGCAGTCTGGATGAACTTGGTTACCCGTATTGGAACGAGAGTGACAATCCAGCTTACCGTTCGTTCCTGAGCCGGGATACAGCAGGTGTCACCAGCCGGATGTGAGGACCCATTCGGGGAACCTCTTGGATGGCCCTCGGTCTGGCCCGGTGCTAACGCGGGAAGTGGCTGAGTGCTTATTCACTGGACTTCCAACTAATATGCGGAGCTGGTGCCGCCTCAAAGTATCACATGCCGATGTAATGAGGCTCGAGATCGAAATGTTTCTTGCAACAAACCAATGGATAGGGAGGAGGGCAATGTGCGCGTCTTAGACGGTACGATCTTCCGGGGTGGCTGAAAGCGCCATTATCAGCCATCTGTACGGCTGATGAAGACGCAGCAATTGGGTCGTGTCCGGCCTTCTCCTATCTTCAGCTCTGGCCTGCCGTCCACGAGTTCCCGGATCCGCGTGTCAAATCCGACCGGCCCGATGACGCCGACCTTGAGGCCGAAGTTGCGCAGCAGACCGCGGATGTCATTCTCGATCGCAATCACCTTCTCCTGCAGCAGCTTGCGGGCGGTCAGCAGAGCCCGACGCTGCTGGCTTGTCATGGTCTTGACGTGTACCGGCAGGAACAGGTTGACCCGCATCATCTGGGCGATGCCGCGGGCGTCGTTGCGGTCACTCTTGTTCACCTGCGCCTTGAGGAACGCCTTGGTATGCCGGGTCTCGATGCAGACCACCGGCAAGCCTGCCACGGCCAATCCGCTGAACAGCCACTGCGACAGGGGACCGGCCTCAAGCCCGATCCGGGCCAGCCGCCAGGTCGGATCCTGGAGCACACGGGCAAGATCCTCGGGATGGCTGGGCGCCTTCATCTCACGGCAAATCGAACCCGTCTCGTCCACGATACAGATTGAGGTCTCCTTGAGGGAGACGTCCAGTCCGGCGTAGTGCTTCATGCTGCGCGCCCTGTCCTGATGCTTGTGAGGGGACACCCTCACGCTGCCATCAGCTCGAAGCGCTGCCCTCTCACCATTGCCGTTGCAGATGGAGCTCAAGCCGAATACCCCATCTTAACATCTAGCTCATCCGACGCAGACGTTCGCGAACTATCCGGAATCGGCAGAGAATTACCCGATGCCGACCTTCGTTGCCGAAGGTATCGACGCGCGATTGAGTACTCGCCGGACAGTTCTTGACGGTATCTCGGCACGCACCGCGATGGAGGCGAGGGCGATCAGTGGTGGCCCTTGGGGCCATGCACGTGGCCTGTCGAGGCCCCATAGCCACGCAGCTCACGATACCGGTGCACCTGCTCCAGCGTGAGGACCTCCAGCGTAGAGAGGTGGTAGCGCAAGTGCGCTCCGCGCAGCGCGCCCTGGGTCGCACCGATGTCGGCCGTGGCGGACTGCAGGATTGCCGGGGTGACCGCCTTGGTGGCGAACAGCCGGTCGAGGTCCGCCTCCTGCGCGATCAGACGCTCGCCCAGCGGCACCGTCTCTGTCTTCATGGCCGCGTGGAGTTCCTGTACCCGGGTGCGCTGCTCCCCGGATAGCCCGAGCTGGTCGCCGAGTTCCAGGACATGGAGCGGTCCAGGATACCCATTGAGCTCCGCTGACAGCGCCAAACCCATGCCGCCTCCCGCGCGAAGATCGGCGATCTGCTGGTCGGACAGCGCCTTGATCGGTCGTGCCTCCATGCCGGAGTAGGGCGAAGGGGAAGCATGCTGGGCCTGGGCGGTGCCAACGGCAACGAGGGTTGCGGTCATCACGATCCGAAGGCGGGACATGGCCGATCTCCTTTCGTAAGGACAGGGGTCAGAGCAGACGGGCGCCCTCGTAGCGGGCAAAGATTGCCCGGCCCGATGGCCCGAATAGTAGCACCTCGTAGGTCTCCGGCGCCATGCCCTCCATCTCCATACCTGGCGATCCCATCGGCATGCCGGGAACGGCGAGGCCCTTGCCCGTCGGATTCTCCGCGAGCAGGCGCTTGATCGCGTCCGCGGGCACGTGGCCCTCGATGACATAGCTGCCGATCTCGGCGGTGTGGCAGGAGGCGAGGTCCTGCGGCACGCCAAGGCGCACCTTCACCCAGTTGATCTCCGACGTCTCGATCACTTCAGCGGAGAAGCCCGCCTGACGCAGATGGTTGACCCAGCCTGTGCAGCAGCCGCAACTCGGATCCTTGCTCACGACGATCTTGGGAAGAGCCTGGGCCTGCAGCGGGCGGGAATGCGCCAGCATGGCGCTGGCCGCCAGTCCGGTGAGGAGGCTGCGCCGGGTCATGTGCATGATGTTCATGAAAGTGCCTTTCCGGGAGCCGATCAGGCCGCCTCGCGCTGTGGGTGGTTGGGACAAGCATGGACCTCGATGGTCACGTGCGACAGCCCTTCGATACCGGACAGCCGCCGTTTGTAGACGTCGGGCGACTGAGGGGCGTCTGACACGACCGAGACGATCAGGCCGGAATGGCCGGGCCCCAAGCGCCAGAGGTGGAGGTCCGTCACGCGGTCCTCCCCGACCTCAATGCGTTCGCGCACCGACCGTGCAAGCGTCTGGTCGGGGACCGCGTCGAGGAGGGTGGCGCCGGCTGTGCGGATCAGCCCCCATGACCACTGGGCGATGACGACAGCGCCCACCACGCCCATCACGGGATCGAGCCAACTCCAGTCATAGAAGCGACCGGCAAGCAGCGCCACGATGGCGAGAACTGAGGTCAGGGCGTCGGCGAGAACGTGCAGGTAGGCGGCGCGGATGTTCGTGTCGCCGCCTTGATGATGGTGATCGCCGTGCGTATGGCCGTGGTGGTGATCTTCATGGTCATGATCGTGCTTATGGCTGTGGCCATGGTGATGACCGTGATCATGGCCGTGATGATGATGGTCACCGGCCAGCAGCCAAGCGCTGGCGAGGTTCACGGCGAGCCCGATCACCGCAACCACCGTCGCTTCGCCAAACTGGATTGGTACCGGGTTCATCAGGCGCACGAGGCTCTCGTAGCCGATGAGCAGAGCAATGAGCGCCAGGATGATCGCGCTGGAGAACGCCGCGAGCTCGCCGACCTTGCCGGTCCCGAACGAGAAGCGGGGATCGTGGGCGTGCTTGCGGGCGAAGCGGTAGGCCAGCGCAGCCCTGGCCAGCGCTGCGGCGTGGGTCGACATGTGCCAGCCGTCGGCCACCAGCGCCATGGATCCGAAGATCGTCCCTGCAGCGATCTCGGTCACCATCATCGCGGCGGTCAAGCCTACCACCAGCCAGGTGCGTCGCTCGTGTCGGTTGTGGTGCTCGCCAAGGAAGACATGCTCGTGCTGCCAATCGTGCAGGGTATGATGGTGCATCTGATCGCTCTCGTTGGTCCCAACCTAGATGGGGCCTCAGGTGGTGCTGGGGAGCGGTTCATGACCACTCCAGCAAATGGGGCGGGCAACTGGTCGCCGCCCGCCCGTGCGGCCGCTACTTGCCGTTCTTCTTCAGCCAGTCCTGCATCTCGGCGATCTCCTTCTCCTGATCGTCGATGATCTTCTGGGCCATCCGCTTCGTCTCGGGATCCTTGGCGTGCTTGAGGGCAACCTTCGCCATCTCGACGGCGCCCTGGTGGTGCGGGATCATGTGGGTGCGGAAGTCCACGTCCGGGTCGCCGGTGTAGGGCACTTGCATGTTGTGCATCATCTTCATGTCCGCCGCCTTGAAGTCCTTGGTGGACGCGGGATCGTTCGGCGACGGCATCATGTCCTGCATCATCTTCTGCATCGCTGCCGGATCCATGTGGCCCATGGGCATAGCGCCCGACGCCGGTGCGCTCCCGTGACCCTGGTGCGAGGTCTACGCGTACGACACGCCAGCCAGCGCGGTGATCGCGAGAGCGGCGACGGTCTTCGTGATGGTTTTCATCGGTTTCTCCTTTGCGGTCAGGGATGTCAGTTGTTGACGAAGCGGGCCTGCACGGCGTGACCGTCGGCCATGGTGGCCGAGACGACCACGCGGGCGCCCGACCCGAGTGGCTGGGGCAGGGCGCCGACGAGCTTGTTGGGCTCGGCCGGCTGGAGTTGAACGGTCGCCGTCTTGCCGCCGTCCTGCACGATGGCGCGGGCGTTCTTCGTGCCCGCGGAAGCCAGCGGCTTGTCATCCGCCTCGGTGAGGAACAGGACGAGCTCGGAGCCCTGGGCCACCATCTCGACGTGGTGCCCGGCGCTGTCGACGACCGGACCGCCGTTCGGTCCCTTGGCCATCTCGTGAGCGGTTGCCCCCAAGGGAGCGGCTGCGAGAGCCAGGGTGAGGATGAGATGCTTCATGGTGTTTCTCCTTGTGTCGTGGATCAGAAGGCTTCCGCCGGGGTCAAGGCTCCCGCCTTGCCCTCGCGGCTGGCCTGAATGCGCTCCAGGGGCTTCTTGCCGAAGGTCAGGAACAGGACCGGGGTGAGGAAGGTGTCGATCAGCGTCGCCGAGATCAGCCCGCCAAAGATCGTCACCGCTACCGGATGCAGGATCTCGCGCCCGGGCTCGTCCGCCCCGATCAGGAGCGGGATGAGGGCGAGGCCGGCGGAGAGGGCCGTCATCAGCACCGGGGTCAGCCGCTCCAGGCTGCCGCGGATCACCAGGTCCTTGCCGAACTGCTCGCCTTCGTAGAGGGCGAGGTTGATGTAGTGCGAGACCTTCAGGATGCCGTTGCGGGCCGAGATGCCGGCCAGCGTGATGAAGCCGATCATCGACGCGACCGAGAGCGGCTGGCCGGCGATGTTGAGGGCGATCACGCTGCCGATCAACGCCAGCGGGATGTTGCCCATGATGATCAGCGCGAGCGCCGGCGACTGGTAGCGGCTGTAGAGCACGACGAACACCATCGCGAGCGACAGGAGCGACAGCGCCCCGATCCGCAGCGTCGCCTCCTCCTGCGCCTGGAAGGTGCCCTCCAGGCGGGTGACGTAGCCCTGCGGCCACTGCGTCTCCGCGGTGATGCGGCGGATGGCGGCGATGATCGCCGCCATGTCGCGCCGGCCATCCGTGTTGCCGAGAACCGCGATGCGGCGCTGGCCGTTCTCGCGCAGCACCTGGTTCGGCCCGTCCGTCTCCACGACGCTTGCGATCATGCGCAGCGGCACGTGGCCCGTCGGCGTGGCGATGAGCAGGTCGCCGAGGCCGGTGGTGGAGCGGTCCTGGTCGGACAGGCGCATCACCACGTCGAAGCGGCGGTTGCCCTCCACGATCTGCGAGACCGTGCGCCCGTTCGACATCGTCTCCAGACCTTGCGTCACCGTCGCCGGCGTCAGGCCGTAGAGGGCGGCCCTCTCGTAGTCGACGTCGATGCGCAGTTGCGGAATGCGCACCTGCTTCTCGACCTGGAGGTCCACGAGACCTTCGACGCTCGACAGCCGCTCGCGCAGGCCCTCGGCCAGGGTGCGCAGGGTGTCGATGTCCTCGCCATAGATCTTGAGCGCGATCTCGGCGCGCACCCCTGAGAGCATGTGATCGAGACGGTGTGAGATCGGCTGGCCCACGTTGAGCGTCGCCGGCAGGACGGCAAGACGGGCGCGGATGTCGCCCATCACCTCCTCCTTCGAGCGCTCCGACCGCTTCAGGTCGACGTCGATCTCGGAGGAGTGCACGCCCTCCGCATGCTCGTCGAGCTCGGCGCGTCCCGTGCGGCGTCCGACCGAGATCACCTCGGGCACGTCCTTGATCAGGCCTTCCGCCACCAGCCCGAGGCGGTGGCTCTCGGCGAGCGCGATGCCGGGGTTGTAGGCGAGACTGATCGTGAGCGTGCCCTCGTTGAACGGCGGCAGGAAGGCCCGCGGCAGCAGCGTCGCCCCGTAGGCCGCCAGGCCGACGCCGAGCAGAATGGTGGTGAACAGGAAACCCCGGTGCCCGAAGGCCCAGCGCAGCAGGGCGGCATTGCCGCGCTTGAGGTGCCGCACAATGAGGCTGTCGTGCTCGTGGCCCTTCACCCGCCCGGAGAGCAGGTAATAGGCGAGCACCGGTGTCACGGTGATCGAGGTGACGAGCGAGGCCAGGATCGAGACGATGTAGGCCACGCCGAGCGGCGCGAAGAGGCGCCCCTCGATGCCGGACAGGGCGAAGAGCGGGATGAACACCAGGATGATGATCATCGTGGCGTAGACGATACCCGAGCGCACCTCCTGGGAGGCCGCCGCGATCACCTCCAGCACAGGCCTCGGGTTGGGAAGCTCCCGGTTCTCCATGAGCCGGCGCAGGATGTTCTCGACGTCGACCACTGCATCATCGACAAGCTCGCCGATGGCGATGGCCAGGCCACCCAGCGTCATGGTGTTGATGGTGAGCCCAAAGGCGTTGAAGACGAGTACGGTCACCAGGATCGAGATCGGGATCGCCGTCAGCGAGATCACGGTCGCTCGGACATTCATCAGGAACAGGATCAGGATCACCGCCACGACGGCGGCCGCTTCCAGCAGCACCCGTTTCACGTTGTCGACGGAGGTCTCGATGAAGGTGGCCTGCCGGAACTGCAGGTTCGTGGCCGACACGCCCTGTGGCAGCGTCTTCTGGATCTCAGCGAGCGCGTCCTCGATCTTGCCGGTGAGGTCGACCGTGTCGGCGCCGGGCTGCTTCTGGATGGAGACGATCACCGCGGGCTTGCCCTGGAAGCCGGCGTCGCCGCGCTTCACCCGCGGGGCGAAGTCGACCTGGGCCACCTGATGCAGGAAGACCGGCTGGCCTTGCTTGTGCACCACGACCGTGTTGCGCAGATCCTCCAGCCGTTTCGTGACGCCGACGTTGCGGATCAGGTATTCGCGCCCGTGCTGGTCGACGAAGCCGCCGCCGGTGTTGGTACCAAAGCGGGTGACCGCGGCCTCTATCTGCTCGTGCGTGACATCGAGCGCCTGCAGGGCCGCGATGTTGGGCACGATGCGGTACTGCCGGACCTCGCCGCCGATGGGGATCACCTGGGCGACGCCTGCGATGGTGAGGAGCTGCGGCCGGATGATGAAGTCGGCGATCTCGCGCACCTCCATCGGCGAGACCGTGTCGCTCGTCACGGCGACCAGCATGATCTCGCCCATGATCGAGGTGACCGGCCCCATCTGCGGGGTGACGCCGGTTGGGAGCTGCTCGCCCACGAGCGCCAGGCGCTCGGCCACGAGCTGGCGCGAGCGGTAGATGTCCGTGCTCCAGTCGAATTCGACATAGACGATGGAGAGACCGACGCCGGAGACGGACCGGACGCGCGTGACGCCCGGCATGCCGTTCATCGCGGTCTCCAGCGGGTAGGTGACCAGCTGCTCCACCTCCTGCGGCGCGAGGCCTTCAGCCTCGGTCATCAGGGTGACGGTCGGCCGGTTGAGGTCGGGGAACACGTCCACGGGCACCCGCGGCAGGATCCACGAGCCGTAGGCGACGAGGACGAGCGCTGCCGCAATGACGAAGAGCCGGTTTTTCAAGCTGTTGCTGACGAGGAAGTTGAACATCGCCGCCTCACCGAATCTGGTTGATGAGCTCGGACCCGCGGATCACTATCCGCTCGCCTTCGGCAACGCCGGCCCGGATCACGAGACGGGTGGCATCGAAGGGCTCGGTCCGGACGGGGCGTGCCTCGAAGCGTTCCGGATCCGTGTGGCGCCACACCACCGCCTCGCCGTTGGCGCCGCGCACGACCGCGTCCCGGGGCATGATGATATCCCTGACGGAGGCTCCGTTCTGCGCGAACACGGTGACCGGGGAGCCAACCGACAGATTGCCGGGCGGGTTCTCGACGGCGAACTGCACCACGGTGGCCTGCTGCTGGAGCGCTTTGCTGAAGCCCTGGAAGGCGAGCTTCAGGGGCGTGCCGTCGACGGCCGTGGCGCTGGCGCCGGTGACCTTGGCGGGATCGATCTCGCCGTAGACGAGCGCCTCCACCCAGAGCCCCTTCGGGTCGACAATCTGGAAGATCACGTCCTGGGAGGCGACGACTTGGCCGGCGACGACCCGCGCCGCGGCGATGGTGCCCGCGATGGGGGCCAGCAGGACCTCGGGCTCGATGCGGGTCTGGCGCACGATCTCGCGGCGGCGGCGCAGGCCTTCCAGCTCGGTCTCGGCGTCGGTGACCTGGCTCGGCGGGGCGACGCCCCTATCCGAAAGCTGGCGCACGCGCTTGAGCTTTGTCTCGGCGACCGCGATCTCCTGCTCGATCTCGCCGACGCGCTCGGACAGCGTGGTGCGGTCGGCCTGGGGCACCGCCTGCTCGACCAGGGCCAGCACATCGCCCTTCCTGACCGCCTGCCCAATGCGGGGAAGCCCCTTCTCCGGAGCCATGATGCGCCCGCCGTTGATGCTCTGCACCAGGCCGGAGCGGTTCGGGTCGGCGATGACCCGTCCGATCAGGCTCACGGCCTTCTGCGCCTCCTCCGGTTTCGAGACGGTCGTCCGCACGTTGAGCAGGCGCTGGCTCGGCTTGGGCACGAACACCGTGCCATCCGGCAGTCGGCGCGGGGTGTCACCGGCGGGAAGGGCGGCCTTGGCGGCCTCAGCCCCGTGGTCGTGTCCTTCGTGGGCGAAGGCATAGGCCGTCGAGACGACCAGCACGACCAACGCCAAGCTCGCCACGGGCACCAGCGTCCGCCGGCTCCGGGCCACCAGGCCAAACAGGAAACCCAGCGCGAGCGCGACGCCGGTGATAACATAGGGCGTGGCGACCTCGATGCTGCCGAGCCGAACGGTTGGCGTATTTTGCAGGACCTGAAGCGGCGAGGCCCGCCCCGGGGCAGGAGCCGCGGCAACAGGCTTGCCCGGCAGCTGGAGAGTGCCGATCAGCAGGTCGTCCCCGCCTGGCGCGGTGACGGCGAAGATGAGCTCCAGCGCTCCTTCGCCCGCGAACTTGGGCGACGTGACCGTGTAGGTGCCACCGGTTGCCGCCTCGGCTTGGGCTTCCTCGTCGCCGCCGATGGTCACCGCGATCTTGGCATCGGTCACGGGCTCGTTCGAAGCGAAGCGGTCGAGGTAGAGCCCGAGGCGGTCGCCGCGCAGGACGCCGACGAGCTCGTAGGCATCCGACTGGGCGGTGACCCGCGGATTGTTGGTGGTGACCGCAGCGGGCGGCGGGGCGCCGTGGTCATGCCCCTCGTGGGCGACCGCCGCGGCGGCGATGGTGGTTAGGAGGCCCAGGCCGGTCAGCATGGCCTGGAGGCGGCGCAGGGCGCCGTTGGAACGGATAAACATTGGGAGGACCCCGGATCAGAAGCACGTCGTCGGGAGCGACGCGGCGCCGGCCGGTCGCTCGGTTACACGATGCTGGGGGTTCGTGGCGGCCGCTTCAGGCCGTCGAGGCTCATGCCCGAGCCGTTCTGGGACGCGGGCAGGAGCGCGACCGCAATGCCCATGGGCACGGAGATCGCATCCAGGCCCAACGGGGCCATGGCGAGCGGGCAGGCGCTGGCGCAGCAAGGGCCTTCGAGGCTGGCTTTGGCTCGCTGGTCGTCGGAAGCGCTCTCATCCGCCGCCTCGGCCTGGGCACGGTGGTGGCCCACCCCATCGCCGTGATCGTGCGCGGCCTGGTGAACGTGCGCCGCCGCCCCATGCTGGTGCCCGTGCGCGGCGGAGGCCATCGACTGGCAGTCGGACGCGCCTCGCCCATGCCGGTGCATGCTGGCCAGCGCGCCGCTGTGGAGCACGAACGACGTCATCGCCACGAGCATCACGCTCGTGATCAGGCGCCGGAAGTGGGTCCACACGGTGTTCAACGATTCGCTCCTGAGATCAGGGAAATGATCTGACGGGCTGCCGGTTTCGAAACGGTTACTTCTAGGGTCTTTTTGGCCTTTGTGGGCCACAGGGCTTGTTATGGCGGATTCGTTCGCCAAGGCAAACCATGCCCCTCACTTCACCACCACGGTCCCGACCATGCCCGCCTCGCGGTGGCCAGGGATGAGGCAGGCGTATTCGAACGTCCCGGCCTGGGTGAACTGCCAGCGCAGCACGCCGGAGGTCTTCGGGCCCAGGCGCTTGGCGTTCGGATCCTCGTGCGCCATGTCCGGATGGGCGGCCATGGCCTCGGCATGACCCCGGTTCGCCTCGACGGTGCCGATGACGAGCTCGTGGTCGAGCTCGCCGCCGTTGTGCAGGACGAACTGGACCTGGTCGCCCTCGGCGACCTCGATGCGCTCCGGCGCGAACGCCATGCCGTTGTCGGTCTCCTTCATCACCACTTGGACGACGCGGCCGCCCTTGGCAGGATCGCCGGGGCGTCCGTAGGCCGCCTCGGCGGCATGGTGATGGCCAGCATGACCTGGGTCGGCCCACGCCATGGAGGTCGGCACGACGGCGAGTGCCGTAGCCGCAAGGATCATTGGAAAAGCTCGCATGACCGGCCTCCTTCAGTGATGGGCGTGGACGAGGGCATGCCCACGGCCTCGGGCAATGAGCCAACGGTTGAGCGGGAAGGCAAAGGCACCCGCGATCACCAGGGCGACGGCAAGGCTGCCCCAGAAAAGCGGGCTCGACAGCGGGGCGTCCATGGCCCCCGGGATCACCAGCATGATGGCGTTGTCGACGATCTCCATGAGGGTGATCGAGGCGGTGTCCGAGGCGAAGGCCAGGCCAACGGCGGTGCCGAAGGCCATGCCGCTGCGCAGCAGGGGCAGCATGGTCAGGGCGTAGCCGAACAGGAAGGCGAGGGCGACCGCGAGCGCGATGGTCGCACCGGCGCCCCAGCCCAGGGCGGTGCCGATCACCATGCCGAGTACCTCGCCGATGGCACAGCCCGTAAGGCAGTGGACGGTGGCGCTGAAGGCCACCCGGTTGAGGCTCGGGGCAGCGGCCTGTGAGCCGTGGTGACCATGATGGGAATGGGTATCGTGACTGTGGGCTTGCATGACGATCTCCATTAGCCGAGAGGCTGCAGCACGGGTTCGGCGGGGAAGCCGGCCTCGCGCAGGGTTCGCAGGAGTGCGGACTCGTAGTGCCGGGAGACGACCCGGACGGTCCGCGCCATCAGGTCGGCCTCGACGCGGGCGACCCCATCGACGGTATGCAGAGCGCTGGTCAGGGCGGCGACGCAGCGGTCGCACATCATCTTCGGGATGTGGAAGAGGTTGTGGGCCTGAAGACGGTGCATGGTACGGGTCCTTGGGTTTGTTCAGGCAGCGGGATCCGGGAGGGGCCGGATCCCGCCTGGGCTCATCCGAGCGCCGGAACGGTCGGGGTGTAGCCGGCGCCGGCGATCAGGGCCTCGACCTTGGCGAGATCGCGGGTGCCCCGGATCGAGACGAGCTTGGTGGCCGGATCCGCCTGCACCTGGGCCCCGGGCAATCCGGCCTCGACGGCCTTGGTGATCGTGCTGGCGCAGTGCCCGCAGGTCATGTCCTCGACCTTGAGGGTCAGGGCATTGGGATCGCGCTCGGCAATGATGCTCGATTCAGCCTGGTGGGTGGTGCATCCGCACATGGAAAAACTCCGGTTGGTGTTCACGATGTGCAGACTGTGCACCCTCCAATCATGGGAAGGTCAAGCGGGTTTCCAAAGGGATTTCGCGCGCAGGGCAGAAAGACAGTGCGGGAGCCCCGCAACCATTCCCGTTCATCGGAGGGGAGACCGGAGAGCTGTAGTGAGCTTGGAAGTTCCGGATCTGGCACTCCGGGGACGCCAGTCCAAGGGCAGCAATCCTCACCAAATCAGACGCTCCGAACAAGCAAGAAATCTCGACTCCGGACCCAACGCAGGCCGTAGCGTCTGCGCCGTTCGCGGCTTAAATCGGGCCGAACAGCGACAACCGGCGCTTGCCTTGAAAGGGCTATTCTTAGACTGATGATTACTTGGCTCCGTTATTTATATGTGAGAGGTAGACCGCCACCAATAATTGCCATGATGCAAAAAGAATCAACATGACTGTCTCGATCCGTTCGGCACGGGCGGCCGATGCATTGCCGATTGCGCGGTTGCATTATCATACCTGGCGAGAGACCTATCGAGGTCTTGCTCCGCAAGCAGCTTTTAATACTGTGACCGAGGAGGTCCGGCACGGCAGATGGCAGAGTATGCTTGCCGGCCAAGGAGGCGAGCGGACCATTCTGGTTGCAGAAGTCGATGGGCAACTGGCAGGCTTCGGGATGGCGGGGCCAGCCTCACACGAGATCTTTCAGAGCAGGGCCGAGATCAAGTTTCTCTATGTGGGAGCCGCGTTCAAGCGTAGGGGTATTGGCCGAGAACTCCTGCTTCACCTAGCGCGCCACATGAAGAAAGTTGGCTACAACGGCGTGGGGCTTGGTGTAGTTGCCGGGAACAATCCAGCCATTGCTTTCTATGAAAGGATGAAAGGCACAAGGGCAGGGAACTACACCGATCCCGGTCCCGTCTGGCGCTCGAATAACTATCTGTATGTCTGGGATGATCTGCCAGCGCTAATAGCACAAGACGGGAAGAGCAGCTCTTGAATGCCTAACAGCGTGCGACGTTGGATTCGTTCGGTACTGTCGATCACGATTAAAACGGGCTCACGCAATGATGCATGAGCCCATCCCCGTGTTTAGTCTTTGCCCTGATTAATTGTGATAGGCGTCAGCTTATTCGCCAGAAGGCCATATTTCTTCACAATCTCGTCATAGATGCCTTTCTGCTGAAGGCGCTCTAGTCCTTCCTTGATAGCATCTCGAAGCTGAGTTTCGGTCTTGAGCACTGGAATGCCGGAGAGGGAAACTGTGAAGGCCTCACCGATGAGGACGTAGCTGTTGGGCTCCTGAGACTGAAAGTACGGCAGTGTCTCGTTGCCCTGGACAGCAGCATCAAGGCGCTGCGTCTTCAGCTGTGTACGAGCGTCCGCCGATCCCTCGGTGCCGATTGCCTCGATGGCGGGCTTTCCTTTCGCCACGCAATTAGCTTGGCTCCACTCACCTATCTGACGAGGCCAATTGGTTGAGCGGCTCGCCCCGACTTTCTTGCCGCATAGATCTTCGGGCGTCTTGACGGTCGCCGCCATGGCGGGCGAGGTGTAGAACTGCGCGCCGGATTTCATGTAGTCGATGAAGTCCACGATCTCACGGCGAGCAGGAAGATCACTCATGCCGGCGAGCGCGATATCGACCCGTCCTGTCTGAAGCGACGGAATCATCTGAGCGAAGGCAATTTCCTGCCACTCGATGCCAACGCCGAGTTCCTTTGCGAGAGCCTCGCCTAGATCGATATCAAAGCCCGTGAGCTTGTTCGTTGCTGGATCCTTGAAGGTAATCGGCGCATAGTTCGGCATAGTCGCTACCACGATCTTCCCGGACTTTTTAATACGATCCGGAAGTTCCGCCGCGTGGGACGGAACCGCAAAGCCCAATGCGATCACACTTGCGAGCAAACCTGCTGTAATTTTCAATGTCGTCGGTCCTTTCCTGGGGAACATTTATCAAGCGAGCACCGCTGCGATGAAATCGCGCGTTCTCTGTTGTTTGGGGTGTACGAGCACCTCTTGCGGCGAGCCCCGTTCCACAATGGCCCCCCGATCCATGAAGACTATCTCGTTCGCGACCTCGCGTGCAAATCCGAGCTCGTGGGTCACGACAATCATCGTCATCCCGGAGCGGGCCAGATCTCTCATGACCGCCAGAACCTCACCCACCAGCTCTGGGTCTAGTGCCGAGGTCGGCTCATCGAACAGCATTAGCTTGGGCTTCATCGCAAGCGCACGGGCAATGGCCACACGCTGCTGCTGCCCGCCGGAGAGTTCCGACGGATAGGCGTCACGCTTTTCCGAAAGCCCTACTCGCTGGAGCAGCGCCATAGCTTCGTCAACGGCCTCGCTGCGGCGGCGTTTCTGCACGGTCACTGGTCCTTCGATAATATTCTCGAGTGCCGTCATATGCTGGAATAGGTTGAAGCGCTGGAAGACCATGCCGCTCGTCAGCCGCTGACGGGCAATTTCCGCGTCAGTCAGTTCATAAAGCTTGTTGCCGACGCGCCGATAACCGATGAGCTCGCCATCGACCCAGATGGCGCCGGAGTCGATCCGCTCCAGCTGGTTGATGCAACGAAGAAGCGTGCTCTTGCCCGACCCCGAGGGCCCAACGATGCAGAGCACCTGCCCGGGGGGAATCTCGATCGACACACCGTCGAGGGCCTGAACGGAGCCAAATGCTTTGCGCACATCGGCTGCAACGACGATAGGCATCATGTCTCAACCCTCCACGGCCGGGCGAGCGAACCGTCGAGAACGGCGGCCCGAGCCCTTGGCGAAATAGCGTTCAAGGAAATGCTGGGCGATGCTCAGAATCGTTACGATAATCAGGTACCAGCCGGCGGACACGATTAGGAGTTCGATTACCCGCGCATTAGCGAAGTAGATGGTCTGCGCGTTGCGCAGCACCTCGGCGAATCCGATGACGCTCGCGATGGAGGTTAGCTTCACCATGCTGATTACCTCATTGCCAACAGGCGGTATGATGACCCGCATAGCCTGCGGAAGAATAATACGGCGCAGGGTCGTCAGGCGCGTCATACCAATAGCCTTGGCCGCTTCCGTCTGGCCCGCATCGACCGACAGGATGCCTGAGCGCACAACTTCTGCCGTGTAGGCGCCCTGATTGATGCCGAGGCCGAGCAGCGTTGCCACGAACGGAGTCATCACATCGACCATGCGAGCCTCGAACAGGCCCGGAATGCCGATGCGTGGGAACACGAGAGCGAGATTAAACCAGATTAAAAGCTGAAGAAGAAGCGGTGTGCCGCGAAAGAACCAGATGTAAAAGATCGCGACGCCCTTCAGTACCGGATTGGGCGACATCACCATGATGGCGAACAGGACACCGAGCGCAATGCCCAGAGCCATGGCGCAGACAGTCATGATGATTGTGTTGCCAAGACCGCTGATGATGGATTGGGCCGTAAAGAACTGCCCAACCACTGTCCAATCGATCTGTCCCTCTGCGAATGCCTTTATCACATAAGCGAACGCCGCGAGGATCAGGGCACTCGCGATCCAGCGTCCGTAGTGGCGGCGCGGCACATGAGTCAGATGCGCGATAGACGGATCGAACCGCTCAGGCATCTCCATTCTCGTCGGGGAGGATGCGGTGCTGCTGCTCATTCCGATTCTCTCCATTTGTCGTGTTTAGATCCGCGGACCGTCATAGCGCATCGCCCATTCGCGTTGGGCGTCGAAATCTGAACGGAGGCGAGCAAGCTGTTCAGCGACCCGGAGCGGAGCCGTTCCGCCATAGCCGTCACGTATCCTGACGGCAGCATCGGGCGTCAGGCTCTCCATAATGGCCGGGTCCAGGCGCGGGTCCACGGCCGCTAGATCGTCTGCGCTCAGGTCCTCAAGGCCGATATTGCGGTCCTCGCAATACTGGACCAAGCGACCGGTGATCTCGTGAGCCTCCGAAAAGGGTACGCCCTGACGAGCGAGCCAGTCGGCCACTTCAGTGGCAAGTGTGAAGCCATCCGTTGCTTGACGGCGCATTTCATCGGCATTGACCCGCATTGTCCGAACCATTCCGGCCATGGCCGGCAGCACGAGAATCAAGGTATCGACTGCCTCAAATGCGGCACGCTTGTCCTCCACGAGATCGCGATTGTAGGCGAAGGGTAATCCCTTGAGCGCCGTCAGCATCGCGCCGACCCCGCCGATGAGGCGTGCTGCGCGACCGCGGGTGAGTTCTGCAATATCGGCGTTCTTTTTTTGCGGCATGATGGACGATCCGGTCGCATAAGCATCGTCGAGTGCAATCCAACGGAATTGACGCGAGGACCAGAGGAAGATCTCCTCGGCTAGACGGGACAGGTTCACACCGATCATTGCGGCGACGAATAGAAACTCTGTTACATGGTCGCGGCTGCCAACGGCATCAATGGAGTTTTCACAAGGAGCATCGTAACCGAGTTCGCGGGCGGAGGATTCGGGTGATTTGGCAATGGCTGACCCCGCGAGGGCCGCAGCCCCGAGCGGGGAGCGCGCCGCGCGACGGTCCCAATCTTGCATGCGGTCGATATCACGGGTGAAGCCTTGCGCGTGAGCGAGAAGCTGGTGCGCAAAGCTCACTGGCTGTGCGGGCTGAAGATGGGTAAATCCTGGAGCTATGGTCTCGAGGTGGCGTTCGGCCTGAAGAGAAAGGGCTTCCTGAAGGCTCAACAGGTCGATGACGATGCGCCGGGCCTGATCCCGGAGATAGAGTTTGAGATCGTTGGCAGCCTGATCGTTGCGCGAACGTCCGGCCCTGAGCTTGCCGCCGAGCGGCCCGAGCCGTTCGATGAGCGCGTGCTCCAGAAAGGTGTGCACATCTTCGTCCTGCTCAGAGGGGGCCAGGATTCCGGCGGCGATCTCAGCCTGTAGAGCCGCAAGGGCGGCTGAGATCGACACGCCCTCGTCCTGAGTGAGCAGCCCAGCCCTTACAAGTTCCCGCGCATGGGAGAATGAGGCCGCGAGATCATAGGCAACCAGGCGGAAATGGCTGGGATCGGAACGCGAGAGGGCCATGAGCTCCGGGGCAGGGCCTGAGCGGAAGCGCGAAGCCCACAAAACGTTGGTCGATGTCATGCCATTTTCCCTTTTTCTTTGATGTCCCAAGGGAACCTGCGGCTGGCAAATGAAAAATCGTCGCTTTGGTATTCTATTTTGGAATAGAAGGATCGTTGTTCCACTTCTCCTCCTTAAATCTAAGCCCATGACGATCCAGCACCTCCCCAGCTCCATGACCGCCCTTCGGGTGCTCCTTGCCGTAGCCGAACACGGTACGGCTTCTGCCGCTGCTGCGGCAGTCAACCTAACTCAGAGTGCCGTGAGCAAACACCTGCGCGGGCTGGAGGAGACATTGGGCATTCTCCTGTTCGCCCGCAGCAGCCGCGGCCTCATACCGACGGAAGCTGGGCGGATCTATGTGAAGCACGTACGACGTGCGCTCGCGGAGCTTGAGACGGGTAGCGCACAGGTCTCTGCCCTCAAGGCCTCGCCTTGGGCCGTGAGGCTCCATGTGCTGCCGATCATCGGCGACCGCTGGCTCGTGCCGCGCTTCTCACGGTTCGCGGAGCGTCATCCTGAGATCGACGTGCAATTCACAACTTTCATAACAGCTGACACGGCGGAAGCAGCCGATGGGGTGTTCCGGTTCGGAGAGGGCGAGTGGCCGGGACATCGAGCCGATTACTTGTTCGGCCGCGATGTCGCTCTGGTCGGCGCTCCATCCTTCGTTGCGCGGTTGGGCGGCATTGAGACAGCAAGGGATGTGCGCCACTACACCGTACTGGATCATTTCCAAACACCCCTGCGCTGGAGCGAGTTTGCCGAGGCACATGGGCTCGACGACTTCACACCCGTGCACACGACTCGGTTCGGATTCTATTCGTTGGTCATCCGAGCGGCGATCTCCGGCCAGGGGCTCGCGTTGGTTCCGCGTCGGCTCGTGCAGGAGGAACTCGAGACCGGGCGCTTGGTCAATCCGGCGGGGCTACGCTTCAGAAGCCGCAACGCATATTGGTTCACGACACCCGTAGATCGAGCGATGCGTCCCGGACTGAAGGCTTTTCGGAAATGGCTGCTGGAAGAGGTGCAGGTCTCCTTATGATGGACGGCGGCCGAAAGCTACTCCCGTAGCAGCAAACGAGCGGATTGCGCATTTTTGGAAAGTGCACCGGCCCAGCACGATGTTGGACTAAGTATTGGACGGAAAGCAGCCCCGCTTTTGGTCGGAGAGCATCGATCGTCGGCACGCACGTCGTGATGATCGTTCAAGTAAGGGGCTGACTTAGGCCGGAGTTCCGTGAAGGGCGGATGAACTGTTCCGCCCTCCGATCTTTGGCAGGTTAGGCAGCCTTCCGGCAGGCCTCGCCGACCGTCTCGCCGATCTGCCGGCGCACGGCCTCGATGGCCTGCTCGCGGGCTTCCGGCCCGAAAGCCAGCTTCTCTGCCCGCAGGAAGGTCACGTCGGTGATGCCCATGAAGGCGAGCAGGTTGCGAAGATGAGGCTCCTGCGAGTCCATCGGCTGGGCGGGTCCCTCGCTGTAGAGGCCGCCACGGCTCTCGACGACGAAAGCACGCTTGCCCTTGATCAGGCCCTCGGGACCGCTCTCGCTGTAGCTGAACGTGATGCCGGCCCGCAGCACGTGGTCGAACCAGGCCTTCAGGGTCGAGGGCATGCCGAAGTTGTACATGGGCGCCCCGATGATGAGCGTATCGGCAGCCTTGAGCTCGGCGATCAGCCCGTCCGAGAGGGCCTGGGCGGCAGCCTGGGCCGCGTTGCTGGGCTCCCCACCGCGCAGCGCCGTGGCGGAGTCGATGGTCAGGTGCGGAACGGGATCGCGGCCGAGATCCCGGGCGATGACACGCAGGGCGGGATCATGAGACCGCAGGCGG
>DASZBB010000143.1:0-12176 GCA_035944695.1 Microvirga sp. | reverse complement strand
CGCCCGGGCGAGCAGGTCCCCCATTTCGGGCTTGAGCTCGCCGTGGCCCGCGCTTGCCGCCTGCCCGGACGATGGCGGCACGGCCTCCCCGCGTGTCGGCGGCGGGCCGGGGACCATCCTGGGTCCGGCCGCTTCGGCCTTCTGCTTGGCGTGCAGGAAATCGGCAAGGCTCGGCACGGGCGCGTCGGCCGAGGCCTCGCCCTCCTGCAGCAGGGGATTGCGCTCGAGCTCCGCCTCCACATAGGCCGCAAGCTCCGCATGGGAGAGCTGCAGCAGCTTGATGGATTGAACGAGCTGGGGAGTCATCGTCAGGGATTGGCCCTGGCGCAGCTCCAGCCGCTGCATCGCACTCATGAACGCACCCGGAGAGACGGCAGGCATGCTTCTTGCATGCCTGCCATTTCTAACGCCTGCGTTCCCCTGCGGTCAAAGGTGAATGAATTAGAGACGGAAATCCTCGCCCAAATACAGGCGGCGCACTTCCTCGTTCGACACGATGGCGTCGGGCGTGCCCTCGGTCAGAACGCGGCCCGAATGGATGATATAGGCGCGGTCGATGAGGCCGAGGGTCTCGCGGACGTTGTGGTCGGTGATGAGCACGCCGATTCCGCGCCGAGTCAGGTGCCGCACGAGGTTCTGGATGTCGCCCACCGCGATGGGATCGATGCCCGCGAAGGGCTCGTCGAGGAGCATGAAGGTCGGCTCGCCCGCCAGCGCCCGGGCGATCTCGCAGCGCCGCCGCTCGCCCCCCGAGAGCGCGATGGACGGGGACTTGCGCAGGCGCGTGATGTTGAACTCGTCGAGGAGCGCATCGAGCTTGCGCTCGCGCTCCTTGCGGCTCGGCTCGACGATCTCGAGCACGGCGCGAATGTTGTCTTCCACGTTGAGGCCGCGGAAGATCGAAGCCTCCTGTGGGAGATAGCCGATGCCGAGACGGGCGCGGCGATACATGGGCAGGCGCGTCACGTCGTGCCCGTCAAGGCTGATGACACCGCGATCGGCGCTCACGAGACCGGTGATCATGTAGAAGATGGTGGTCTTGCCGGCGCCGTTGGGACCGAGCAGGCCGACGGCCTCGCCCGCACGAACGTTCAGGCCCGCATCCTGCACCACGGTGCGGCCGCGGTAGCTCTTCTGCAAGCCCTTGACTGCCAGGATCCCGGGACCGCCGAACACGCCTTCTCTCTCGGCGCGGTGAATGACGTGCGGGCTCGATCCCACCGCATGGGGTTCCAGGAGGCTCACATCGGAGGGACCGGTTTGAGAACGGTTGAAAAGCGGTTTCACAGGCTCATCGTCAATCATGAAAAGGGAAAGCGGGAGAAAAGTCTCCCGCCTCAGTTCGTAGCCGGCCTCTGCTGAGGCTTCGGCCTGGCCGCGCCCGGAGCAGCCGCTCCGCCGCCGGCGCCGGTCGGAGCGGGCCCGCCCTGGCCGGGCACGAAGAGCGCCCTCACGCGGCCACCCTCGATGTTCGCCACGCCGGTATTGATGTCGTAGAGCACGCGCTCGCCCTTGGTGACGTTGGGCCCGTCGCTCAGGGTCGCGTTGCCGGTCAGCATGATCTTGTTGGTGCCCCGGTTGAAGGTGGCGTTGTCGCCGGTGGCGACCTGGGTGCGCGACACGATCGTGACCGGGCCCTTGCAGTCGATCTGCTTGATGGCGCTGTCGTCGGCGGTCTGCGGGGCCGGCGCCGCCGGCCCCCCGTTCTGGTCCCGCTGCTCGTAGAACACGGTCATGGTGGTGCACTTCATAGTGCTCTCGCCCTGGACCGCGACCACGTCGCCGGAAAAGACCGCCCGGCCCTCCTTGTCGAAGACGTCGAGCTTGTTGGCGTCGATCTTGATCGGCTCCTTGCTGGAGCCGAAATTGCCGAAGCCAACGGCGCGCTCCTTGCTGGCCTGGGCAAAGGCCGCATCGATCGGAGCCGGTGCGAGAAGCGCGATGGCCAGGGCGGCGCGTGAGAAACTCATCATGGACGGATACTTGTCTGTTGGGGTGCAGGAGCCCGCAAAGGAGCCGTGGGGCCCGTGCCGGCAGCTTCCGGGGTGGATGGGGTCGTCCCTGAGGAGGGCTGGATGACGGTGCGGACGCGGCCCTTGAAGCTCATGACCTTGCCGTTGTCGGAGACGTCGAGCCCCTCCGCGTCGATGGTGCCGCTGCCGAAGGATACGGAGACCGGATCGTTGGAGACCACCGAGCCGGCCTTGAACCGCACGAAGGCGGTCCGGAGCTTGACCTCGTGCCCGGAATCCGTGGTGACCACGATGTTGTCGCGCAGCCGCATCTGCTCCTTCTTGGTGTCGAGGGTGCCGGAATCGGCCTGGAGCCTGGCGACGCTGCCGCGCTCGTCGGTCACGATGCGCGCCTTGAGATCCTTGAGCTGGACCAGGTCCGGCTTGCGCACGTCCTGGGTGGCGGCGCTGGCCGTCACCTCGTAGGGACGGTTGTCGTTCTTGAACCCGCTGAGCTTCGGGCTCTCCATGGTGACGTTGGTGCCGCTCACCCCGATGGAGCCGAAGCTCAGGTTCTCGATCTGCTGGAACGGGTTGTAATAGGCCACGACGCCGACGCCGGCCATGCCCAGCAAGGAGCCCACAGGGATCGCGATCTTGGCGAACCTGACCCAGCGCGAATGACGGCGGGCCTTGGTGAAGGCGCGCGAGCGCACGGCCGGCCTCGAGGCCGGGCCGTCCCGCATCGTGGTGCCCTGAAGTCCCGCCACTGTGTCAACCCCTTCCGTCGATCCATTGCCGTTTGGCCATCGGCACGGCGCCATGCCGGAGCGACATGGCGATGTTATGACGGATATGGGTTTTATGGGGGAAAGTTTAAGTGTGCGTCAAGAATGGGCGAAAATATCCGTGTCCGGCCAGCCGAGAAGGTCGAGCTGAGCCCGGGTCGGCAGGAAGCTGAAGCATTGGTGGGCAATGCCGAGCCGGTTCTCCCGCTCCAGCAGGCGGTCGAGCTTGTCCTTGAGGGCATGCAGATGCAGCACGTCGGAGGCGGCGTAATCGAGCTGGGCCGTGGACAGGGTCTCCGCCCCCCAGTCGGAGGATTGCTGCTGCTTCGACAGTTCTACCCCCAGTTGCTCGCGCACCAGTTCCTTGAGGCCGTGGCGGTCGGTATAGGTCCGCACGAGGCGCGAGGCGACCTTGGTGCAGTAGATCGGGCGCGGCATGATGCCGAAGGTGTGGAAGATGACGGCAAGATCGAAGCGGGCATAGTGGAAGATCTTGAGCACGCTCTCGTCGGAGAGCACGCGGATCAGGTTCTCGGGCAGGGGCCCGTCCTTGAGGATCTGCACCACATCCGCCGTGCCGTCCCCGGTCGAGATCTGCACCACGCACAGCCGGTCGCGGTGCGGATTGAGACCGAGCGTCTCGGTATCGATGGCAATCGCCGGACCGGGCTTGTAGCTGGCGGGCAGATCGCCGCGATGGAAGCGTACTGTCATGGCAGATCCAAAAATGCGCTGGCTAAGGCTCTAGAGCATCGGGCCCAAAAGTGGAATGCACTTTTGGGATCTGATCCGATGCTCCGTTCCTTGACAGGGGCCCATCGTTGAGAGCGGAGATCCGAGGGCCGCACGATGGGCGAGCGCGTCTCGGCTGCGGTTTCGACGGATGACAAAAGCCCCGCGGTGGGCGGGGCTCCTGTCTGGATCGTTCGTTGGGGGCTCAGTAGCAGGTCCGGATCCGGCGCACGACCACCCGGCCATAGGGGTTGACGACCCGGCGGCGCTCGAAGACGCAGCGCGGAGGAGCGTAATAGGCGGGCCTGTAATAGCCCGGACCGTAATAGGGATTGGCCGCCGCGCTCGCGATAGCCCCGAGGGCGAGACCGCCGATCACACCGGCCGCAACGGCGCCGCCGTAGTTGGGACGCCGGTAATAGCCATAGGGATAGCCGTAACCGTAATACCGGCGGGGTCCGTAGCCGTAATAGCGGCGAGGTCCGTAATAGACGGAACGAGCACCGCCGTAGTAGCGCGGCGCATAATAGCGCTGGCGCAAGCCATGCGGCGCATAGTAGTCGCCCTGATAACGACCCCAGCCCCGCTGGGCTTCGGCCGGAGCCGTTTGAAGCGTGATGGCGCCGGCAAGGGCAAACCCGGCCGCCATCAAAGTTCTGAACACGCCCATGGCGTCCTCCGACAATCGGAACTTTGCATGACAACGGAATGCCAAGCCTTGATGTTCCGCTTTTGTCTTTGACGGCTCCCGGTCCGTGAAACGGGAATGCGCTTCTATTCGGGCACGGAGGGCAGGCCCGAATGCATGATGATCGCATCGTGTCCAGGGTCGGCCAGCCGTCCGAGGACGCCCAGGAGGGTTTCCCGGCTGACGGGCTTTTCGAGCCAGGGCACGTTCCTCAGCTCCGGCGGGCAATCGGCTTTCGCAGGCAGGCCGGAATAGACGGCGAACGGTACACCCCTGCTCTTCAGGGCACGGGCGATCGCCAGCGAGGTGCCGTCCCGGATCATGACATCGAGAAGGGCAATGTCCGGCGCATCGCTCTCGAGCCATTTCAGGGCCTGGACGTTGCTCATGAAGACACCGGCCACCTCAAAGCCCGCATCCTCGAGGAAGGCCTCAAGGGACATACCGATCAGTGCCTGGTCTTCCACGATCATGCAGCGGGTCTGAGCCATGATGTCCATTATCCGGTTGCTTGGAGGGAGCAGGTTCCGTTGCGCGCTCAAGCGGCGGAGCCGAGGGATAGGAGCTCGAAAGCGCATCCATCTTGTAGAGACCTTTAAGGCAGTCGGCCGCCTGCTTCATTGATGCATGTAAATCTTGGCCGCAGAAGGACACGGGAGACGTGCCCTCAATGATCGCTGCCCTGTATCCTGGTGCGTACGCTTTCCCGTGGGCTTAACCGGCCGGACTATTCCTTCATGTCACGCCCAAGCTTGGAGGCGCAAACCACAGAATCGCAACGGCCTTCGCATAGGTTAATGCGGCAGGCTCCCAGGGAGGGTCTTCTTACGGGTCCGAATCGGAGGAGTTGGAAGAGTGTCAGTCGAAAACTCCCTGAAGCAGCAGATGCTTGATGCCGTTCCTCATCTGCGGGCCTTCGCCATCTCCCTCTCCGGCAGCGTCGACAGGGCGGATGATCTCGTGCAGAGCACCCTGCTCAAGGGTCTGAGCAATCTCGATAAATTCCAGCCCGGCACCAGCATGCAGGCTTGGCTGTTCACGATCCTGCGCAACGATTTTCTCACCCAGGCCCGCCGGCGCAAGCGCGAGGTCGAGGATCCGGAAGGGTCGTGGGCCGAGAAGGTCGCCGTAATGCCCGACCAGGGAGCACGGCTCGATTTCACCGATATGCTCAAGGCCTTGAGCAAGCTCCCCGTCGACCAGCGCGAGGCGCTCCTGCTCGTCGGCGCGGAAGGCTTGTCCTATGAGGACGCGGCCCGGATCTGCGGCACCAACATCGGGACCATCAAGAGCCGGATCAATCGCGCCCGCAACCGACTAGCGGAGATGCTGAACTTCGATGCCGAGGACGATCTCGGTCCCGACAATCTGGTCAAGGCCGCCCTGTTCATGCATGCCTCGCCTTAAGGCTTGACGTTTCAGGCTTGGCATCGGACCCGCGCCCGACGCCAAGCCCTACCCTCTCGGCCTGACCTACGCGGCCTTGGTCGGCGGATTGCTGTGCAGGAGCCACAGCTCGACGGCGGCCAGCACGGCAACCGCCAAGCCAATGCCGACATGGGTCCAAAGAGCGGTTGCTACGCCCGCGAAGCCTAGAAGCCATGGGGCGACAGCCGTCCAGAGACCCAACGCGACATTCGCCCACTCCTCCCAGGCCTGCAGCTCCTTGATCGCTGCAAGTGCCAGAATCGCGATGGCGATGCCGCAGACCCAGGCGTTCCAGGATGCCGCCTGCGTGTCTCCATAGCCGAAGATCCACGGCGAGATGAACAGGATCGCGGCCAAGACGGCGTTGAGGATGTTGATGGCGGTCAGTTCGCTTCTGTCCTTCAGCATATTCAACCTCCCTTTCACGAAGCGAAGGTTCACTCATTGCACCCCTTTGGGCGCATTCCCGTCGGACGGGCCCTCGAAAGCATCCATCCGGCGGAACCCGTCCGGAATGAACCGATGCTTGCGAGCGGTTCATTCCGGAAAATAGCTTTCTACGCGGCGAGGGCCTGACCCTCCCTTACGGAATGGACCATGAATGCTGCCGGCGCTGCTGGATCGGGGCTCCACCCCATGTTCACGAGCCTCAAGGCGGTCTTCACCTCGTCCAGGCGCGACGGCTCGCCTTCCGGCATCCCGTCCACATTGGCGAGGTCGATCAGGTACTCGTCCCAAGCCCACCGCCATAAGATCTCCCGCTTGCAATCGAGGGTCAGGAGCGGATGACGGAGCACCTCGTCCGGAGAGGCGAATATGGCGGCAGGGTTCACAAGGGCTCGCTCCAGCTCCGGCAGGTCCGGCACGTCGCACCGGCCGTAGCGGTTATGCAGCAGGGACAGCTGCACGATGCCGCTCACCGCGCTCGCGACCGTCTCGCGCTCCTGTGCATCGCGGGAGACCGTGCTCCTCCGCTGGGCGATGCTTCCTTCGCCCGCCACGCGATAGGCGAGCCCCTCGCGTTCGGCATAGGCTACCGCCTCCTCACGGGTGTCGAAAACCATCTCGATCTGCGCGAGCGTGTCGTCTCCTTGCGTCCATCCCATCAGCGGCTCGATGGTGGGAGCAGTGCGCCGGTCGAAACGCAGGATCCATCCCGTCGCCCCTGCCTTGCCCGATGTTGTGACGGGCGGGGTGCGGCGACTGATCAGGGCCTGCGCGTCTTCGGGCCAGGGCTGCCCTCGAGTCAGACAGGACGGCGGGGGCTGGTTATGTCCGATCCCGATCACGCGCTCTTGCATGACGAATGCCTCCTTATGTCTAGGCCTTTCATGGATCCTTTTGGACCGACTCCGGAAGGTCGACGCAAATCCCGGGCTCTGATTGCGCCGACGGCAGCGCGGTACTCGGCTGCCGCGTTCAGGTCGAATTGCGAGAGTGCCTCGATCACCGCATCGATCCGCGATCTCGGTTTCAGCTCGGGCAAGCTCCGGTTCGCCATATGTTCGAGGACGAGCTCGTCCCGCGCCCACGACAGCAGAACCGTACGCTTCTCCTCGCGGGTGAACCAGGGATGCCCGACGACATCGGCAGGGTTCCGGAACACGCCTCCGGGATCGACCAAGGCCTCCGAATAGGAGAGCGCCATGCCCGCCGGGGCCATGGCAGGCATGGCTGTCGGCGTCTGACAGGTTCCGGTGCGGCTGTCGATTGCAGTCTGTTGCTTCATCCGATCCCTTCCTATGATGAGCGGCTGTGGGCACCCGGATGCCGGGTGCCCTGATGCGTGATCAGTGCTTGGTTTCCTCGCTCGCGCGGTTGATCGCGATGCGCTTCACCTGCGGGCTGCTCTCGGCCGATTTCGGCAGGGTCACGGTAAGAACGCCGTTCTTGAAGCTGGCGTCGATCTTGTCTTCCTCGACTTCCCAGGCGAGCGGGATGCGGCGCTCGAAGCTGCCGTATAGGCGCTCGCTGAACGCACGTTCCTTGTCCTCGATCTCGGATTTCTTCTCACCGCGAATGGTGAGGACGCCGTCGCCCATCAGGACTTCCACATCCTTGTCCTCAAGGCCCGGCAGCTCTGCCGAGATGCGGACATCCTTGTCGCTTTCGACGACTTCCACGTGCGGCCAACGGGCCGTCCGGCCGACAGTACCGAACGGAGCCATGTCGAAGCCGCGGAAGACGTCGTCAAAGAGCCGGTTCATCTCGCGATGCAGGGTCATGAAGGGATCGCCCTCCTCGCGATAGCGGCTCGGGGCCGTCTGCTGATTGCGACCCCACGGAATGAGATCGCGCATGTTCATGGTGTCATTCTCCTTTCACTCAAACGTTCGGGCGCAACGCCGGTGCTGCATCGACGCTGCTGATGGCGTATGGGTTTCAAGCTGCCTTCTTAGGCGGCCTTGCCGTGCTCGATCTGCTGCGGATGCCGGCCCAAATTCGTCACCCCGGTGCCGGAATTGATCTCGATCCGGCGCGGTTTGAGCGCTTCGGGCACTTCGCGCTTGAGCTCGACCGTCAGCAGGCCGTTCTCGAGGCTCGCACCCGTGACCTTCACATGGTCGGCGAGGTTGAAGGTCTGCTTGAAGGCGCGGGTGGCGATGCCGCGATGCAGATATTGCTTGCCCTCCTCGGAGCTCTTCTTCTGACCCGCGACGAGAAGCTGGCTTTCCTTCTGGGTGAGCTCGATCTCATCGGGAGAGAAGCCCGCGATGGCCATCGTGATGACATACTGGTCTTCGCCCACCTTCTCGATGTTGTAAGGCGGCCAGTTGGTCATGGGCTCGACCTGGGCGGATTGATCGAGCATGTCGAACAGGCGGTCGAAGCCGACCGTCGAGCGGTACAGAGGGGAGAAGTCGAAAGCTGATCTCATGACCATATCCTCCATTGAGCAACATGGATATGAGAGCGCCGGACACCCGCCGGCGCCCGTAATGCCAAGCCTTTGAAAGGCCTCGGCAATATTGATGTTAGGAACGCTTTTTCCGGATTTCAAGAGGCCGCCGGACGCCAATTTGGCCTCAAATGAGATGCACCCGAAACAGGCTGGCCATCCGGTCCGCTTCACCTTAGCATCGTGTCGCTTCGACCAAGGAAAGACAGACCATGCTGCGCATCCTCTCCCTTGCCGTCCTGATAGCCTTTGCCGTTCCGTCCCATGCGGCGGACATCCCTCCGAACGATACGGTCATCGCCCAGCAGCAGCAGGCTCCGCAGCAGACCCCGAAGCGCGATTGCGAGCGTAAGCGGGACGAGGGTGTGAGTTCCTAGATCTGGGGCACGGAAACCGGTTCGCCGTCTGCTGAGGCTGGAAGGGGTTCATCCGCCGGACCATCGGCCTGTTCCCGTCGGCGCAGCGCCGCGTTGAGCTCGGCCCCGAAGATGAAGATCGCGGCGGAGAGCTGCAGGAAGATCAGAGCCGTCAGGATACCCGCCAGACCCGCATAGGTCGATTTCAGGTGGGTCATGGTGGCGAGAAGCTCGCCGTAGAGGCTTGCGCCCGCAAGCCACAGGACCAGGGTCGCGGCGATGCCCGGCACCACGTCGCGGGAGCGCGGGCGGGTATCGGGCAGCCACAGATGGGTGGCGGCAAGGCCCGCCACCAGAACGATGGAGGCCAGCCCGTAGCGCACCACGTCGTAGGTCGGGCCGAGTCCCTTGAGATCCGGCATGTACGATACCGCCCAGCGCCAAATCGACGGCCACAGGACGACCAGCACCGATGAGGCCACGAGCGCCCCCGCGCCGAGCAGGATGAAGCCGATGCCGATGAGCCGCGCCTGCCACCACGGCCGGAACCGCTCGACGCCGTAGGCCCGCCGGAGGGCGACCCGAAGGCTCTCGACGCCGTTGGTGGCGACGAGAAGCGTCAGGACGATGCTGACCGTCAGCACGTTGCGTCGCGGGATCAGGACCTTGTCGGCCTCCCGCGCCAGGGGACCGGCGACCCCTTCGGGCCAGAAATCGAAGAGCAGGTGGACGATATGCGTCGAGATGCGCCCGGCCCCGAGAAAGGCCGCGAGGGCCGCGACGCAGATCAGGAAGGGAAACAAGGCGATGACCAGCGAGAGGGCCACATGGCTTGCCATGGCCAGGCCGTCGTTGCGTGCAAAGCTCGATCCCGCATCGGCCATGGCGGCGAAGGCGGATCGGGCGCGCGGTGAAAGGAGGGCTGGTCGCATCGTCGGCTTGGGCATGGTGGATCGGCAGACCGTGCGTACGATATTGCACGATCCGGTCTCTTGATGCGGTCAGGAGCAGTGCATGGCAAGGCCCATGGTGTCCCACCCAGGCACCTATCAGCCAGCTCTAGGAGATCCGGCTCCGGGCCTCGTTCGCCAGGCGGATGAGCATGGGGCGGACCTCGTGCGGTCCGGTCAGGGCTTTTGGGAAGGACAGGCGCAGGATCTCGTCGCCCGAGGCCATCTGGATGCCTTCGGGATCGATCCCGATCAGGTGCCAGGCACCTTCGCGAGCCCCGCAGAGCTGAGTGGCATAGAGCGCGACCGCATCGCCGTGATCCGCATTCATGTGCGCGACGGCTCCGGCTTCGAACTCGTAGAAATCGAAGAACTCGGACATGTCGGTGAGGAGATCCTCCGCCGTCATGCGATAGGCCCGGCCGAATCCCCCGTTCAGGCTGCCGGATGCCACCTTGAGGCGCCAGAAGCTGAAATCGGGAAAGTCCACGTAGAGCTCGGCCTTGGGATGCTGCAGGAGATAACGGCGGCGGATGCTTTTCGCCTCGTCCGTCTCCCGGTCCAGCCGCTCCGCCGTCGCCTGCAGGGTCAGGCGCGGATGCGCCAGGGGATCGCCCTTGCCGATGGCGGACAGGAGCAGGGAGCAGCGTGGATCGGCCTCCATCAGCCTCGTGTGCACCGACAGCTGCGAGGTGAGGATGACGGGAGAGCCGTCGAGATCCGTTCCCACCTGAACGAGGCTCGCGAACGGCATGCCGCTCGCCGGATCGTTGGTGGCGAGCGCACCGGAGCGGGCGGTTCGCATCAGCTTCTTCGCCAGCGCGCGCGCTTCGTCGTCGACGGGCAAAGTCGGATCTTTGGCCATCTCGCATCCTCCGGCTTTCGCTATCAAGGTTCAATACCCTAGAGCGTCGGAACCAAAAGGGAACACCGCTTTTGGGTCAGGTGTCCAGCTCCTGAGCGGGCACGGGGATCGACACGTTAGAGATAGCGTTCGCGAAGCGACTCGAACCGGACGAGCTGGTTCTCTTTCAGGCTGCGGTCCTCGTTGCGGCCGACGAAGATCTTGAACATCACGCCGCCCTCCTCGTTGACGAACTGCACCGAGCAGGAGCGTTTGCCGAAGAACGGCCGGTCGACGAAATAGACGAACCGGCAGCGATCCATCCTGAGATGTCCGCCGATGGGGCTGGCGCCGTGAATGTTGAAATAGCCGCGGCCCAGGGTGCCGGGCGGGATGCTGCCCTTGCACTCGAAGACGCCGTCGCGGGTATGGACCACGAAGGTGATCTCGCCCCAGTCGGTCAGATCCTGCCAAATCTCTTCGAAGCGCGTGCCCGCAACGCGCTGCGCATTCGTGGGATCCAGACACTCGAACACGGCCTGCATGGGAACGCCGCGTTCTTCCGCGATCGTCTCGAGAATCCCATCCGGTTTCGCCGCGAGATCCTGCCGGATCAGGTCCTCCACCGTTGCCATCGTGCTCACTCCGCCGCCTCGGGCATGCGTCCAATGGTCTGGATGATCTCGAAGCCCTCGAATTCGGGGTGGGCGAGGGTCATCGGCCTGTCCGAGCCGCTGCTGGCGCGGATATGGGAGATGCGGAACTGCTCGGAGCGCGTCCACGCTTCGAAATGCTCCTTCGAGACCCAGAGCGTGTACGAGGAATACAGCACATGGTCCTCGCGCTCGGGCCCGCGCAGCATGTGGAATTCGACGAAGCCGTCGAGCTCGTGCAGATAGCTCTCCCGGGTCAGCCAGCGCTGCTCGAATTCCCGGGTTGTGTCCTTCAGGACCTTGAAGCGGTTCATGGCGATGAACATTGAAAACTCTCCGTGTCGGATGGGGATCAGGGCCGCGCGAATGTCAGGATCGGTTAGGGCCCGTACCAAAGGGACCATTGATCCGGCTGCGCGGTAATCCGAACGGCGCTCGACAACGTGGATGCGCGAGCCCCTTCGCGCAGGAAGGTCAACATTCCGACGATCCCGGTCTTTCAGGTGAAATTCTTGAGGACTGGCTGGCTCGCGCAGAAATCGGCTTCGCGCTGGCTGGCTATCTTGCCCTCTGCGTGTATCGGAGGGTTTACATCCGATATCCAAATCAAGTAACTGCGTCAATATGAACTCTGATGTGCGTAGTTTTACATGTTTCTAAACTGCCAATACTCGGAGGAGGCGAATATTCGCCAATTTAGAACAAGTAAAAACTGGAGCCTGCTGTGCACGAACGTTCTCCACCTCCGGACGAAAAATGCGACCGGCCGCCGCTCGCGAAGGAGATCGACGTCGCGAGCCTGGTCGGAAGCGGGCGGGAGGTGGTTCTGGTTCACCGGGGCGAGCGCTACCGCCTGCGGATCACGGCCAATGGCAAACTGATCCTC
>DASZBB010000142.1:0-6808 GCA_035944695.1 Microvirga sp. | reverse complement strand
CGCAGCAGAAGCAGGAAAACCAGATCCGCGCCGTCCGCTCCTTCATCGCCCAGGGCGTCGATGCAATCTTCATCGCGCCCGTCGTGTCGACCGGCTGGGACGCGGTTCTCAAAGAGGCCAAGGACGCCAAGATCCCGGTCGTGCTGCTCGACCGTTCCATCGACACCAAAGACGAGTCTCTCTACCTGACCGCCGTGACGTCCGACACGGTCTACGAGGGCAAGGTCGCCGGCGAGTGGCTGGCCAAGGAAACCGGCGGCAAGTGCAATGTGGTGGAACTGCAGGGCACGGTGGGCTCAAGCCCGGCGATCAACCGCAAGAAGGGCTTCGATCAGGTCGTCGCCGCCAATCCCGGCATGAAGATCATTCGCACCCAGTCCGGCGACTTTACCCGCACCAAGGGTAAGGAGGTGATGGAAAGCTTCATCAAGGCGGAAGGAGGCGGCAAGAACATCTGTGCCGTCTATGCGCATAACGACGACATGGCGATCGGCGCCATTCAGGCCATCAAGGAAGCGGGCCTGAAGCCCGGCAAGGACATCAAGATCGTCTCCATCGATGCGGTTCCGGACATCTTCAAGGCCATGGCCGACGGCGAAGCCAACGTCACGGTCGAGCTGACGCCGAACATGGCGGGTCCTGCGCTCGACGCGCTCATGGCCTTCAAGAAGGACGGCACGGTGCCGAAGAAGTGGATCCAGACGGAATCCAAGGTCTACACGCCCGAGACGGCGAAGGCCGAATACGAGAAGCGCAAGGACCTCTACTGAGATCCGCGGGTAATCGGGGCAGCAGGCGAGTGATCGCCTGCTGCTTCGCCTACGGATTGGTGAGGACATGATGCCACCATTGACAGACCAGCCTCAGCTTCTCGAGATCAGAGGTCTCACGAAAGGCTTCCCGGGCGTACAGGCGCTCGATCACGTGGACTTTACGCTGCATGCAGGCGAGATCCATGGTCTGCTCGGCGAGAACGGGGCTGGCAAGTCGACCTTGATCAAGGTGCTGACCGGCGTCTTCAAGCGCGATGCCGGCACCATCCGCCTCGACGGGCAGGAGATCGAGGCGCGCGATCCTGCGGACGCGCTCTCGCTGGGCATCGGCACGGTCTATCAGGAGGTCAATCTCCTGCCGAATCTGTCGGTGGCGGAAAACCTCTTCATCGGCCGTCAGCCGCACCGTTTCGGACTCGTGCGCACCGGGGAGATGCGCCGCCGCTCCGAGGAGCTCCTGGCAGGCTACGGTCTCGACATCGACGTCGCCAATCCTCTGAGCACCTATTCCGTGGCCGTTCAGCAGATCGTCGCCATCGCCCGCGCGGTCGACCTCTCGGCCAAGGTGCTGATCCTCGACGAACCCACGGCGAGCCTCGATACGCATGAGGTCGAAACTCTTTTCAGGATCCTGAGAGATCTGAAGAGCCGCGGCATCGGAATCGTGTTCGTCACCCATTTCCTCGATCAGGTCTATGCGGTCTGCGACCGGATCACCGTTTTACGCAACGGGCGCCTCGTGGGCTCCCGCCCCATCGCCGAGTTGCCGCGCATCGAACTCGTCTCCATGATGCTCGGGCGCGAACTCGCCGCGGAAGCCCTCCACCGGACTCAGCGCGCCGCCGTCACGGGCGAGCCGCTGGTCGCGTTCAAGGATTACGGCAGGCGCCGCCTCCTGGAGCCGTTCGATCTCGCCGTGCGTCCGGGCGAGGTGGTGGGGCTTGCGGGTCTTCTCGGCTCCGGCCGGACGGAGACGGCCAAATTGGTTTTCGGTATCGAGCGCGCCGACAGCGGGCAGGCCTTCGTCGACGGCAAGCCCATGCGCATCGCCACGCCGCGCGACGCCGCGCGCCTGCGCTTCGGCTTCACGCCTGAGGATCGCAAGACCGAAGGCATCGTGGCGGAATTGTCCGTTCGCGAGAACATCATCCTGGCGCTCCAGGCGCAGCGGGGCTGGCTGCGCCTGATCCCGCGGCGCCGGCAGGAGGAGATCGCCGACCGTTTCATCAAGCTCCTCGACATCCGCACGCCGGATGCGGAAAAGCCCATCGGGCTTCTGTCGGGCGGCAACCAGCAGAAGGCGCTGCTCGCCCGTTGGCTCGCCACCGAGCCACGCTTCCTCATCCTCGACGAGCCGACACGCGGCATCGACGTGGGGGCGCATGCGGAGATCATCCGGCTGATCGAGCGCCTGTGCGAGGACGGGCTTGCCCTCCTCGTCATCTCATCGGAGCTGGAGGAGATCGCCTCCTACAGCGACCGAGTCGTCGTCCTGCGCGACCGGCGGCATGTGCGCGAACTCTCGGGATCCGAGGTGAGCGCCGATACCATCATGACAACCATCGCGGGCCATTGAATGAGCGGCATGATTCAGGTTAGTCGCCCTCGCGCCCTTCCGAAGGGGCTTCCGCAGGTCGCGGCGCTCCTCCTCGTCTTTCTCGTCAACTGGCTCGTCTTCCGCGACTTCTTCGCCCTGCGCCTGCAGGACGGCCGGCTCTTCGGCAGCCTTATCGACGTTTTGAACCGCGGCGCGCCGGTCGCCATCCTGGCTCTCGGAATGACGCTCGTCATCGCAACCCGCGGCATCGATCTCTCCGTCGGAGCCGTCATGGCGATTGCCGGTGCGATGGCCGCGACATTGACGGCACAGGGCTATCCGCTGCCCGTGGCCTTGGCTGCGGCCGCCGGCATCGGCCTCGCCTGCGGTCTTTGGAACGGCTTCCTAGTCGCGGTGCTCGAAATCCAGCCCTTCGTGGCGACCCTGATCCTGATGGTGGCGGGGCGCGGTTTCGCGCAGCTGATCACCGAGGGACAGATCATCACCTTCGTAAGCGAGGGCTTCGCCGCCATCGGCGGCGGCTCCTTCCTGATGCTGCCGATGCCGGTGGTGATCGCCATCGTGATGCTGATCATCACGCATTTCATCGTCCGCTACACGGCCCTGGGCCTGTTCATCGAGTCCATCGGCGCCAATGTCCGCTCGAGCGCCTATGCCGGCATCGGCACCAAGGTCGTGACGATCGCGGTCTATATGTGGTGCGGCCTGTGCGCGGCGATCGCAGGATTGATCGTGACGGCGGACATCCGCGGGGCGGACGCCAACAATGCCGGGCTCTGGCTCGAGCTGGATGCGATCCTCGCCGTGGTGATCGGCGGGACATCGCTGTTCGGCGGACGGTTCAGCCTCGGCCTCTCGGTCGTCGGCGCCCTGATCATCCAGGCGATGAACACGGGCATCCTGCTGAGCGGTTATCCGCCGGAATACAACCTCATCGTGAAGGCCATCGTGGTGCTCGCCGTGCTTCTCGCCCAGTCTCCGGTTCTGTCGGCCCTCCGTTCCGTCTGGAAGGCCAGGGCATGATCAGGCGCCATCTTCCCGTCCTCATTACGCTTGCCGTCTTCATCGTCGGGTATCTGATCTGCCTCGCGCAGTTTCCGAGCTTCGCCTCGACCCGCGTGATCGGCAATCTTCTGACCGACAACGCCTTCCTGGGCATCGTGGCGGTCGGCATGACCTTCGTGATCCTGTCCGGCGGCATCGATCTCTCGGTCGGCTCGGTCATCGCCTTCACCGGCGTGTTCCTTGCCGTTGCCATCGAGAAATACGGCCTCAACCCTTACGTCGCCTTCGTCCTCATCCTAGGGATGGCGGCCTTGTTTGGGGCCGGAATGGGTTTCCTGATCCACACCTTCCAGATTCCGGCCTTCATCGTGACCCTCGCCGGCATGTTCCTGGCGCGCGGCCTGTGCTTCGTACTCACCACGGACTCGATCCCGATCAACGCGCCGGCCTATGGCCAGATCACCGACATCGCCTTCGGCCTGCCAGGCGGCGGGAGGTTGACCTTCATCGCCATGATCATGCTGGCGACCTTTGCGGTCGGCATCGTCCTGGCGCATTACACGCGCTTCGGCGCCAACGTCTATGCGCTTGGCGGCAATAGAACCTCGGCGGAGCTGATGGGCGTTCCCGTTGGGAAGACGACGATCCGCATCTACATGCTGTCCAGTCTCCTCGCGGCCTTGGCCGGAATCGTCTTTTCCTTCTATACCTCCGCGGGATATTCCCTGGCGGCGACCGGCGTCGAGCTCGACACGATCGCCGCGGTGGTCATCGGCGGCACCTTGCTCACGGGAGGCTACGGGACGATCATCGGCACGCTGGCGGGGGTGCTCATCCAGGGATTGATCCAGACCTACATCACGTTCGAAGGAACCCTGAGTTCGTGGTGGACCAAGATCGCCATCGGCGCCCTGCTGTTCGCATTCATCGTGCTGCAGCGGGGCCTGTCGGCGGCGTCGCTTCGAACGCGGTAAAACAAGGAGAAGGGTGTTGCTGAACGATATCCAGAGGCCTGCGAGAGCGCGATCAGCCCACGATCTCGTCGCCCATGGGATCGGCCAGAACATCATGCAGGGTCGCTTCCCCATCGGCAGCACGCTTCCGGGCGATGCGGAACTGATGGAGCTCTTCGGAGTCTCGCGGACGGCTCTCCGCGAGGCGATGAAGACCTTGGCGGCGAAAGGCCTGATCGAGTCGAAGACGAAGGTCGGCACCAAGGTTCTCGACCGCAACAACTGGAACATGTTCGATGCCGACATCATCGAATGGCATCTTGAGATGGGGGTCGATGCCCGCTTCCTCGGTTGGCTTTTCGAGATCCGGCAAATGCTCGAGCCCCTGGCCTGCGCCACCGCGGCCGTGCGGCGCACGGAGGAGCAGCTCGAGGAGATGCACAGGGCGCTTCAGGCCATGTACCAGTGCGAGAGCAGCCGGCAGGGCTTCACCAAGGCCGATCTCGCCTTCCATCAGGCCATTCTGGAGGCGTCCGGCAATCCCTTCCTGCAATCGATCGGGTCGGTCATCGGCGCGGCGCTCGCCACGTCGTTTACGATCAGCTCTCCGGTGTCCAGCGACGAACGCTTCCGGGAGGTGATGCGCCAGCATCAGGCGGTGTTCGACGGCATCCAGCAGGCCAATCCCGCGGCTGCGAGCGAAGCCATGTCCGACCTGATCCTGCAGGCGGCCGAGCGTGTTCAGATCAAGCATGTGGAAAGCTCCCTGGCCAACGTCCAGATCCATGCCTTCACGGGAGTGGAATGAGTGGGCCGGTGATGCGGCTCCTCCCAGGGAAACCCACATGCTTTGACGCTCGTCAGGAGCCTTGCTGGACAAAATAGTATTATAGTATGATTTATCGGCCGTCGTTGGAGTTTTACCACTTCGCCGGCAAAACGGGGAGGTGGGGCTGTCCTAAGGAGAGGCTCTGCCTTAATCATAGGATCAGAAGGGCTTGCCGGGAGGGACCGGACTGAAAGCCGGCTGAAGGCACAGGGCCCTGGAATGAAGAACACGGAATATGCGCCGGGCGAAATGATGCCGCTCCGGGCATGGACGAGAGGGAGAACGACCTTGAAGACATTCACGACCACATTGGCGGCCGTGGCTCTTGGAGCCTTCGGCATGCTCGGCGCCGCCCAGGCGCAGGATAAGGGCACGGTCGGCGTGGCCATGCCGACGAAGTCGTCCGCGCGCTGGATCGACGACGGCAACAACATGGTCAAAGCGCTCAAAGAGAAGGGCTACAACGTCGACCTGCAATACGCGGAAGACGATATCCCGAACCAGCTCTCGCAGATCGAGAACATGATCACCAAGGGCTCCAAGGTCCTCGTGATCGCGGCCATCGACGGAACGACTCTGTCCGACGCGCTGCAGCAGGCCGCCGACAAGGGCATCAAGGTCATCGCCTATGACCGCCTGATCCGCAATTCAAAGAACGTCGACTACTACGCGACCTTCGACAACTTCCAGGTCGGCGTGCTCCAGGGCGGCTACATCGAGAAGGCGCTCGGCCTGAAGGAAGGCAAGGGCCCGTTCAACATCGAGCTGTTCGGCGGCTCGCCGGACGACAACAACGCCTATTTCTTCTACAACGGCGCCATGTCCGTGCTCGAACCCTACATCAAGAGCGGCAAGCTCAAGGTGCAGAGCGGCCAGACCGGGATGGATAAGGTCTCGACCCTGCGCTGGGACGGCGCGGTCGCCCAGGCCCGCATGGACAACCTTTTGTCCGCCTTCTACACGGACAAGCGGGTCGATGCCGTCCTCTCGCCCTATGACGGCCTGAGCATCGGCATCATCTCCTCGCTCAAGGGCGTGGGCTACGGCACGCCGAAGCAGCCGATGCCGGTGATCACCGGTCAGGATGCGGAAGTGCAGTCCGTCAAGTCGATCCTCGCCAAGGAGCAGACCTCGACGGTGTTCAAGGACACACGCGAGCTCGCCAAGGTCGCGGCCAACATGGTCGACGCCGTGCTCTCGGGCAAGCAGCCCGAGGTCAACGACACCAAAACCTATGAGAACGGCGTGAAGGTGGTCCCGTCCTACCTGCTGAAGCCGGTCAGCGTCGATGCCTCGAACTGGAAGGAAGTTCTGGTCGGCAGCGGCTACTACAAAGAAGACCAGTTCAAGTAAGTGACGGGCTTCAAGAATGGACCCTGCGCGCCCGCGCAGGGTCCTTGCTCATTTCTGGAAGGCACTTTGCCTGAGGTCATGCGATGAATGCGATCCTTGAGATGCGAGGGATCACCAAGACGTTCCCGGGCGTGAAGGCGCTCGACAACGTCAACATCACGGTGAAGGCCGGCGAGATCCACGCCCTGGTGGGCGAGAACGGCGCCGGCAAGTCGACTTTGATGAAGGTCCTCAGCGGCGTCTATCCGTACGGCTCCTATTCCGGCGAGATCCATTACGAGGGCGAGGAGCGGCGCTTCTCGGGCATTGCAGACAGCGAGAAGCTCGGCATCATCAT
>DASZBB010000141.1:0-10614 GCA_035944695.1 Microvirga sp. | reverse complement strand
CAGCAGGAAATGGCTCGGGTCGTAGTTGATGCAGGCGCGGGCATGGCCGCCGACCGCGTCGACGAACCGCTCGAAGGTGGCGCCGTCATGGATGTCCTCGCCGGGATGGATTTCGTAGCAGACATCGCAGCCTGCATCCTCGTAGGCGTCGAGGATCGGCTTCCACCGGCGGCCCAGCTCTTCGAAAGCCGTCTCGACGAGACCGGCGGGACGCTGCGGCCAGGGATACATGAAGGGCCAGGCCAAGGCGCCGGAGAAGGTGACGCTGGCGTTCAGGCCCAGGCGCTTGGAAGCGCTTGCCGCCATCAGCATCTGGTTGACGGCCCATTCCTGCCTGGCCTTCGGATTGCCGCGTACCTCGGGCACCGCAAACCCGTCGAAGGCCTCGTCATAGGCCGGGTGAGCCGCGACGAGCTGGCCCTGCAGGTGCGTGGAGAGCTCCGTGATCTCCATCCCGTGCGAGCGCACGATGCCGGCGATCTCCTCGCAATAGGCATCCGACTCCGCCGCCTTCTTGAGATCGATCAGGCGCGGATCCCAGGTGGGAATCTGAACACCCTTGTAGCCGAGGGAGCCTGCCCATTTGCAGATCGCATCGAGCGAATTGAATGGAGCCTCGTCGCCTGCGAATTGTGCAAGGAAAAGGCCGGGGCCTTTCATGGTTTTCATGGGTGAACTCCCGAGATGGCGTGGGTGAAGGCAAGGACCGGCAAGGGGAAGCCGCGCCGAGTTCGCGCGGCTTGCCGTTGCCTCGCCTCTCCTAAGGCAGGAGAGGCGAGAGCCACGTCACCGGATTAGAACGGCGAGTTCGGGAAGTAGTGTTCCTTGGCGTTGTCCTTCGTGATCAGCTGGGCGTTGAGCGTGTAGGTGCCGCGCATCGGAGCATTTGTGTAGAAATGCGCCGCGGTGACGCCCAAGGCGGTCGAGATCATCGATGGCGGATAGGACACGTCGGCCGGGATCATCTTGTCGCCGTCCATGACCTTCTTGATCATGTCCTTCATGCCGGCGCCGCCAAGGACGAACTTGATGTCCTCGCGCTTGGCCTGACGGATCGCCTCCATGACGCCGAGCGCCATGTCGTCGTCGGAAGCCCAGACCGCGTCGATCTTCGGGTGCTTGGCGAGGTAGTCCTGCATCACCTTGAAAGCATCGTCCCGGTTCCAGTTGGCGTATTGCTTGTCGATCACCTTCACGCCCGAGCCTTCGAGCGCCTTCTCGAAGTTCGTTACGCGCTCCTCGTCGATCACGGTCGGGATGCCGCGGAAGACCACGACGTTGCCCTGCTTCAGGTTGTCGACGAAGTACTTGCCGGCCACGCGGCCGAATTCGGGGTTATTGCCTGCGACATAGATGTCCTGGATCGACGGATCCTTGAGACCGCGGTCGACGATCGTCACGAAGGTTCCGCGCTTCTTCACCTCGCGCATGGGGTTCGTCAGTTCATCGGAATTGAAGGGCAGAACCACGAGCGCATCGACCTTCTGCGAGGTCAGATCGTCGATGGCGTTGGCCTGCGACGCGCCGTCCGGCGACGTCTTCACGATCACCTTCAGGCCCGGATAGCCCTTTTCGAGCTGCTTGGCCGTCTCCTGCGCGTGGTAGACGACGCCGCCGGTCCAGCCATGGGTTGCGGCCGGGATCGAGACGCCGATCGTCACGTTCTTCTGCTGGGCCATCGCGCCGGTGGCAACGCCGGCCATGAGGCCTGCGGCCATTGCGATCTTCAGTACGGTTGCTTTCATCTCATTCCTCCCTGGAGGGTTGGTTTGGGGCCTTTGTCCCTTGTCCGGCAGGCCCGCACCGGCTTCATCGCCCGCGGTGGACTGACCGCTGCACGAGCATGGCGATAATGATGATGGCACCTTGAACCGCGCCCACGAGAAACTCGGAGACGAAGTTCGACAACACCATGATATTGGCGACGAGTTCGAGGATGACCGCGCCGACCACCGTGCCCCAGATGCGACCGATGCCGCCCTTGAGGGCCGTGCCGCCGATGACGACGGCCGTGATGGCCTGCAATTCCCACAAAAGCCCGGTCGTCGGCGTAGCCGAGCCGAGGCGCGGCACGTAGACAAGAACGGCGATGCCGACGCAGATGCCCTGGATGATGTAGGTCAACGTGCGCACGCGCCAGATCGGCACACCCGAATAGCGAGCGACGTCCTCATTAGAGCCGAGCGCCACCACGTGGCGGCCGAAGGACGTGCGATAGAGGATCAGCGCGCCGATGGCGGCCACCACCAGGAAGGCGATGATCGGAACCGGAATGCCGAAGACGCTGCCGAAATAGACCGGGCGGTACAGCTCGCGCAGATCGAAATTGCGCATCGTGATGGTGCCGCCCGCCGCCAGCCAGATCACGAGCGAGCGGAAGATACCCATGGTGCCAAGCGTCACGATGAAGGGCTCGATGCGCCCGAAGGTGACGATGAGGCCGTTCGCTAGGCCGCAGGCGGCGCTCAGGGCAATAGCCGCGAGCATGCCGAGCGCCAGCGTTCCCACGTCTCCGCCGCCGAGGTTGTTCAGGGTCAGGATCATGACGCCGGCCGTCAGCGCCGCCATGGATCCGACGGAAAGATCGAGCCCGCCGCCGGCGATCACGAAGGTCGCACCGACCGCGATGATCGCGATGAAGGCCGAGCGGGTCACCACGTTGAGCAGGTTCGAAGCGGTCAGGAAATCCGGGTTGATCAGCGCGCCCGCCATGATGAGCACGGCGAGCGCGATAAAGGGAGAGAGAGCCCGCATATCGATGTTGAACCGGCGCTTTTCAGCGCTCGAGCGAAGCACGGTTTCGGTCATGCGTGGCCTGCGGCGATTTCCGCCGCCCTTTCCTCATGGACGCCAGTGGCGAGATAAACGATGGAATCTTCCGACAGATCGGCTTGCGCGACCTCGCCCGCCACGCGCCCGTTGCGCATCACGACGACGCGGTGGCACAGGCCGATCAGCTCCTGCATCTCGGAGGAGATGACGACGACGGCGCGGCCTTCGGCGGCAAGCGAGGCGATGAAGCGGTAGATCTGCTCCTTGGTGCCGATGTCGACGCCGCGCGTCGGCTCGTCGATGATGACGATGCGCGGCTCCACGAGCATCATCTTCGCGAGCAGGAGCTTCTGCTGGTTGCCGCCGGACAGCTGTCCGGCGAGAAGATCGCGGCGGCGGGTGCGGATATCGAAATCCTTGATCGCCTTGTCGAGCGCCGTCTCCTCGCCGTTTCCGTCGATGAAGGATCCACGGCTGAACTTTTCGAGAGCCGCGAGGGTCAGGTTGACCCGGAGGTTCTGCTGCAGCAGCAGACCTTTGCCCTTCCGGTCCTCGGAGAGATAGACGATACCGGCCGCCATCGCCTCGCGCGCGTCGCGGAAATGCATCGGCTTGCCGTCGAGAGCGACCGTGCCGTGCCCAGGACGAAGGCCCACGAGCGCTTCGAACAATTCCGTGCGGCCCGCCCCGATCAGACCGCCGAAGCCGAGGATCTCGCCGCGATGCAGCGTGAAGGAGGCGTTCTCCACATAGCCGGGCACAGCCATGTCGCGGACGCTCAGAAGGGGTTGATCGGAGGCTGTGGCGGGCTTCTCCGGATAGAGTTTGGACATGTCGCGGCCGACCATGAGACGGGCCATCTCGAGGGGCTCCAGCCCTTCGATATCACGGGTCGCGATATGGCGCCCGTCCCGAAGGACGGTGACGCGATCGGAAACCGCCTTCACCTCGTTGAGACGGTGCGAGATGTAGAGCACTGCCACGCCCTGGGCGCGAAGCTTGCGGATGATCTCGAACAGGCTCTCGGCCTCGACCGGCGTGAGCACCGCGGTCGGCTCGTCGAAGGCGACCACCTTGTGCGGCACCAGCAGCGCTCGGGCGATCTGGACCAGCTGCCGGTCTGCGATGGACAGGCGGCTGACCTCCCGGTCGGGGTCGATTCCTGTGCCCAGCTCATGCAGGATCGCTCGTGTCCGCTCGCGCATGGCCTTGTCGTCGACGAAGCCAAAGCGCCGAATCTCGCGGCCGAGAAAGAGGTTCTGCGCCACCGTCAGATCGGGCGCGAGGAGAATTTCCTGGTGCACGAGGACGATGCCGTGGCTCTCCGCATCGACCGGCCCCGAGAAGGTGATCGGCTGACCGTTCAGATGCAGGGTGCCCTTCGTGGGTGCGATGTGGCCCGAGAGGATGCGCATCAGAGTTGACTTGCCGGCCCCGTTCTCGCCGATGACCGCATGGACCTCGCCAGGCTTCAGATCCAGGGAAATACCGCTCAGGACCTCGATGGGCCCGAAGGACTTGGAGATGTTCTCTGCGCGAAGAACGGATTCCATAAACGGCTCCGGATGAGCGGCATCGCCCGCTTCCGCAAGGGAAGACGGTCTTGGAAGGCTGCGTGAGCGAGGATCAGCTGGACGGCGGGTGCGCTGGCATTCGTTTCCTCCTGGCTTATCGGTTTGTCCTCTGTCGGGACATTTGACGATCTAGAGCTATCGAAGGGCGCGACAACGGCCCTATGTAATCGATTACATGAAACTTTACCGAAACGGCAGCTTCTGTCAAACAGAACCATGGTAGGGGGAGGTCCATGGACGACATAGGGCAAAAGGACGGACCGGAGCAGAGGGGGCTTTCCATCCGGGCGGCACGGATTCAGGATGTCGCCAAGCTCGCCGATGTTTCGACGGCGACGGTCAGCCGCGCTCTCGCCACGCCGGAGCGGGTTTCGCCCGAGGCCCGCGCGCGGGTCCTTGAGGCCATCGTCAAGACCGGCTATGTGCCCAACCCCGCCGCACGCACGCTGCGCTCCCAGAAGACCTATATGGTGCTGGTCGTCCTGCCGGACCTTGCGAACACCTTCTTCTCCAAGATCCTGCGCGGCATCGAGGAAACTCTCTTCGAGGCCGGCTATGGGATGATCATCAGCGACCTTGACGGATCGCCCGAGAAGGAGGCGCATTTCGCAGCGTTCACGGCCGCCGGACGGGTCGACGGCGCGATCCTGTTGAACGGCCACCTCTTCGGGCAGAGCCGCGAAGGGGAGGGACAGCCGGCCCGGATCTCGATCCCGCTTGTCGCGCTCTGCGAGGCGATCCCGGGCGCCGACATTCCGCAGATCGAGATCGACAACCGCGCCGCAGCCTCCCGCATGACGCAGCATCTGGCCTCTTTGGGTCATCGCAGCATCGCTTATGTGAGCGGCCCTGCGGCCAATATTCTCGAGCGCGAGCGCTTTCAGGGATTCAAGGACGGGTTGGAAACCGCAGGCCTGACCTTCGACCCGGCCCTGGTCCTTCCAGGGGATTACACCATCGAGGCCGGCGTGCTGGCAGGACAGGATTTGGTGGCGCGATCCAATCGGCCGACAGCGGTGTTCTGCACCAGCGATGAGATGGCTATCGGTTTGATGCGCACCCTGTTCTCTGCGGGACTCAGAGTCCCCGACGATATCTCGGTGGCCGGGTTCGATGATATCGAGTTTGCCGCCGTGGCCGAGCCGTCGCTGACCACGATCCATCAGCCGCGGCGGGAATTGGGGCAGGCCGCGGCGTCGGCCCTGATCGATCTTCTGCAGGGCCGCCCATCACCCAAGCGGATCCGTCTGGAGACGGAACTCGTGATCCGGGACAGCGTCGCGCCGCTTTGACGCGGATCAGAAGATCGAAAACGCGCCGACGAACAGGACGAGCACCAGGCCTATGAACCCGACGAAGGCGTAAAGCGCCTTGCGCGAATCCTGGTGGGCGTAGCTGTCCTTCTCAGCGCCGTCCTTCCAGCGCACGGAGGATTCCTGATGACGGGCCTGATCGACCTGTTCCGGTGTCGGCGGCGTGCCGCCGGCCTCATCGTCGGTGCCGAGCGGGGAGAGACCAGGATCGAAGACCGCGTTCTTGTCTCCCGTGCGGCCGCTGTTGATGTCGCCCTTCAGCTGCGCCGTGGTCGAGCCCTCCGTGAGCGGCGGTGCATCCATCGGTTTGACCGTGCGTGTCGGAGGAATGTCGGCGTGATGAGGATTGTCTGAACGGGTGGACATCGTACTCTCCCGGGCTCCGCTAAGGGGGAGAACCGCCGGGGTAACGCGAGGTTCCGGGCAGGCTGCCTCAGCGCCTCTTGTGTCAGACAAGAAAAAAGGCCGTTGTCGCCAACGGCCCGAAGTTTAGGGAGGAAACGCCCAAGAAGGGCAGCAACGCTGCGACGCCAATCGCCGTGTTGCATTGCAATAATTAATCAATCGCAAGTCGGTTTCAAGATCAAAAGGTCAGCATCGTTGCCCAATTTTTCGCCGTGCTGGAACGGCTGGATTCCGAGGATCTCTGGACACGGGAAAGGCTCTGGAGAACAAAAGACGGGCAGACAGGATTCTCACGAGGTCAGAGATGCCCCAGCTGAATGCCGTTCTGGAGACCGCGCTCTATGTCGATGACTTGTCGCGCGCCCAGACCTTCTACCAGGATGATCTCGGCCTGAGGCTGCTCTTCGGCAACCAGCGCATGTGCGCCTTCGACGTGGGCGGCAGGAGTGTGCTGCTCCTGTTCCTGCGCGGCGGCTCGAACGAGCCGATGCCCACTCCCGGCGGGACGATCCCGGCCCATGACGGACAGGGACCGCTGCATGTCGGCTTTGCCATTTCAGCAAGCGAGCTGGCCGCGTGGGAAGGGCGGCTGCAGGAGCGCGGGATCCCGATCGAGAGCAGAACCACCTGGTCCCGTGGCGGGGCCAGCGTCTATTTCCGCGATCCCGACGGTCACCTTCTCGAACTGGCGACGCCTGGCCTTTGGGACACCTATTGAGCGACCTCAGGTGACGACGCTGGGCTCGCTGCGGCCCGTGCGGGCGGAAATTTCCGCGATTTCATTCGCCGCCTGGACGACCGGGGCCAGGACCTCGGCCGTTGTCAGGTCATGCCTGTCGGCATTCGGCTCGAAGCGTTCGAGATAGACCCTGAGTGTCGCGCCCGACGTGCCGGTGCCCGACAGGCGGAACACTGCGCGCGCATCCTCAGCGAAGAGAATGCGGATGCCCTGCTTCGGCGTCACCGACTTGTCGACGGGATCCGTGTAGGCGAAGTCGTCGCAGGATTGGACCGTGAGACCGCCGAAGCGCCGGCCGGGCAGGGCGGGAAGCTTCGCCCGTAGGGCTTCCATCAGGTCGTTGGCCGGCGCCGTCTCGAGCTCCTCGTAGTCGTGGCGCGTGTAGTAGTCGCGGCCGAACGTGGCCCAGTGTTCCCGTACGATCTTATCGGCCGGTTTTTTGGTGACCGCCAGGATGTTAAGCCAGAGCAGCACGGCCCAGAGACCATCCTTCTCGCGGATGTGGTTCGAGCCCGTGCCGGCACTCTCCTCGCCGCAGAGGGTGATGAGACCCGCATCGAGAAGATTGGCGAAGAACTTCCAGCCTGTGGGCGTCTCGAAGCAGTCGATGCCGAGTTTCGCCGCAACCCGGTCGGCCGCGCGACTTGTGGGCATGGATCGCGCCACGCCGGCAAGGCCCTTGGCATAGCCGGGGGCGAGATGAGCATGACTTGTCAGGATGGCGAGACTGTCGCTGGGCGTCACGAACAGTTTCGGCGCCACGATCATGTTGCGGTCGCCGTCGCCATCGGAGGCGGCGCCGAAATCGGGCGCGTCGGGTCCGTACATCAATTCCATGAGGTCATGGGCGTGGACCGGGTTGGGATCCGGATGGTGGCCGCCGAAGTCCGGCTTCGGCTCGCCATTGACGACCGTGCCTGCCGGTGCGCCGAGGCGCCCTTCGAGAATGGCCTTCGCATAGGGCCCGGTGATGGCGCTCAAGGCATCGAAGCGCATGCGGAAGCCCGAGCGGAACAGCTCGGCGATCTTCTCGAAATCGATCAGCTGCTCCATCAATTCCGCGTAATCGGCCACGGGATCGATCACCTCGACCACCATGTCGCCGACCTTGGTCGATCCGATGCGGTTGAGGTCGATGTCCGCATCATCGGCGATCATGTATTCGGTAATCGCGCTGGCGCGCTTGAAGACGGCCTCCGTGAAGGATTCCGGCGCCGGCCCGCCATGGGACATGTTGAACTTGATCCCGAAATCACCGTCGGGCCCGCCCGGATTGTGGCTGGCCGAGAGCACGAGGCCGCCGATCGCCTTGTGCTTGCGGATCACGCAGGAGGCGGCGGGCGTGGACAGAAGTCCCTTCTGCCCGACGAGGACGCGGCCGAAGCCGTTCGCCGCCGCCATCTTGATCGCGGTCTGTACAACGGATTCGTTGAAGAAGCGCCCGTCGCCGCCAATCACGAGGGTGGAGCCGGTCCTGTTCTCGACGGTGTCGAAGATCGCCTGAATGAAGTTCTCCACATACCGGGGCTGCTGAAAGACGGTGACCTTCTTGCGCAGGCCGGACGTGCCGGGACGCTGGTCGGAAAACGGTGTCGTCGGAATGCGGATGGTCGCCATCGGTGCAGATCACTTCCTTGAGGCGGCCCTTCAAGGGCCTCTTCTCGAATGCTTCGCCGATCCCGGACCGGGATCAACGACCATTTTAGGGTCACCCGGGGCAGATGCCACTGCCAAGATGAAGGTTAGATGAAGGAATTTCCCTGCGCGGCTAACGGCTGGATGGCCGCCAATATTCTAGCCCTATGCTTGTGGTTGCCGAGTCAGAAAGCCTTAAAAATAACTTCTCGAAGTATAGGATCGTCATAACATATGTTATTGCTGTTCGTAATGTGAGTAGCTGGCGGGTTTGTCTTGGAACAAAGGCCGCAGCTCACGAATTGAACAGCACCCAAGTGCAATCTGCACGCTCTTTCATCATCCAAATCTTGAAGAAACGTGGACGGCATTGGTCTGCGAGACGGGGACCTTTTTGCTTTCCATCGTCAGGAGTTCCCAGAAATGGGCGATGGTCGTACCCAAGAACCTCACAAAATTGTCGAACGGCACCCCATGCGCGCGATCGAGCGGGGCGTTTACCGAGGACCCCATCTCTACAGCCTCACCCCTATGATCCGCATCAAGCTGGATCTCGGCACCCTGGAGGAATGGCCGTCCAATCGATTGCCCGGATTTACCGAACGCCTCATGACTGTTCTGCCGGGACTGCACGAGCATGGCTGCAGCTTCCACGAGCGCGGCGGTTTCGTGCGGCGCCTTGAGGAGGGGACGTGGCTTGGGCATGTGGCCGAGCATGTTGCCCTCGAACTCCAGACCCTGATCGGCTCCCGTGTGACACGGGGCAAGACCCGCTCCGTGAAGGGAGAGTTCGGCGTCTACAATGTCATGTTCGCCTATCCCGAGGAGAATGTCGGTCTTCTGGCCGGGCGCTTGGCGCTCCAGCTCATCGAATCGTTGCTCCCCGTGGAAATTCAAGGCGTCGAGGGGCTCGACCGTGTTTATAGGGACGAGGACGAACCGGCTCTCAAAGGGCCCTTCGACCTTGACATGGCCCTCAAGGCCCTCCGGGCCGTCCATCGTCGCACCGCGCTCGGCCCGACGACCCTGTCTCTTGTCCGGGAAGCCGAACGGCGCGGGATTCCGGTTCTCCGCCTCGACGACCAAAGCCTCGTGCAGCTCGGAACCGGGCGTTATCAGAAGCGCATTAGGGCCAGCATCACGAGCCTGACCTCGCAGATCGCCACAGATGCCGCGGGGGACAAGGATCTTACCAAAAGTCTCTTGGCCGATGCGGGTCTGCCGGTGCCGAAGGGAGAAGTTGTGCGCAACGCGGAGGATGCCGTACGCGCGGCCGAGCGGATCGGCTATCCCGTGGTGGTCAAGCCGCTGGACGGCAATCATGGTCGCGGCGTCAGCATCGATCTCACCAACGCCGAAGAAGTCACCCATGCCTTCGCAGAAGCGAGAGAGCACAGCCGGCGCGTCATCGTCGAGAGCTGCTTCAAGGGCAGGGATCACCGCATTCTCGTGGTCAGCGGAGAGGTGGTCGCAGTGGCTGAGCGCGTGCCGGCGCATGTCACCGGCGACGGCCAGCGCAGCATCGCGGCTCTGGTCGACGAAGTGAACAAGGATCCCCGTCGGGGAGAGGGGCATGAAAACGTCATGACCCGGATCAGGATCGATGACCATTCGCTCGGCGTCCTGGCAAAGGCAGGGTTGGGCGTCGACACTGTGCCGGGGCGCGGGCAAGTGGTCTATCTCTGTGATACGGCGAACCTCTCGACCGGCGGCACAGCTGTCGACCGCACGGACGACCTTCATCCCGACAACGCCCTGATCGCTCGCCGTGCCGCTCGGGCGATCGGACTCGATGTGGCAGGCATCGACTTCATTGCGCCTGACATCACACGCTCGGTTCACGAGACAGGGGGCGGCATCATCGAGGTCAATGCGGCGCCTGGCTTCCGGATGCACCTGCAGCCTTCCGAAGGACGCGCGCGCAACGTCGCACGGCCCGTCATGGAAATGCTCTTTCCACGCGGAAAGCCGACGCGCATCCCGATCCTTGCCATCACAGGCACCAACGGCAAATCCACCACCTCGCGCATGGTCGGCCATATTCTGCGTGCCCAAGGCCTTAATGTGGGACTGACATCGACAACCGGCATCTATGTCAACGGAGACAGGATTGTTGAGGCCGATGCTTCGGGCCCCTGGAGTGCCCGGGTGGTGCTGCGCGATCCTACCGTCGACG
>DASZBB010000140.1:0-2989 GCA_035944695.1 Microvirga sp. | reverse complement strand
GAGGCCTTCTGGACCTCGATCAGGTTCGGCATCTCCGTGACTTCGCGAATGCTGCCGAAGGACTTGCGTACCTTACGGCGGCCGTTGAACGTGGTAGCCATACCCGCTCCTACTTTCTGTCGATGTCTCGGAAGCAAATGTCCAAAGCTCCGACTATCAGCCGTCGGACCTCAGGAAATCTGCCCTCACGATGGTGTTAGGTGATCGTTCCGCAACTGAAGAATCGCGCCGATGCCCTCTATGCGCCCGAGGGTGGCGTGATGAACGTCCTGCCGCTTGTATTCAACTCTACGGCAAAATTGCGGCAGCGCCCGAAAGACGCTGCCGCCGATTTGGTGTGATGAAGCCTAGATGAGGCTTCGGCCCGGGTTTTGCAAGCCCGGAATGCGGGGCACGAGGCCCCGCACCACTTACTTGAGCTCGACCTTGGCGCCAGCCGCTTCGAGCTTCTTCTTGATGTCCTCGGCATCGGCCTTGGACGCGCCTTCCTTGACGGTCTTGGGCGCGCCTTCGACGAGGGCCTTGGCTTCGCCGAGACCCAGGCCGGTGATGGCACGGACTTCCTTGATCACGTTGATCTTGTTGTCGCCGAAGGCGGCCAGAACAACGTCGAACTCGGTCTTTTCTTCGGCGGCGGCGGCCGGAGCACCACCACCAGCGCCCGGAGCGGCCGCAACGGCGACCGGAGCGGCGGCGGAAACGCCCCACTTCTCTTCGAGCATCTTGGACAGTTCAGAAGCCTCGAGGACCGTGAGGGCCGAGAGGTCGTCTACGATTTTGGCGAGATCAGCCATTTTAGTTCACTCTTCGATGTGTTTCGTTTGGTTCGAACCGAAGGCCCTTGGGCCTCCAATGCAGTTTAACCTTAGGCTTCGTTGCCCTTTTCGGCGTGAGCCGACAGAACACGCGCAATCTGGCCGCCGGGTGCCTGCAGGATCGAGGCGATGCGAGTGCCGGGCTGCTTGAGCATTCCGGCGAGCGTCGCACGCAGCTGATCCAGCGACGGCATCGTCGCCAGTGCCTTCACCTTGGCCGGGTCGAGACCCGTCGGACCCATGGCGCCGCCGAGGACTTCGAACTTCTGGTTCTTGTCCGCGAAGGCCGACGCCACCTTGGGCGCCGTCATGGGATCCTTGGCGAAAGCGATGACCGTCGGACCTTCGAAAAGGGCCGACATGTCCGCATTGCTGGTGTCCTTGAGAGCAAGCTTGGCCAGGCGGTTCTTTGCGACCTTCACGTTGCCGCCGGCCTGCTTCATCTGCACGCGCAGAGTCTCCAGGTCAGCGACGGTCAGGCCGGCGTTGCGTGCGACGACGATCGATCCAGCCTCGGCGAACGAGGACTGGAGCGCGGCGACGACTTCACGCTTTTCCGCTCTTTCCACTCTCAGTCTCCACATTGGATCCGGTCTTTGCGGACCGGACCTTTGCCAATTGCTGCCCTCTGGCGAGGAACAGCGGTTGATGCCTGTCAACCCGATGTCGCTGGAGGGCGAAATGCCCGTTCGGCGGCAACTGGCCTGGTTCGAACCGGAAAGGATCCGGTCGTCACCCCATCTATTGCAGGCCCCTGCCCTAGGTGGGCCGGGAATTAAGAGCTGGCGCTCGCCATGCAGTCTCGGACAGGACTTCTTCCCCCGCTTTTGGCGGAGGTCCCGGGCGGCCCGAAAGCCGCCCGAAAGGGGTTACGCGTTCAGCGACGCGGTATCGACGTGGACGCCGGGACCCATGGTCGAGCTCACGGCGATGCGCTTGAGGTAGGTCCCCTTGGCGCCGGTGGGCTTGGCCTTCTGCACGGCATCGACGAACGCCTTGATGTTCTCGACCAGCGCTTCCTCGGTGAACGAGGCCTTGCCGACGCCACCATGGATGATCCCCGCCTTCTCGACGCGGAATTCCACGGCGCCGCCCTTGGCGGACTTCACGGCACCCGCAACATCCGGGGTGACCGTGCCGACCTTGGGGTTCGGCATCAGGTTGCGCGGGCCGAGCACCTTACCGAGACGGCCGACCAGCGGCATCATGTCGGGGGTGGCGATCACGCGGTCGAAGTTGATGTTGCCGCCCTGGATCTGCTCGACCAGGTCTTCGGCGCCAACCACGTCGGCGCCGGCCTTGCGGGCTTCGTCAGCCTTGGCGTCGCGGGCGAACACGGCCACGCGCACGGTCTTGCCCGTGCCGTTGGGGAGGTTCACCACGCCGCGGACCATCTGGTCGGCGTGACGCGGGTCAACGCCGAGGTTCAGCGCGACTTCGATGGTCTCGTCGAACTTCGCCTTGGCGCGCGAGCGGATCATGGTCACGGCTTCGCCGAGCACATAGAGCTTCTTGCGGTCGATGCCTTCGGAAACGGCGCGGTAGCGCTTGCCTGCCTTTGCCATTTCTTAGCCTTCCACCTGGATGCCCATGGAGCGGGCGGAGCCTGCGATCATCTTGGCCGCGGCGTCGACGTCATAGGCGTTGAGGTCCTTGAGCTTCGCCTCGGCGATCTCGCGGATCTGCTTCTGGGTGATGCTGCCGGCCGAGTCCTTGCCCGGGAGCTTGGAGCCCGACTTCAGGTTCATCGCCTTCTTGAGGTAGTAGGTCACCGGCGGGAGCTTGGTCTCGAACGAGAAGCTCTTGTCCGCATAGATGGTGATCACGACGGGCGTCGGGGCGCCCTTCTCCTGGTTCTGCGTGGCGGCGTTGAACGCCTTGCAGAATTCCATGATGTTGAGACCGCGCTGGCCGAGCGCGGGGCCGATCGGGGGCGACGGGGTCGCCGAGCCGGCCGGAACCTGAAGCTTCAGGTAGCCAGTGACCTTCTTTGCCATGGTACGTCCTTCACAAAACTTGCCGGCGTCACCCGGCGGCTAGACGCTGTGGTTCGGGCCGTTGTCCCGGCTGGCGGCCGGCGTCCCTCCCACAGATTTGCAGGCCGCGCCATCGGATAGTCCGGTGGCTCGGCCGCGGGCGGTCAGACCTTTTCGACCTGACCGTATTCGAGCTCC
>DASZBB010000139.1:0-49063 GCA_035944695.1 Microvirga sp. | reverse complement strand
GACGATGGCAGCAAGGACGTGTTCGTCCACGCCACCGCGCTCGAGCGCGCCGGCATCCGCGGCCTGCGCGAGGGCCAGAAGGTCTCCTTCGACACCGCAGAGGACCGCCGCTCCGGCAAGGTCGCCGTCAACAACATCCAGACGGCGTAATGCCAGTTGAATCAGGCTTGGCATTCCGTGCTGCCTGCAAAGCCGCTCCCCTGGAGCGGCTTTTTGCTTTTTGTCCAAGGAGGTTCCTGTGAGCCACAAATTTTCCATGGGCCAACTGGTTCATGCCGCTGCCACACATTTCGCCGATCGAACGAACGGCACCTACGAGGTTATTCGGCTGATGCCGGAGAACAGCAGCGGCGAGCTGGGTTACCGGATCCGGGACACCGTGAGCGGCGCCCAGCGCGCGGTCGGAGAATCGGAAATCCGCGCCGTTGGTGCAACCCGCCCCGTTCGAGGCCATTGAGACTACCCTTTCGGGACCCGGCATAATAAGAACGCCCCCGTTCAGTGTGGACTCGGTTACATTGCAAGACACGAAACCAAGCGGCGTCTACGGCACGCCCCCGGCCGAACTGGCCGAGGTCCCAGTCGGGGCCATTCAGTTCTCGCCGTTGATCCCCGGTTCCGGACGGCTTGAAGGGCAGGAGGATGGATCTCTCAGCCTCATGATCATGCTGGCCCCGCCTGGTACGGTGGAGCGGCGCTACACCATCGCCTTGGCCCTGCGAGCGCTCGCGCCCGATGCGTCCCTGACGGTTCTTGCGCCCAAGGACAAGGGGGGATCGCGGATCGCCAAGGAACTCAAAGGGTTCGGCTGCGCTGTCGCCGAGACCTCGCGTCGCCATCACCGCATCTGCACCGTCGCGCGGCCCGGGCTTCCGGTGGGCCTGGAGGACGCTCTGGCCGAGGGCAGACCTCGTGTCGACGAAGCCCTGGGACTCTGGACCTGGCCCGGTGTGTTCAGCTGGAACCGCCTCGATCCCGGCAGTGCCCTGCTGGAGCAGAACCTGCCCCGTTTCAGCGGTCGGGGTGCCGATTTCGGCTGCGGCATCGGCGTTCTCGCCCGCGCGATTCTGGCTTCCCCTCAGGTGGAGCACCTGACCATGATCGATATCGACCGCCGTGCCGTCGAGATGGCGGAACGGAATGTCGATGATCCGCGCGCACAGGTGCGGTGGGCCGATATCCGCAGCGGCACGGGGCTGAAGGGGCTCGACTTCGTGGTGATGAATCCTCCTTTCCATGACGGCGGCGTGGAGGACCAGAGCCTGGGTCAGACCTTCATCCGCCGGTCCGCTGAGGCCCTCCGGCCAGGCGGTAGCCTCTGGCTCGTGGCCAATCGTCATCTGCCCTATGAGGCCGTGCTGAAGGGCCTGTTCAAGCGCGTGACGCCGAAGATCGAGGCAAGCGGCTACAAGATCTACGAGGCCCTCAGATGAGCAAGGTTCCGGCCCTCCGCCTCGATCGGCTTCTCGCCAATCTGGGCTATGGCTCGCGCCGTGAGGTCCAGTCCCTGGTCGATGCGGGTCTGGTCACGTTGGATGGAGCTGAGATCGAGGCTCCCGATCAGCGCATTGCCGTGACGCGGGATCTCCCGGAGCGGATGCGCGTGCAGGGCAAGCCGCTCGATCCGCCGCCCGGCCTGGCGTTGATGCTGCACAAGCCGTTGGGCGTCACCTGCTCGCATAAGGAGGCCGGCCCTCTGGTCTACGGCCTGCTGCCGGAACGCTGGCGCCGGCGTGACCCGGCCATCTCCACGATCGGGCGCCTGGACAAGGAAACCTCGGGGCTTCTGCTCATGACCGACGACGGCAACCTGCTGCACCGGATCATCTCGCCCCGGGCGAACATCCCCAAGCGTTATCGCGTGAATCTCGACCGGCCTTTGCGCGGCGACGAGGCTGAGATTTTCGCAGCCGGGACCTTGATGCTCGAGAATGAGGACAAGCCTCTCCTGCCGGCGCAGCTGGAGGTGATCGACCGCACCAGCGCCTTCCTGACCTTGACGGAGGGCCGCTATCATCAGGTCCGGCGCATGTTCGCCGCGGTCGGGAACCACGTCATGGCCCTGCACCGGGACCGGATTGGCCGCCTGGCCCTGCCGGAAGACCTTGAGCCGGGAGGATATCGCCTGCTCAGCGAGGCCGATCTCGCCCTCGTGCTGCCGCCTGGCTGAGGCATCGCCCCACATGGGCCCGTATGGGCCCGCTCCGTTCCCCCGTATCCTTAGGTCTGGTGAGGAGGGTGTTGGGGTTCCAAGCCCTGGAGCCCCTTCCGCGCGGATGGATAGAGCATTGGCCGGATCCTGCCGGCGGAGGTTGCCCTCACGGCCGTAATCGGGTAGGGAAAGATCAGGCCCACCGCCTCAAGCACCCGTAGCTCAGCTGGATAGAGCGTTGCCCTCCGAAGGCAAAGGTCACACGTTCGAATCGTGTCGGGTGCGCCATTACCGCTTCACGACATCAGATTCCGCGGCTCGGCCTTGGCCGAATCCCGACCCGGCATGCGACCCCGGTTTGCAGGCAACCGATGCCCCTTCACGGTCAGGCAAAAATCCCGCGTCAGAGCCACCAACCCCGCGCGCGTTGCGTGGCTTTTCCGACAGGTCAATCAGGACATGTTTGCCGGAGATGGGGTCGAAAACAGTCATCGGTCGTCGTCTTTCCGTTTCAGATCCGGCAATGCCGTATCCACAGTATGAAAACGATCCGATCTCCGCTCCGTTCAGGTGAGCCGTCGCATCATGTGCGCTCCAGCACCACGGCGAAAGCTGAACGGTCCAGCAAACAAGTATTCATCCGCGCGTCATCCGCTTCGTGTCAGTTTCGTGAAGCCTTCCTTGGGAACGAGGCTCAGCTTGGCGACGTTGCCTTACGGTTGTGGGCTACCGGAGAGTTCGATGTTTTCTTCGCGCATCTTGAAAATCGGCCTTCTCGCCGCGGCGCTTTCCGGAGCAGCCACATTGGCATCACTTCCGGCGCAGGCTGGCGAAAGCACGGGAACTTGGCGCAACGGAATGGTGAACGGCCCCTATGGTCCCGGCTGGTATGAGCCCGGCGACTATTATGAGGATGCCCGGCCCGTGCGTCGCCGACCCTATGTTCGGGACCGCTATCGCCATCGCCCGGCTTATCGCCCCCACCGCTATGCTCCAAACCGCTATTACGGAAACTCCTATGATCCGCGGCGCGAGTATGGATGGCCCTTGGAGCGGCCGAGGCCTGGCCGTACGGATCGGGCGATGGAAGAGGGGCGCTGGTAGTTCACTCCGGATCATCCTTCGCTCTTTCAAGGCCTCCGACGCGCAATGATCCAGACTGCATGAACGATGCCTGGAATGTAGCCCAGGATCGTCAGGAGGATGTTGAGCCAGAACTGACCACCCAAGCCGACGGTGAAGAACACGCCGACCGGTGGGAGCAGGATGGCCAGAAGGATGCGCAGAAGGTTTGTCATGGAATCGCGATGAGAGGTGAAACCATGGGAAGAACGGCACCATGGCCGTTCCGTTCCGAAATCCACCGCCGTCGTGCGGTCAGCGATCCCATTTGATGTTGAGGGCGCTCGTGACGAGCCGGTCGATAAGAACTGGCGCGTCGGTCGCCATGCGCTCGATTCCCGTCACGGCTTGGCGCGTCATGCGGCCGTTCAGGAACGCATAATCCATCACGATCGCGCCGACGAGCGCGATCACGGTCTTGAAGGCGCGCGAGGCGAGATCGGACCAGGACATGAGACCTCTGAGGACAATTCGTCCGCGTCATGCCTGAAGAGCGCGGCAGGATCAAGCTTTCGCCAGCATCCATTCGTGATCCGGATCGTTGTGGAACTTCCAGATCCGCTTCGGGCCTGCCATCACGTTCAGATAATAGAGTTCATAGCCGTGCGGCGCGCCCACCGGATGATAGCCTTGGGGCACCAGCACCACGTCGCCGTTGCTTGCCGCCAGCGTCTCGTCGAGGGAACGGTCGTCGGTATAGACCCGCTGGAGTGCAAAGCCGGAAGGCGGGTTGAGCCGGTGGTAATAGGTCTCCTCGAGCAGCGATTCGTTCGGCAGCATGTCCCGGTCGTGCTTGTGCGGCGGGTAACTCGACCAATGGCCCGAGGGCGTGATGACCTCGACCACGAGCAGGCTCTCCGCGGCTTCGGTTTCCGGCAGGATGTTGCGCACATGGCGCGTGTTCGTGCCCTGGCCGCGGGTTTCCTGACCCACCTGGTCGGGACGGATGACGCGGGCGGGGAGCTTTCCGTCCGCGGGCGCGGTGCAGACAGCGATCTCGCAATCGGTTTGCGCTTGGAGCGACCATTCGGAGCGGGCAGGCGCATAGAGCGACCACGGATCCGCCTCGAACGGCGAGGAGCGTCCGCCGATCACGCCGAACTCCTGTCCCGCGGCTGCCACTTGCGCCTTGCCCGACAGCAGGACGATGCAGGCTTCCCGGTCACCCGTGTCCTGCTGCAAGCTCTGTCCGGCCCTTAGCCGGTAGACCTCGAATCCCACATAGGTCCAGCCGGCGGATTCCGGCGTGATGGCATGGATGCGCCCTTGGGCGTCGGGCTTCGATGGTTTGACGAGGAGCTTCGACATCGCATCTCTCCCTTATCGCAGACCGGCTTCCTTGAGGTACCGGGTGAGATTGGCGTATCCCATCTTGGCATAGGTCAGCGGATGCGCCTTCTTCGGATCCTGTTCCGCCTCGATGACGACCCAGCCGCTATAGCCCGGCAGCTCCCTGAACACGGAGACGAAGTCCACCAAGCCGTCACCCGGCACCGTGTAGACGCCTTCGATGACCGAATCGAGGAAGCTCCAGCCCTGCGCCCGCGATTTCTCCATCACGTCCTTGCGCACGTCCTTGGTGTGCACATGGCTGATGCGGTTGCGGTAGCGACGAGCGAGCGCTGCCGGATCTGCGCCGCCCCAGGTGGCGTGTCCCGTATCGAGCAGGAGATGCACGGCCTCGCCCGTCGAGCGCATGAAGGCGTCGATATCGGCCTCCGATTCCACGATGGTGCCCATGTGGTGGTGATAGACCACACGCACGCCTTCCTGCAGGGTCCGTTCGGCCACCTCGGTGATGCGGCGGCCGAACTCGGCCCATTCGCCTGCCTGCAGGACGGGACGCTGCGACAAGGGCTTGGAACGGTCGCCGTGGATGGCATTCGAGGTCTCGGCGAAGACGAGCACGTTAGAGTCCATGCTCTTGAGGAGATCGAGATGCGGCCGCAATGCCTTCATTTCCGCATCGGCATCACGCCGCAACAATTCGGCGGAATACCAGCCTGACACGCAGGCCAGACCAAAGGGCGCCAGCGCCTTCTTCAGGGCTTCCGGCTCGCGGGGGAACTTGTTGCCGAGCTCCATGCCTTCGAAACCGGCCTCCTTGGCCTCGGCCAGGCACACTTCCAGGGGTGTTTCGCCGCCGAGTTCCGGCATGTCGTCGTTGGACCAGCCGATGGGATTGGCCCCGATGCGGATCGTCATGTCTGTTTTCCTCTATCCTGATCAATCGCCCACGCGCTGTGCGGCCAGGGCCGTTTCATAATCCTTGCGAGCGGACTTCACCTGCTCGCGCACCGAAACTTCCGGCACCGCCACATCCCACCAATGGCCGCCGGCATCGGTCGAGGCGAGGGGATCGGTGTCGATGACGATGAGGGTGCTGCGGTCTGCGCTGCGGGCCTTCCTGAGCGCATCCTCCAGCTCGCCGATACCCCTCACTTTGACGGACTGCGCGCCAAGGCTCGCCGCATGAGCCGCGAAGTCGATATCGGGCAGGGTCACGTGGTTGGTGTGCTGCAGGAGATTGTTGAAGCTTTCGCCGCCCGTCGCGCGCTGCAGGCGGTTGATGCAGCCATAGCCGCGATTGTCGAGCAGGACGATTGTGAGCTTCTGCCCGAGCATGACGGAGGTGGCGAGTTCCGAGTTCATCATGAGGTAGGAGCCGTCGCCTACCATGACGATCACCTCGCGGGACGGATCCGCCATCTTCACGCCCAGCCCGCCTGCAATCTCGTATCCCATGCAGGAATAGCCGTATTCCATGTGGTAGCCCAATGCGGTGCTGGCCTTCCAGTGCTTGTGCAGCTCGCCCGGCAGACCGCCGGCTGCACAGACCACCACGTCGGTCGGCGAGGCTGTGCGCTGCACCGCGCCGATCACCTGGGCGTCGGATGGGAGTTCCGCATTGGTCGGGTCCGTATAACGGGAAGCCGCGTCAAACCAGCGTGCCTTCTCGTCCTGCGCTCTTGCCGTCCAGGCGTCAGGCGCCTTCCAGCCGGCGAGGGCACGGCTCAATTCCTCCAGGCCCACGCGAGCATCGGCCACGAGCGGGAGCGCGTTGTGCTTGGTGGCGTCGAACGTCTGCACGTTGAGACCGACGATGCGCCGGTCCGGGTTCTTGAACAGGGCCCAGGAGCCGGTGGTGAAATCCTGCAGGCGCGTGCCGACCGCGATCACCACGTCGGCTTCTTCGGCGAGCGCATTGGCTGCGCCCGTCCCGGTCACGCCGACGGCACCAAGGCAAGATGCATGATCATGCGGGAGGCTCGATTTGCCGGCCTGCGTTTCCCCCACGAGCAGGCCGTGCTTCTGCGCGAATTCCGCCAGAGCCGTCTCGGCGTTCGAATAAAGCACGCCGCCGCCCGCAACGATGAAAGGCTTCTTGGCATTGCGGATGAGATCGGCGGCCTGGGCGAGTTCCGTCTCGTCCGGGCGGATGCGGCGCGGTGCCCAGATCTTCTCCGCAAAGAAGCTCTCCGGGTAGTCATAGGCTTCGGTCTGCGTGTCCTGGCAGAGTGCAAGGGTCACCGGGCCGCATTCGGCCGGGTCCGTCAGCACGGTCATGGCGCGCTGGAGCGCCGGAATGATCTGCTCAGGGCGCGTGATGCGGTCGAAATAACGAGAGACCGGCCGGAAGCAGTCATTCGCCGAGACCGTGCCGTCGGCAAAGCTTTCGATCTGCTGCAGCACCGGATCGGGCTTCCGATTGGCGAAGACGTCGCCGGGGAGGAGCAGCACCGGGAGGCGGTTCACATGGGCGACGGCAGCGGCCGTCACCATGTTGGTGGCTCCTGGGCCGATGGAAGTGGTGCAGGCCATCATGCGCCGCCGCCGAGAAGCCTTGGCGAAAGCGATTGCCGCATGCGCCATGCCCTGCTCGTTATGCGCCCGATAGGTGGGGAGCTGATCGCGCACGCCGTGCAGCGCCTCGCCCATGCCGGCCACGTTCCCGTGGCCGAAGATGGCCCAGACGCCGCCGAAGAGCGGCAGCGATCGTCCATCGATCTCAGTCTTCTGGGCCGTCAGGAAGCGGGCAACGGCTTGCGCCATGGTCAGGCGGATCGTGCTCATGCGTGTTCCTCTCGAAGGGCGTCGCAGGGTTTTCAGGTTTTCCGGTTCATGAAAAGAGTTCGGAGCCTTCCACAGGCTCCGCCCTTGGTATTAGGCCGCCTTCGCGTGGGCCGAGACCCGCTGCCAGGCATCGACGAGGCGCTGGAAGCGGGAGGCCATGTCGCTGACGGCAGCTTCGTCCGAAATCTCACCTTTGAGCCAGCGCCGCGCTGCATCATTGAAAATGGTGCGCCCAACCGCAAAGCCTTTCACCTGCGGCTCCTTGGCAGCGGCGGCAAAGGCGGCCTCCAGCTCGTTCTCCGGCGCTTCGAGGCCGAGCAGCACGATGCCGCGGCAGTATGCGTCGTTTCGGGTGATCACCTCGCCGATCGCATGCCAGGCTGCTACGTCCTGCTGCGGCTCGAGCTTCCACCAGTCGGGCCTGATGCCGAGGTCGTAGAGCCGCTGCAGGATGCCGGCGACCGTATCGGGCCTGAGAGGCCCATGCTTGCCCGCGATGATCTCCACCAGCAACTCCCGGCCGATGCGGCGCGCGGCATCGTGCAGGCGCAGCAGCTCACGCTCCTGTCGCTGCTTCAGCTCCGGCAGGTCGTCAGGGTGATAGAAGCACAGGCACTTGATGGTGTGTCCTACCGGCCATTCCACCAGCTTGGCGCCGAGCGAGCCGCCGCCCTCGAAATCGAGTGGGCGGGAGCCGGGCAGTTCCACCGGGCGCCCGATCCAGAACGGGTGATCGGCAGCGCGAAACAGCGCTTCGCGGCCATAAGTTCCGTCGATCAGCATGCCGAAGCCCGAGCGTCCATCCGCCACCCGCGCTGCAGCGTCGACGGCGAGAACCTTGAATTCAGGGATGCGCTCGACGGGCGCGCCGATCTCCTTTGCCAGCGCTTCCAGCTGCATGCGGTGGTCGATGGCGAGCGCCATAAGCGTGTCGCTCTGAGGCCGGCGTGTCGTCGCCCAGTGAATGTGGTTGATGGTCTCGTCGAAACGTAGCGCCTTGTGGCGGCTGCCGGTCTTCAGGAAGTGCTGCAACTCCGGGAAGGTTGGGATCTCGGGCGAGCAGAGCAGCCGCGACACCGCGAAGGCCCCGCTCGCATTGGCATAGGCGCAGCACGTCTCGAGCGGCTCGCCTTTGAGCCACCCGCGCAGAAAACCGGACAGGAAGGCGTCGCCGGCGCCGAGCACGTTGTAGACCTCGACCGGGAAGCCGGGCCCCTTCACACCGTCATCTAGCGAATTCGGAATGGCGTCGGGAAACACCACGCAGCCCATGGGGCCTCGCTTGCACACGATGGTGGCCCTGGAGACGGTCCGAATCGTCCGGATGGCCGTCAGGGTGTCCTCGGACCCGCCTGCAATGTGCAATTCCTCCTCGGTGCCGACGATGAGATCGCAATCGGCGAGGATCGGCTTCAAATGTTCCGTCACGGCGTCGGAGCGCACATAGCGCGATTCGCCGGCGCCGTGGCCGAGGAGGCCCCAGAGATTCGGGCGGTAATCCACGTCGAACACCACCTTGCGGCCGTTCGCCCTGGCGATGCGGATGGCCTTCCTCTGCGCAGCAGCCGTCGTTTCACGTGAAAAATGCGTGCCGGTGACGACGACGGCGCCGGCGGAGGCGATGAAGTTCTCGTCGATGTCGCTCTCGTCGAGCGCCATATCGGCGCAATTGTCGCGATAGAAGATCAACGGGAAGGAGCTCTCGTCCCGCACGCCAAGGATCACGAGGGCGGTCAGCCGTTCCCTGTCTGTGACGATGCCTGCTGTCGAAACGCCTTCGCGCTCCATCTGCTCGCGGATGAAGCGGCCCATGGCCTCGTCGCCGACACGGGTCACCAAACCCGACTTCAGGCCGAGTCGAGCGGTTCCGATGGCGATATTGGCCGGGCATCCGCCGACGGCTTTGGAGAAGGAGGCCATGTCTTCCAGCCGTCCGCCCACCTGCTGGCCGTAGAGGTCGACCGAGGCGCGCCCAATGGTGATCACATCCAGGGCCGGCTTCATGCTATTCCTCCCGCTCTCGGTCTTGATAAACCGCGTGAGAGCCGCGCTTGGCTCTTGTCGTTATAGAACGTTTATTCTATTAGCATCTTATACTGGAATATCAATTCCAAATCTGCCGTGAGCCGGCAAAGGATCGAGGGAAACATGATCAAAATCGCTGTTTTGGGGGCTGGCCGCATTGGCCGGATTCACGGACGCAACGCCGCCGGCCATCCCGATGCTAGGCTCGTGGCGGTGGCCGATCCGCACGCTCCCTCCGCACAGGAGCTGGCGGCCGCGACGGGCGCTGAGGTCGCGCCGCTAGAAGAGATCGTCGAGCGTTCGGACGTGGATGCCATCCTCGTCTGCACGCCGACCACGACCCATGCCGACCTGATCGAGCGCGGCGCGCGCGCCGGCAAGGCCGTGTTCTGCGAGAAACCGGTCGATCTGTCGAGCGAGCGCATCGAAGCCTGCCTCGCTACGGTGGAAAAGGCCGGCACGCCGCTGATGATCGGGTTCAACCGCCGCTTCGATCCCAACTTCGCATCCCTGCGCCGCCGCCTCGCCGATGGCGAGGTAGGAGAAGTGGAGCTCGTGACGATCCTCTCCCGCGATCCCGGCCCGCCTCCGGTGAGCTACATCGCCACCTCCGGCGGCCTGTTCCGGGACATGATGATCCACGATCTCGACATGGCCCGTTTCCTGCTTCTCGGCGACGAACCGGTGGAGGTGCATGCGGTAGGGTCCTCTCTCGTCGATCCTGCGATCGGTCAGGCGGGCGACGTCGACACCGCTGCCGTCATGCTCAAGACCGCCAGAGGCAAGATCGTCCAGATCTCCAATTCCCGTCGCGCCACCTATGGCTATGACCAGCGGATCGAAGTCCACGGCTCCAAGGGAATGATCCGCGCCGGCAACATCCATCGCACGACCGTGGAGGTCGCCAACGCCTCGGGCATCACCGCCGACCCGGTGCAGGACTTTTTCCTGGAGCGCTATGCCGAGGCCTATCGCGACGAGCTCACCACGTTCCTGAACGCCATCCGGGACGGCAAGCCGTGCAATCCGACCGGACGGGACGGGCTCATGGCGCAGCGTCTTGCGGATGCCGCGACGGAGTCGGCTCAGAGTGGGAAGCCGGTGCGGCTGTAAGCAAAAAGGGCGCGGCAGCGCCCTTTTTCATCTGCTAGAGGGCGTCGGACTCCTTTCAGCCCTCCGCCCGCTTTTCCGCCGTACCGACGGCAAGCGCCATGGCAAGGGCAAAGGACGCGGAGAGCGACCGGAACGCGCCGAAATCGGCCTCCGCGACTTCGAGCCAGACATCGGCATTCGTCACCAGTGGGCTGAAGGCCGAATCTGTAATCGCGACCACCGGCACGTCGCGCTGCGCGGCAGCCGCCGCGAGGTCGGCCGTGACGGGTGCATAGGGCGTGAAGCTGATCGCAAGGACCGCGTCGCGCTTGGTGGCGATGGCAAGCTGCTCGGGGCCGAGCTGACCGACATGATCGATGAGGATAGCCCGTATACCAAGCTTTCCGAAAGCATAGGCGCAATAGGCGATGACCGGGAACACCCGCCGGGCGCCCAGGAGATAGACGGTATCCGCCTTGGCAAGCGTCTCGATGGCGCGGGACAGTTCCTCGGGGCGCACCGAAGCCCGCATCCGCTCCAAGGAAACGGCTGCGGCATTGGTAAAGCCTTCGAGCAGAGACACCGCATGAACATGATGCCCCTCGGCGTCGCGCAGGCCACGAAGCCGCTCCCGGTAATCCGGAAACCGCTCCCGCAGACGATCGCGGAAGATCTGCTGAAGATGGGAGAAGCCGTCGTAGCCGAGACTCTTGGCGAACCGCACCAGCGTGGAGGGCTGCACACCGGCGTGCTCGGCAATGCCTGCCACTGTTCCGAAGGCCACATCCTCGGGATGCTCGAGAGCGAAGGCGGCAAGCTGTTTCAGGCGCTTGGGCATCGAGTCGCGGCGGCTGAGCAGGAGCATGCGAAGGCCGTCGTAATCGTCCGGGGCCTCCGTCACCATCGCTTCCGCGCTGCCCATGCTGTCCTCGGTTTCCATTGCAGGCCTCAAGACGCCAGATCGGCCTTGACACCGATCCTACAAAAATGGAATAAAAATTCCAATATACAAACAAAAAGGTTCTGACGTTCCGTTCCGGCGGACGATCGGATCGGCAGAGGGAACGCTGTACGGACGGTGATTCGCCCTTCAGCTCATTTGTTTTCTCTCTGCCCCGCAAAGCAAGCGGCACGGCCGCGGCGTTCGCCGCAGTGCACAGGCGCTGCGGTGCTCGTGTGAGAACCATCTGGGAGGAAGAGCATGAAATCCATCTTTACCGGTCTGGCTGCCGCAGCAGCTCTGGCCCTCGCCGCCGCCGCCCCGGCCGCGGCACAGCAGAATTCCCGCATCATCGTCGTCAGCCATGGCCAGGCGAACGATCCGTTTTGGTCGGTGGTGAAGAACGGCGTGTCGGCAGGCGGCCAGGACATGAAGGTCCAGGTCGATTATCGGGCGCCTGAGACCTTCGACATGGTCGCCATGGCGCAACTGATCGACGCAGCCGTGAACCAGAAGCCGGCCGGCCTGATCGTCTCGATCCCCGACGCATCTGCGCTCGGCCCGTCGATCCAGAAGGCGGTCGCCGCCGGCATTCCGGTGATCTCCATGAACTCAGGCTCAGATGTGTCGAAGAAGCTCGGCGCGCATCTGCATGTGGGTCAGGACGAGATCGAGGCCGGACGCATCGCTGGCGCAAAGCTCAAGGAAATGGGCGGCAAGGTTGGGCTGTGCGTGAACCAGGAGGTCGGCAACGTATCGCTTGATCTGCGCTGCAAGGGTTTCACGGAAGGCTTCGGTGGCAAGGTGACGGTGCTCCCCGTCACGAACGACCCGGCGGATGTGCGCGCTAAGGTGAAGGCTGCGGTCGCCGCCGATGCCTCGATCGACACGATCCTGGCGCTCGGTGCCGGTACGGCCGGTGAGCCGTCGGTTGCGGCCGTGAAAGAGGCCGGAAAGACGGGCGCCATCCGCGTCGCCACGTTCGACATGTCGGCCGGCTTCCTCAAGTCGGTGGCCAACGGCGAGGCGGTCTTCGCCATTGACCAGCAGCAATACCTCCAGGGCTACCTGCCGGTGGTGTTCCTGGCCAATTACGCCAAGTACGGCCTCATGCCCGGCGGCAACGTGCCCTCCGGCCCGAACCTGATCACGAAGGAAAAGGCCAGCCAGGTGATCGATCTGTCCGCCAAGGGCATTCGCTAAAACACCTCTTTAGAGCCCGCGGCGATGTCGGTTGCGGGCTCCTCTGTTTCTTGGACTCATTCGGGGAGGCGCTCATGGTCAATACCACTCAGCCGACCGCCAATCTCGCACCGGCGACAGCCGTCGAGAGGATTCAGGACGAGCGTCTGCGGGAGGTTTCCCTCCTCACGAAGATCATGCGGCGCCCCGAGCTCGGCGCCCTGGCCGGGCTCGTCCTGGTCGCGATCTTCTTTCTCTCCACTGCCGACGCGTCCATGTTCACGCTGGCCGGCATCATGAACATCCTCTCGCCCGCGGCCCAGCTCGGCATTCTCGCCATCGCGGCAGCCCTTCTGATGATCGGCGGCGAGTTCGATCTCTCCATCGGCTCCATGGTGGCCTTCACCGGCCTCGTCTTCGGCGCCTTCATCACGCTCAGCGGATGGCCGCTCCTGCTCGCCATCGCGGCGACCTTTGTCGTGGCGGCCGTGCTCGGCGGCCTGAATGGCCAGATGGTGATCCGCACGCGGCTTCCGTCCTTCATCGTCACACTGGCCTTCCTGTTCATCCTGCGCGGTCTCTCGCTCGTCGGGTTGAAATGGGCGACCGGCGGATCGACCCAGATGCGCGGCATCGGCGATCAGGCAGGCGAGGGTCTCATCCGCGAGCTTTTCTCGGGCGTTGCCTTCGAAGGCGTGTTCTCGTGGCTCGCAGCGCAGGACATCATCGCCAAGTTCCCGAACGGCACGCCGACCGTGACGGGCGTTCCCGTCTCCATTGTCTGGTTCGCCGGCTTTGCGCTCGTCGCTACCTGGCTTCTCCTGCGCACGCGGGCGGGCAACTGGATCTTTGCGGCGGGCGGCGACGCCAATGCCGCGCGCAATTCGGGCGTGCCGGTGGACCGGGTGAAAACCGGGCTCTTCATGCTCACCGCCTGCGCGGCCGCGCTCGTGGCCATTCTCACAGTCCTCGATGCGGGCTCGACCGATGCGCGGCGCGGCTTCCAGAAGGAGTTCGAAGCCATCATCGCGGCCGTAATCGGCGGCTGCCTGCTCACCGGAGGATACGGCTCGGCCATCGGGGCCTTCTTCGGCGCTATCATCTTTGGCATGGTGTCCATCGGCCTCACCTATACCAGGTTCGATTCCGACTGGTTCCAGGTCTTCCTCGGCGCCATGCTCCTTCTCGCGGTGCTGTTCAACAACTTCATCCGACGCAAAGTGACGGGAGAACGCTGATGGACGCGAACGTTCCGCTCATCGACATCCGCAATCTCGTCAAGCATTTCGGCTCGGTAATCGCCCTCTCGGGGGTATCGCTCACGGTTCATCGCGGCGAGGTCATGTGCCTGCTCGGCGACAACGGTGCGGGCAAGTCGACGCTGATCAAGACGCTCGCGGGCGTACATAAGCCGACCTCCGGCGAGTTTTTCGTCGACGGCCAGCCGGTCACCTTCGCCAGCCCGCGCGATGCGCTCGATGCGGGCATCGCGACGGTCTACCAGGATCTGGCCATGATCCCGCTCATGTCGGTCACGCGCAACTTCTTCATGGGCCGCGAGCCGGTGAAGGGGATCTGGCCTTTCCGCAACGTGGATTTCGACCATTGCGACGAGGTTACGCGGGAGGAGATGCGCAAGATCGGCATCGACGTGCGCGATCCTCATCAGGCCGTCGGCACGCTTTCCGGCGGCGAGCGTCAATGCGTTGCGATTGCGCGGGCGGTCTATTTCGGCGCCAAGGTGCTGATCCTCGACGAGCCGACCTCGGCGCTCGGCGTGGCGCAAACCTCCATGGTGCTCAAATACATCCATCAGGTTCGACAAAAGGGCCTCGGCGTGATCTTCATCACCCACAACGTGCGCCACGCCTATGCGGTAGGTGATCGATTCACCGTACTCAACCGCGGCAAGACGCTTGGCACGTACAAAAAATCCGAGATCCAGATCGACGAGCTGCAGAACCTCATGGCCGGCGGCAAGGAATTGCAGGCGGTCTCGGAAGAGCTCGGCGGGATGGTGTGAGCTTCACAGTCCGCCCTCATCCCGAGGAGCCGCAGGGCGGCATCTCGAAGGAGAATCGGGCGCGCACTGGAAGCACCCTCCGGATGAGGGTGCCGGGCTGTAACAGGAATTGGCGAGAGGTAACGCATGACGGCACTCGGCATCGGTCTCATCGGCACCGGCTATATGGGCAAATGCCATGCGTTGGCCTGGAACGCCGTTGCGGCCGTCTTCGGCGATGTCCAGCGCCCGCGCCTGGCAGTCTTGGCGGAAGCCTCTCAGGACCTCGCCGAACGGAAGGCACGCGAACTCGGCTTTGCGCGCGCCACGGGCGATTGGCGCTCCCTCGTCGCGGATCCTGCTGTCGATGTGGTGTCCATCACCACGCCCAATGCCTTCCATCCTGAGATGGCGATTGCGGCGCTGGAGTCGGGCAAGCACGTCTGGTGCGAGAAGCCGATGGCGACGCGTCTGGACGATGCGGAGCGGATGCTGGCAGCCGCCCGCGAGTCAGGGAAGGTCGCCGCACTCGGCTACAACTACATCCAGAACCCCATCGTCCGCCTGATCCGCCGCCTCATCGACGAGGGCCGGATCGGCGAGGTCAACCATGTGCGCCTGGAGATGGACGAGGATTTCATGGCGGATCCCGAGGAGCTCTTCTACTGGAAGAGCGAGGCGAGTTCCGGCCATGGCGCGCTCGACGATTTCGGTGTCCATGGCTTAAGCCTGATATGGGTCCTGTTCGGGGGTGTGCGCCGTGTCTGCGGGCATATGGCGAAGCCTTACGTGGATCGTCCAGTGAAGGGTGGCGGCCGCAGGGCTGTTGAGACCTACGATATTGCCACGACGTTGATCGAGCTCGACAATGGCGCATCGGGCGTGATCGCCCTCAATCGCTCCGCCTGGGGTCGCAAGGGGCGCATCTTCGTGCAGCTTTTCGGCTCGAAGGGCACCATCGTTTACGATCAGGAGCGCATGAACGAACTGCAGCTTTATACCGTCGACGGTGCGAAGGAGACACAGGGCTTTCGCACCATCCTGACCTCCCCGCATCACCCGCCTTATGATAAATTCATTCCCGCGCCGGGGCATGGGCTCGGATTCAACGATCTGAAGATCGTCGAGTGCCGGGAACTGATCCGCCGCATTGCCGGCGATGCCGCGCATCTGATCACGTTCGAGGAAGGGATTCGCATCGAGCGGGTTGTGGACGCGATCGCGAGAAGTTCGCATTCCGGCGCCTGGATGGACGTCGCATCGAACGGGGGCAGACAAGCCGCTTGAGGAGGTTCGACCATGAAAGTCGGGACAACAGCGGATCGGATCGTCATCGAATACGACATCAGGCAAGCACCACAGGAGATCTGGGCGGCGCTGACCGCGCCGGAGGCGATCGCGTCCTGGTGGGGCCGCCACGTGAGCCTGGATGCGAAAGCCGGCGGAGGCTTTCGCGAAGAATGGACCGACGAAACCGGACGAAAGGTGGTCACCACCGGAACCGTGAGCCGGTTCGAGCCGCCGGAATTCCTCGAACTGTCCTGGGCCGACGAGGATTGGCCTCAACCCACTCAGGTCTCCATGGTTCTAGATCCCGTGGCCGAGACCAAGACGCTCCTTCGCCTGGAGCATCGCGGCTGGTCGGCGCTTCCGGCCGACAGGAGGCAGCGGCTGATCGAGCAGCATGCGGCCGGCTGGCACCATCACCTGCGGGATCTCGAGGCCTATCTCGGCCGTTGAGATCCCGATCAGGCCGCGTGCGCCTTTAGGACTTGCAGAAAAGCCTCCGCATAGCGGTCAAGCTTGGCTTGCCCCACTCCATGGATCTCGCCGAAGGCGCGCACGGTCGTCGGCCGCTTGGCGGCCATGTCGATCAGGCTGCGGTCGGAAAAGATCACGTAGGCCGGCACGCCCTCTTCCTTGGCGAGCCGCGTGCGCAGACCTTTCAGATCGAGGAGCAGCGGATCGTCGGACGGCACTACGGATTCCGCCTCCATCCGGGAGCGCCTGCGGCGGCGCTCGGCGGGCTTCATCAGCACGTCGGAGCGCAGCTCGATGCGCTCCTGGCCCTTGAGGACGGCTACGCCTTTGTCGGTGAGCGTCCAGCGTCCGTATTCGGCGAGCTCGAGCCCAATCAGGCCGGCCGCATAGATCTGCCGCAGGAGCGAGCGCCATTCCGTCTTCGAACGGTCGTTGCCGACCCCGAAGGTCTTGAGCTTGTCGTGGCCGAAGCGACGGATCGAATCGGTTTCCTCACCGATGAGAATGCTGATGAGATGCTCGGTGCCGAAGCGCTCGCCGGTGCGCACGATGGCGGAGAGGATCTTTTGCGCCTCGATGGTGCCGTCGAAGGACATCACGCCGTCGATGCAAAGGTCGCAGTTCCCGCAAGGCTCCGTGCTCTCGCCGAAATAGGCGAGCAGCGTCTGTCGGCGGCAGCGCGGCGCTTCGCACAGGGCGACCAGCGCATTGAGCCGCTGGCGCTCGACACGCTTTTGCTCGTCCGCCGCGTCGCTCTCCTCGATCTGCAGGCGGCGCAGGCGCATGTCGTCGAGGCCGTAGAGGGTGAGAGTATCGGCCGGGGCACCGTCGCGGCCCGCGCGGCCGATCTCCTGATAATAGGCCTCGATGGATTTCGGCAGGGCCGCATGGGCGACGAAGCGCACGTCGGGCTTGTCGATGCCCATGCCGAAGGCGACGGTCGCCACCATCACGACGCCGTCCTCCTGCAGGAAGATGTCCTGGTTCTTGGCGCGGTCTGCCTGAGGCATGCCGGCGTGATAGGGCAGGGCTCGATAGCCGGCTTGGCTCAAGGAGTCGGCCAGCTTCTCCGTGGCGTCGCGTGACGAACAATAGACGATGCCGCTCTCGTGCCGGTGCTTGTCGAGGAAGGAGAAGAGCTGGCGCCTGGAATGCTCCTTCGCCTGCATGGCAAGACGCAGGTTCGGCCGGTCGAAGCCGTGGATGAAGAGGCGCGGCTCCTCCTCGAACAGGCGATGCATGATGTCGCCGCGCGTCGCCACGTCGGCCGTCGCGGTGAGCGCGATGGTCTGCACGTTCCCCAGTCGCTGGCGCACCTCGCCGAGCATGGCGTATTCAGGCCGGAAGTCATGGCCCCATTGCGAGACGCAATGCGCCTCGTCGATGGCGAGCAGGTTGACCCCGGCCCGGCCGAGCCATTCGGTGGTGCCGGTATTCGCCAGCCGCTCCGGCGAGGCATAGAGGATGCGCATGCGGCCGTCCCGCACAGCATCGACGACGCGGCGGTTCTCGGCCGGGTCGTTGGCGGAGTTGAGGCTGCCGGCTTCGATGCCGAAATGGCGCAATGCCGCCACCTGATCGCGCATGAGGGCGATGAGCGGCGAGACCACGAGGGTCAGGCCCTCGCGGGCCAGGGTCGGCAACTGGTAGCAGAGGGACTTGCCCGCGCCGGTCGGCATGATGGCCAAAACGTCCTCGCCGGCCAGGACCGCGCGCACGATTTCCTCCTGTCCTTCGCGGAAGGAGGGGAAGCCGAACACGTCGTGGAGAATCTTGGCGGGATCGATCACGTCTGCCCTGTGGCCGAGGAGAGGCGTTCCGTCAATGCGGCATCGGGAATCCCCAGCCGGGCCAGCACCCCTCGTGCAGCCGCAATACCCGTGGCGAAGGTAGCCTGGAGCAGGTAGCCGCCGGTGGGCGCCTCCCAGTCCAGCATCTCGCCGGCCACGAAGACACCCGGCATCCGGCGCAGCATCAGATGATCGTCGACTTCACCGAAGGGAATGCCGCCCGCGCTGGAGATCGCCCGGTCGAGGGACTTCGTTCCGGTCAAGGTCAGGGGCACCGCCTTGATCAGGCGTGCCAAGGCATCGGGCTCGGACGGAAGCGAAGGCGAGGCCTCCCGGAGCAGCGCGATCCCGATCGGGATGAGACCGGCGCTCTTGCGCAGGAAGGTGGAGGCGGACTGGCCCTTTCGCGGGGCGCTCAGGCGCTTTGCTAGGGCATCCTCGGAAAGATCAGGCCTGAGATCGAGGCGCAGCGTAGCGTGGCCCATCCGCTCGATGGCATCGCGGAGCCGGCCCGAGAGCGCATAGACCGCGCCGCCCTCGATTCCGTCCGCCGTGACGACGGCCTCGCCCCTTACGGTCATCTCTTCGAAACTCAGGGCGATTCGCTTCAAGGGCTCGCCCTCGAAGCGGCTCCGCATGAGGTCGGACCAGGCGAGGGTGAAGCCCATATTGGCCGGGCGCAGGGGTGATATCGCGATACCGTGCTGCGACAGGAACTCGACCCAGCTCCCGTCGGAGCCGAGCCGGGGCCAGCTCGCGCCGCCCAGCGCCAGGATCGTGGCAGCGGGCCTGACCCGCACCGGCTGGTCCGACGCTGCGGTGAAGACCAGATGGCCGTCCTGGTCCCAGCCCTGCCAGCGATGACGCAGGGCGAAGTGGACGCCGAGCTGCTCGAGCCGTGAGAGCCAGGCGCGAAGAAGGGGAGAGGCCTTGAAGGCCCTTGGGAAGACGCGCCCGCTGGAGCCCACGAAGGTCTCCTGTCCCAGGCCCTCGCACCAGGCCCGCAGATCCTCCGGGCGGAAGGCCTGGATCAAGGGCTGCAATTGCGGCTGAGCCTCGGAGTAACGGGTGACGAAGCGCTCGACGTTCTCCGAATGGGTCAGGTTCAGACCGCCCCGTCCTGCCATGAGCAGCTTGCGGCCAACGGACGGCATCTGATCGTAGACCGTGACGGCGAGGCCTGCGCGCCCAAGCGCCTCCGCGGCGATCAGGCCGGCGGGGCCGCCACCGATAACGGCGACTTCGGGAGAAGAGGGGGGCGAGGGCATGCGGTCAGCTGACGCGGGAGAGGGTGGAATCTGGACCCTTGCGCTTCGACATGGCATTCAGCGTCGTCGGGCTCATGGCTTTTGCACATGAACGCCACAGGCTGTTTTTGCAAGGGGAGCGGCGCATGAACGCCGCCCGAAGGGGATTTTCGATGCGTGCTCTTTTCATCTCGGGCTTCGTCGCCCTGGGACTGGCCGGCTGCGCGGGCGATCTGGCTCTCACCCCCAAGGATGCCGTCCTGGCGAGTTCCACGAGCGATGCCACCGAGGCGGCTCGGCTGATCTCGGCTTACCGGGTCTCGAAGGGCCTGAGTCCGGTAACGGTCGATTCCCGGCTCAACAAGGCTGCCGAGCATCAAGCCCGTGCGGTCGCGGCCGCAGGCCGTCTCAGCCATGGCAGCTTCGCCAGCCGCATGGATGATTACGGCATCATGGGCTATTCCGCCGAGAACCTTTCCGCCGGTTCGGATTCGGTCGATGGAGCCATCGGGCGCTGGAAGGCTTCCCCCGGTCACAACAGCAACCTTCTGATGCCCCAGGCCCGCCGGATCGGGCTCGCCCGCGCGGATGCGAACAATCGTTATGGCCGCTATTGGGCACTGGTTCTCGGTCAATAAGGCACCAATGGGAGCGTGAAGCGTTAGGATGAAAGTTCCTCTCCTTCGCGCTTTGCATGACCCACCAACAAATGCTCTCCTTCGCCATCGTCGCCGGGATGATGGCGCTCTTCGTCTGGGGCCGTTTCCGCTACGATCTCGTGGCGGTCCTGTCGCTGCTCGTGGCCGTGCTCGTCGGCATCGTTCCCGCCGACAAGGCCTTTGAGGGGTTCAGCGACGATATCGTCATCATCGTGGCGAGCGCCCTCCTGGTGAGCGCAGCCGTGGCCAAGTCGGGCATCCTTGAGGCCGGGCTGAACAGGGTCGGGCCCTATCTGCGCACCACGCAGATCCAAGTCATCGTTCTGGTCGGCGTGGTGACGGTCCTCTCGGCCTTCGTGAAGAATATCGGCGCACTGGCGATGATGATCCCGGTCGCCTTCCAGATCGCTCGGCGTACGAACACGCCACCTTCGAGCTTTCTCATGCCGATGGCCTTTGGCTCCCTTCTCGGCGGCATCGTCACCCTGGTCGGCACCTCGCCCAACATCATCGTGTCGCGGGTCAGGGAGGAGCTTCTGGGTGAGCCCTTCGGCATGTTCGACTTCACGCCGGTCGGTCTCGGCATTGCGTTGGCTGGAGTCGTCTTCCTGGCCTTCGGGTATCGCCTGCTGCCGCAGGGGCGCAAAGGGGCGGCGTCCCTCGATGCAGCGCTCAACATCACGGATTACGTCACCGAGGCGCGTGTCACGCCGGAGTCCGACGTGATCGGCCAGACAGTGGCGGACCTGCACAAGCTCGCCAATGGCGAAGTCAAGGTCGCGGCCATCATCCGAAACGAAACGCGCAGTTCCAGCCCGCTGCCCGATGCGACGATCCGTGAGAACGATGTGCTGATGCTTGAGGGCGAGTCGGATGCGCTTGAGAGCGCCGTCGCACGGGCCGGCCTCAGACTCAGCCGCGAACACCGGCAGCCGGAAATGGACGAAGCGACGGACGAGATCGGCGCCATCGAAGCGGTTGTCGGCCCCAATTCCGTGCTCATGGGTCTCTCGGCGGAGCGCATCGGCCTTTACGAACGTTTCGGGGTCAATCTCATCGCGGTGAGCCGCAGCGGCGTACGATTCAAGGAGCGGCTGCGGACCATCACCCTGCGGTCCGGCGACGTGATCGTTCTGCAGGGCAATCTCAAGCGGCTTCCCGATACCCTGCGCGATCTCGGCTGCCTCCCCTTGGCGGAGCGAGAGATCCGGCTCGGCAGTGCGCGCCGGAGCCTCGTGCCCGCCGCAATCCTCGCCGTCACCATGGTGCTGGTCGCCTTCAACATCCTCCCCGTGGCCATCGCCTTCTTCGGAGCAGGCGTCCTCCTCGTCCTGTTCGGGTCACTGACCCTGCGCGAGGCCTATGAGACCATCGAATGGCCGATCATTGTCATGCTCGGCGCGCTGATCCCCGTCAGCGAATCGATCCGAACGACCGGCGGCACGGACTTGATCGCCGGATGGCTTTCGACGGTCGCCAACATGCTGCCGCCGACCGGGGCGCTCGTGCTCATCATGGTGGCCGCCATGGCGGTGACGCCGTTCCTCAACAATGCGGCCACCGTGCTGGTGATGGCGCCGATTGCGGCGAGCTTCGCCACCCAGCTCGGCTTCAGGCCGGATGCCTTCCTCATGGCGGTGGCGATCGGGGCGGCCTGCGATTTCCTCACCCCCATCGGCCATCAGTGCAACACCCTGGTCATGGGGCCGGGCGGTTACCGATTCGGCGATTATTGGCGGCTTGGACTGCCGCTGTCGATCCTGGTGGTGGTGATCGGCGTGCCGCTGATCATGCTGGTCTGGCCGCTACAGTAATCCTGTCAGCGGAAAATGGCCGTGAGGAGCAGGGTGGTGCCCGCCACCGAAGACGAGAGTGCGACGATCATGGCCCAAATGTGCAGACGATCGCGTTCCTCCTGATTGAGCAGAGGGCGATAACGCGAGTCCGAGCGTCCAAAGATGAAGCTGGCATTCCGCGCCGGACGGGGATCGTGCGGCAGCACGCAGAAGCTCGACCGCACCGCCTGATGGCGGTCACTGTAGGACGGTTCACGGGTGAGCGGCGGGGTCATGGCGGGGCGTTACACGGGAGACTGTTGGTGGGCGAGAGGTTCGCTTCAAAGCTGTGAAGGAGAGGTAAAGGCGGCCGGGCATTGTCCATCATCGTAAACCAAACCTTGACGCTCCCTCGATCTTCCCTGTGGATCGTCCGGACCCATTCCGGGTTGTCGTTTCATTTTCCATGATGTTATGGTGATATTATGTCGTAACGTTAGCGGAGGGGCAGTCATGATCAAGATCGTAACCGGGGCAGGCGCTCTTGCGATGCTGGTCGTCCTGGCCGCCTGCAATCAGACCGGCGCCGGATCGGTTGCTCTCGAAGCCGCGACGGGTCTGGATCCGACAGGGTTGTCCGGAACGGCCGTCAGCCTTGCCCAGAGCGCGCAACCCCAGCTGGACCCCGATCCGCAGAGCATCGATTTCAGCCAGTTCGCATCACGTCTCTCCGACGTGGCCGCCGGCAATACTGCCCGTCCGAACTATCTGAGCGGATTCGATCGTCAGGCAGGCTTGGTTACGGCCAGGCAGGCGGCCGGCATCGCACGGACCGTCGGCGGCGCAGCCATCGACGGGGCTCTGACCGGCGGCATAGGCATGGTGGGTGCGGCCCCTTCACTCGTCATGCAAGGTGCCGCGATGGGCATGACGGCGGGTCAAATGGCCGGTGCGAGAGCGCAGGCGAGCGCCGACATCGCAAAGGCGGAGGCTCAGCGGGCTGCCGAGCAGCTCGTTCCGGATGCGGATCGCCCGGCAGAAGCTCGGGCGATTCTGTCCATCCTCGACGGTTCCGGCGCAACCAGCGCCACATGGCAAAATCTCTCGACCGGCGCTTCCGGCAGGGTGAGTCTGAAATCGATGAACAGGAAAGCATTCGGCGAGCTTGATTGCCGCCTCGTCCGGCGAGAATTGCGGAGGGGCCGGGCCACGCGGACCGGTGAGATGCTCGCGTGCCGAAGCAAGGGAGAATGGTACGACCTCTCCTGACCGCAGAAAACGGGTCGTGAAAAGATCCGCTTTGTGTCATGTCGGTCCCGAAGCTCCGGAACCGACCTTATTATGATGCAAGCCTCTGTTCAAAAAACCATGACCGCGTCCGATTGGGCGCTGCTGGCCGTTCTCTCGATCGTCTGGGGCGGCTCCTTCCTGTTCGTGGGCGTGGCGGTCCGGGAGCTGCCGCCCCTGACCATCGTGGCGCTGCGGGTGGTGACGGCGGCCTCGGCGCTGCTTCTCATCTTGAAGCTCATGGGAGTGGATCTCCCGCGCACCCGCCAGGTGTGGGCAGCCTTCCTCGGCATGTCGATCCTCAACAACGTCGTTCCCTTCACCCTGATCGTCTGGGGGCAGAGCCATATCGCCAGCGGACTGGCGTCCATCCTCAATGCGACCACGCCGCTCTTCACGGTGATCGTGGCGCATTATCTGACGGTCGACGAGCGCCTGACCGGACAGCGGCTCGCCGGTGTGATCGTGGGCTTTGTCGGCGTTGCGGTGATGATCGGGACTGCGGCCTTCGCGTCGCTGGATGCAAGCATCCTGGCGCAGCTGGCGATCCTGGGGGCGGCTCTGTCCTACGGCTTTTCCGGCGTGTTCGGACGGCGCTTCAAGACCATGGGCATTCCGCCCCTCGCGACGGCAGCCGGGCAGGTCACGGTCTCGAGCGCGATTCTTCTGCCCACCGCTCTGATCGTCGATCGGCCCTGGACCTTGGCGATGCCGAGCACCGGGGCCATCCTGTCCCTGGCAGCCCTGGGTCTCGTCTCGACCGCCTTCGCCTACCTGATCTTCTTCCGCCTGCTCGCGCGGGCGGGCGCCACCAATGTGGGCCTCGTGACCTTCCTCATCCCGGTCAGCGCCATCCTGCTCGGGGTGCTCGTCCTCGGCGAGACCTTGGCCATGCGGCATGTGGCCGGAATGGCTCTGATTGGCGCAGGCCTCATCCTGATCGACGGCCGTGTCCTATCCGCGCTCAACACGCGGTCCGGCGTCAAGGAGCCGGCGCCGCGCGGAAACGGTTGAACATCATGTCGGGCGCGCTGGTGTTGTGGCGCGAGGGCACGAGGCGGCCCATCCAGGCGTCGGTCACCTTGGCATCCCGGAAGTTCATGATCGGCTCCTCGCGCCAGGAGCGGGCCCCGGCCTCCCGGACGGCGATGCGCGCCACATCGGCGTTGAACTCGGTCACGTACATGGAGCGAAGGCCTGCGAAGGGCAGGCCGGAGACGCCCTGATCGAAGGATACGTCCAGGGTCATGCGCTCCTCGTTGAGCGCCTTGATCGCGACACTGGCCTTGCCGCCCTTCGCCAGGGTGAGCGTGAAAGTCATGGTTCGGGGGTCGAAAGCGACATCCTTCAGGTTTACCACGGGGCGCTGGTCGAACTCCACCGGACCGACGAGAAAGGAGGAGCCGTAGGAGGTCCAGTCGAGATGCTCCGGCGGGAGCGGCTTGATGCGCCAATAGCCGTCTCCCGGATAGATCACCAGCACTTCCACCGCCTTGTCGCCCCGCTTCTTGAGCAGCTGAAGAAGATGGATCTTGGGTGTGACCTTGTCGCCGATGGTCACGGTGACGTCGCTCGGGCGCCAGAACTCCGTGAAGGACAGGCCCATGATGCGGAGATTGGCGTCCTCGTAGAGTGTCGCCATGGTGGGGTGCGGCTTGGCCGAGGTCTCCTCGGAAATGTCCTCGCAGGCGGTCCAATCCGGCTCCCAGCGGTCCTGGCGCAGGGAGCCCATATAGGCCGGATGCACGGCCTCGATCTGGAAATGCTTCACCTCCGGCGACGCGAAGTTGATCGCCACATTGTCCTTTTCGGCGCAGAGCACCGGCTCGCTGGTATTCGTCACGGTGACGGCCAGCCCGTCGAGGGTGGCGGCACCCGCCGTGGAGGCGAAGCCGAGGAAACCGAGGCCGATGAGCCGGGACAGGAATGGGAGCATCGTCGAATGTCTTTACGGAAGCTGGAGGGGAGGGACGGGCCAGAGATAGCGCGCCCCGACTATGCCGTCGAGCCAGGAGACCTTTGCAGGCGAGCCTGTTGATGAAGCATGGCTGCCATCGCATCTATGGGATTAGGGATCGGGGGGCGCCTGTGATAGGGTGAACAACATCCTGAAGCGTGGCTTCAGAGGCCGTCTGGCCTTAAATGTCCCCCTACCTGCCAGATTAGAGGCCGTCTTTCTCGAGTTTTCGATCATGCGCCTGACCCTGAGCCTGTCCGATAATCCCGCCACGACCTCGGTCGAGCGGGCGATCATGGAGTTTCGCAGCGCCCGTCCCGTGGTGATCGACGGGGCTGAGGGCAATGCCCTCGTGGTCGGGGTCGAGCACCTGGATGAGGCCTTGAGCGCCGAGATCGAAGCCATTGCGGGCGGCTACGCTCATCTCGTCCTGCCGGCGGCACGGCTGCGCCGCCTCGGCCTCGAGCGGGAGGGGCCGGGCCGGGTGGCCCTGCCAGTGGTGGACCGGAGCCGGGTGGAAACCCTGGCCCTCAAGGTTGACGGTCGTATCGACGCACCGGTTCGCCCCGCCGACGAGATGGACGATGAGGCGCTGGAACTGGCCCGCCTGTCCCTCGTCCTGCCGGCGGTCGTCGTCGTGCCGTTGGGGAAGGGGATCGAGATTGCACCGTCGCTCGTGCGCGTGTCGGGGGAAGCGATTCGCAGCTATCGCCGCGCCAGGGCGGCGGAGCTGAAGATCGTGAGCCGGGCTCCTGTGCCGCTGGAAGGGGCGCCCACGAGCGAATTCGTTGTGTTCCGCGGCGGCGAGGGCCTGCGCGATCAGGTGGCGATCATCGTCGGCAAGCCGGATTTCTCGAAACCCGTCGCCGTGCGGCTGCATTCGGCCTGTCTCACGGGCGATCTCTTCGGCAGTCTCAAATGTGATTGCGGCGACCAGCTGCGCGAGACCGTGCGTTTCATGGCCCAGAGCGAGGGAGGAATCCTGCTCTATCTTGACCAGGAGGGGCGCGGGAACGGCATCGCCAACAAGATCCGCGCCTACAAGCTTCAGTCTCAAGGGTACGACACCTACGATGCCGACGAGGTGCTGGGCTTCGAGGCCGACCAGCGCCGCTTCGATTTCGCCGCCGTGATGCTCAAGGAACTCGGCGTCGACAAGGTCCGTCTCATGACCAACAACCCCGAGAAGATTGCGGCTCTTACGAGGGCCGGGCTCGAGGTGATCTCCGACCACCGCGTGCTGGGCCGCCCCACGGCGGAGAATGTCAGCTACTTGGCCGCCAAGCGTGACCGTGCCGGGCACTATATCGATCTCGAGGGCATGCTCGCCTGCTCGAACAAGGATTGAGCCCTCCTCGCCTCTGACCTGCGGCATGATACTCACAGGGTTCAAAGAATCCTGTGTTCCTGCATGGATGTCGAGGGCTGTTCCCGTTGTAAATCATTGCAATAATGAGGCTTATCTCATTCATTCTATTCGGACTTGCCGCATGACAGACCTACGTATAGTATACTATACGTAGGTCTTGAACATGAGGAGATGACCGATGCTGCGCCGACTATCGCTTGCCATTGCTGCTGCCGGGGCCTTGGCAACCGCTGCCCAAGCCCACGGGATCTGGACGGCCCAACGCCACGGGGACCTCGCCGTCGTCTATGGACATGGCGCCGGAGACGAGGCCTACAAGCCGGAAAGGGTCAAGAGCGCCGTGTCGCACTTGGCATCGGGTGAGACGAGGGACAGCAAGATCCTGCATCAGGCAAAAAACGCCTTGGTCGAGCCCGCACCGGAGGCGATGGCTCTGACTGTGATCTTCGACAACGGAATTTGGACGAAAGGCCCGGACGGGAAGTCGGTCAACCGCCCCAAAAGCCAGGTGACCGGAGCGCAGTCGGCGAGCCGCTCCATCAAGATCAACACGACGATCCTGAAGCCCGGCGCTCCTCTCAAGCCTGTGGGCACAGATCTCGAGATCGTGCCTCTCGTGGATCCCCTAAGCCTGAAGATGGGAGACGATCTTCCCGTCCAGGTCTTTGCAGGCGGACAGCCTCTTGCGGGCGTTCCCCTCTATGTCGACTACGTGAACGACGGACATGCCCAGAGCAGCAAGACGGATGCGGATGGAAAGGTGACGCTCTTCGTGCGCAACGACGGCCTCAACGTGATCGGCGTCTCTCATGCAAAGAGCGCGCCCGACAATGCCGAGATCGATCAAACGAGCTATTTCGCGACCCTCTCCTTCACCCTGCCGCATGGCGAGGATTGACCGGACCTGCCGATCAATCCCGACCAGACCGGGAAGCTGGCCTCACGTGAGGCCAGCCTCTTCTTATCGCGCCGGCATGCCGGTTTCGACGATCTTCGCCCAGAGCGAGACGCCGTAGGGGCTCGCCTCGTCGTTGAAGTCGTAGGCCGGGTGGTGGACGCCCGCCGTATCACCGTTGCCGAGGAAGATATAGGCCCCCGGGCGCTGCTCCAGCATGTAGGAGAAATCCTCCGCGCCCATGAGCGGGGGCACCGTGGTGTCGACCGCGTTCTCGCCGGCGACGGCGCGGGCGACATTAGCCATGAACTCCGTCCTGTCCGGATCGTTCATGGTCACCGGATAGCCGCGGTCGTAATCGACCTCCGCCTTGGCGCCGAAAGCGGCGCAGACATTCTCGACGATGGCGCGGATGCGGGTCTCGGCGAGGTCGCGCACCTCAGGGGAGAGGGTGCGCACGGTGCCGAGCAGCATTGCGGTTTGCGGAATGACGTTGAAGGCTTCGCCCGCCTTCACGGTACAGACGGAGACCACCACGGAGTCGAGCGGATCGACGCTGCGCGAAGCGATGGTCTGCAGGGCTGTGATCACGTGGGCCGAGATGACCACCGGATCGATGCAGTCGTGGGGGCGCGCCGCATGGCCGCCCTTGCCTTCGATCGTGATAGTGAAGCGGTCGGCCGCGGCCATCATCGCACCTGGCCGGATGGCGAACTGGCCGACGGGAATGCCCGGCATGTTGTGCATGCCGTAGACCTCCTGCACGCCGAAACGCTCCATAAGGCCGTCCTTGAGCATTTCATTGCCGCCGCCGCCGCCTTCCTCGGCCGGCTGGAAGATCACCACGGCCGTGCCGTTGAAGTTGCGCGTCTCGGCGAGATATTTGGCCGCGCCGAGCAGCATCGCCGTGTGCCCGTCATGCCCGCAGGCATGCATCTTGCCGGGCATCTTGGACTTGTGGGGAACATTCGTCGCCTCCTCGATGGGGAGTGCGTCCATGTCGGCGCGAAGGCCGATCACCTTGCCCGAAGCGTTCGAACGACCCTTGATCACGCCGACGACGCCTGTCCGTCCGAGGCCGGTCACGACCTCGTCGCAGCCGAAGCTTTTCAGCTTCTCCGCCACGATGCCGGCCGTGCGATGCACGTCGAACAGGAGCTCCGGATTTTCGTGGAAGTCGCGACGCCAAGCGGTAATTTCATCGGCAAGATCGGCAACGCGGTTGATGATCGGCATGAACGTTCCTCGGGTTTCAGAATCCTGAAACCATCAGCCAAGCAGAGGCAGGGCCTTTCCGTCAATCCTTCTCGGCACGCTGCGCTAGACTGCGCGGCGCAGAACGGCCTTCGGGCGCTTCGTGCGGAATTGCCCGCGCTCGATGGCCACGAAGATCAGCACCAGAACCACGAGCGCCGTGAACCACCAGACCTGCGTGGTGCCGATGCCGAGGCAGCCGAGGGCATAAGTGCAGGCAAACGCCGCCATGATCCCCGGCGCCACTGTGGCACGGTGGCTCTTTGCGCCGACGACGGCCTGATACAGCAGAACGCTGCCTGCTACGGCCCCCACCAGCCCGAGCTCATACCAGATCTCGAACAGCAGGGTGGACGGCGCGCTCGGCGGCATCAGTCCGAAGAAGCGGCCGCGAAGGGCGGTCTCCAGGCCATGTCCTGTCAAAAGCCGCAGCGGTTCACCAAGAATGATCTGGCGCCATACCTCGAGCGCGAGGGTCGTGGGGGAGTTTGCGCCGAGCAGATTGGCCGCGAAGGGCTTCAGGATAAATGGCAAAAGGGGTGCGAACAGCAGAAGGCCCGCCATGACAAAACCGATCAGGCGCGATCCGGAGACCGGATTCCATGCAGTGATGACGAAGACGACCGCGCCCGCGGCCAAACCGTACAGAGGCAGGCCGTCACGGGTGAGGAGGGAACACACGGCAACGGCAAGCGCCAGCCCGATGGCTTCCAGGTTTCGCCCGCGGGAATGAAGCCAGGCGATGGCGGGCCAGAGCAGGAGAACGAGCATGAGCATGCCGCGCTCCAGGCTCAGGCTCCCGGGGTCGAAGCGGCTGCCGCCCGTGATCGCCAGGAAAATGGCGATCAGGGCCGCGAGACCGACGCCGATAGGCAGAAGATAGAGATTGGCCGAGCGCATGCGCTCGGGCACGGCGAGATAGCCGCCCAATCCCATGAGAACCATGCCCGTGATGTTGAGGAGCCGCTCGGAGGCCTGGGGCAGAAAGGGCGTCCAGAGCAGAGAGAGCCCAGCCCAGAGCAGCAGGACCAGTCCGGCCACTCCGCCCGGAGAGACGGCAAGCGTGGTCAGCTTGTCCCAGGCATTCCTAGCGCTCCCGTCGAGCACCGAGGCAAGGACAAGGAGAATCACCGCGAGGGGTGCCATCACCACGAGGGCACGCCGCGTGAACAGAGCCGCCAAAGGCACGGCGAAGAACAGGATCGCGAAGCCGAGGCGCCGCAGTACGGCGGCGGCATCGGCTGACGGATTGGCCGCTTGGGAGACAGGGCGGATCATGCGAGCAAGCAATCAGCGGTTGAGTGTTCAGGTCAGGGAAGCCTAGCGGACGGGAGGGTCGAAAGCTGTAGGTGCGATGCAACACATCCTCATCTTTGCATCAGGTTTGCTCGCTGAGGATCAAGCGACAGGATCGGCGGGCCGGATCAAGCCCCTCCCTCGTCATCGTCGGGCTTGGCCACGCGGAAAGTGGGGCTCTCCGAGGAAGCTGGCCTGCTATCGGCGCTCAGCCCCTCTGTCCCCGGATGAAGTTGATGATGCCCGAGAAGTCGTCGCCCTCGTGTCCGGCATTGTTGAACAGGGCATAGAGCTGAGCCGCCTCCGCGCCCAAGGGCGTCGAGGCGCCCGAGGCGAGCGCCGCCTCCTGCGCGAGCTTCAGGTCCTTGAGCATCAGCGCCGCAGCAAAGCCCGGCTTGTAGTTGTTGTTCGCAGGCGAGGCCGGGACGGGACCGGGGACCGGGCAATAGGTGGTCAGCGACCAGCATTGGCCCGAGGAGGTGGAGGCGACATCGAACAGCGCCTGATGCGACAGCCCGAGCTTCTCGCCCAGAACGAAAGCCTCAGCCACGCCGATCATCGAGATGCCCAGGATCATGTTGTTGCAGATCTTCGCCGCCTGACCGGCTCCCGCCTCACCGCAATGGACGACCTTCTTGCCCATCTTGGACAGGATCGGCTCTGCGCGGTCGAAGGCGTCTTTCGTGCCGCCCGCCATGAACGTGAGCGTCGCGCCCTTCGCGCCGCCGACGCCGCCCGACACCGGCGCATCGAGGCTCAGCAGGTTGCCTCCCTGCTCGCGCGCCATCGCATGCGCCTTGCGCGCGCTCTCCACGTCGATAGTGGAGCAGTCGATGAGCAGGGTGCCGTCCTTCACCGAAGGCAGGATGTCGGTCCAGACCGAGAGCACGTGCTTGCCGGCCGGCAGCATCGTAACGACGACTTCCGCATCCCGTACGGCATCGACCGTCGACCCGGCGATGCTCACGCCATCGCTCCGTGACTGGTCGCAGGAGGCCGGAGAGAGATCGAAGCCGGTGACGGCATGGCCTGCCTTGACGAGATTGGCCGCCATGGGTCCGCCCATGTTGCCGAGACCGATAAAGGCGATGTTGGTCATGAGAATCCTCCCTTGTTGTGATGTGACGTTCGGCTGAGGAGCCAGATTGCGCCAGCCGCCATGACGATGCCGCTGCCCGCATGCAGCAGGAGATGAATCGGGCTCTCGAAACCCCGTTCGAGATAAACCAGGATGACGTCGCCAATGGGAATGAGGATCGTGAGCGCGAGCACCATGCCCACGGCGCGGCGCGGCGCGAGGCGCGACAGGGCGCCGAGATAGGCCCCGAAGGCGAGATCGCGCAGGCCGATGGCGGAGACGTAGGACAGACCCGGCCCTTCGGGCGCGGCGATTCCGAAAAGCGCTGCACCGGAGCGCGGCGCGAAGACGAACAGAAGTCCCAAGAGAATGAACACGCCCGACAGGGCGAGGACAAACCACGTGCTCGGCTCGTGCAACGGCAATCCCGCAGGTTCGCTCCTGTCCGTCATGCGCGTCGCGCCACCCACAGGGCTCCGATGAGCGCGAAGCCGTAGAACCAGAGCATCAGCGACCCGAAGACCTTGTCGAGGGCGGGGTCGAGCCGGGGAAAGAAGACGGCAAAATGCGAGCCAACGGCGGCCATGATCAGCATGCCCGGAATTGCAGACACCGCCATGGCATGGATTGTGGTCTTACGCGGCACCTGCAGGATGCGGTCGATCAGCAGGCCAAGGCTCAACCCAAGCACGGCACCCGCGGCGAAGTTGAGCTGGAATGATCGTCGTCCGTCCAGGAAGAACCACGGGCCTGCGAAATGGAACAGCGCGAAGATCGCAGCGGCGATGCCAAAGCCAAGGCCGAGCGATCTCACCATCATCGGTTGCCGCGCCCCACCAGATCGCGCGCCACGATCAGGCGCATGATTTCATTGGTGCCCTCCAGGATCTGGTGCACGCGCAGGTCCCGCACGATCTTCTCCACGCCGTAATCGGCGAGATAGCCGTAGCCGCCATGGAGCTGCAGGGCGTCGTTTGCGACCTGGAAGCCCACGTCGGTGGCCATGCGCTTGGCCATGGCGCAGAGCTTCGTGGCGTCGAGCGCCTTGGCGTCGAGGGCGGAGGCGGCGCGCCACAGGAAGGTGCGTGCTGCTTCGAGCTCGGTGGCCATATCGGCGAGCTTGAACTGCAGCGCCTGGAAATCCGCGATGCGCTTGCCGAAGGCCTTGCGGTCGTTCGCATAGGTGAGCGCCTTGTCCAGCGCGGCCTGCGCGCCGCCGAGGGAACAGGCGCCGATATTGAGGCGGCCGCCGTCGAGGCCCGACATGGCGATCTTGAAGCCCATACCCTCGTCCGAAAGCCGGTTGGCGACGGGTACGCGCACGTCCTCGAAGATCACGGCGGCGGTGGGCTGCGCGTTCCAGCCCATCTTCTTCTCCTGCGCGCCGAAGGACACGCCGGGCATGTCCTTCTCGATCACGAGGGTCGAGATCCCGGAGGGGCCTTCCTCGCCCGTCCGGACCATGGTCACGTAGATGTCGGAGGTGCCGGCGCCGGAGATGAACTGCTTGACGCCGTTGACGACGTAGTGGTCACCGTCGCGCACCGCCTTGGTCTTGAGCGCGGCCGCGTCCGAACCGGAGCCCGGCTCGGTCAGGCAGTAGCTCGCGATCAGCTCCATGGTGGCAAGGCGCGGGATGTAGCGCTGGCGCTGTTCCTCCGAGCCGTAGCGGTCGATCATCCAGGTCGCCATGTTGTGGATCGAAAGGTACGCCGAGACGGCCGGGCAGCCTGTGGCGAGGGCCTCGAAGATCAGGGCCGCGTCGAGCCGCGTCATGCCCGATCCGCCCACGTCGTCGCGGGTGTAGATCGCCGCCATGCCGAGGGAGGCCGCCTCGCGCATCACATCCACGGGAAAATGCTTCTTCTCGTCCCATTCGAGGGCATGGGGCGCGAGATTGTCCGCCGCGAAGGCCAGCGCCATGTCGCGGACGGCGATTTGATCGTCGGTGAGGGAGAACTGGGTCATGGTCCTAAATCGTCATGGCGAGGGAGATTGTGCACCCCGACTTTGGATCTAGAGCATCTTGAGGCCAAGTGGTCCGAGGTGCCGTCAAAAAGATGCGGCCCTAAAATGCAGATGGCCGGGAGCGTGTCCCGGCCATCATGTTCCTGCTTACTTCATCGTCGGAATGGAGAATTCCGCGCCTTCCTTGATGCCGGAGGGCCACCGCGAGGTGACGGTCTTGGTCTTGGTGTAGAAGCGCACCGCGTCGGGGCCGTGCTGGTTGAGGTCGCCGAAGCCTGAGGCCTTCCAGCCGCCGAAGGTGTAATAGGCGAGCGGCACCGGGATCGGCACGTTGATGCCCACCATGCCCACGTTCACCTTGGAGGCGAAGTCGCGGGCGGCGTCGCCGTCGCGGGTGTAGATCGCGACGCCGTTGCCGTATTCATGGTCGGAGGGCAGGCGCAGCGCCTCGTCGTAGTTCTTGGCGCGCACCACAGAGAGGACGGGCCCGAAGATCTCCTCCTTGTAGATGCGCATGTCGGTGGTCACCTCGTCGAAGAGGCAGCCGCCCATGTAGAATCCGTTCTCGTAGCCCTGCATCTTGAAGTTACGGCCGTCGACCACGAGCTTGGCGCCTTCTTGGACGCCGAGATCGACATAGGAACGCACCTTCTCCATATGCGCCTTGGTGACCATCGGGCCGAAATCGGCCGAAGGGTCGGTGGAAGGGCCGACCTTCAGGCTCTCGACGCGCGGGATCAGCTTGTCCATGAGCGCATCGGCGGTCGCCTTGCCGACCGGCACCGCGACCGAGACCGCCATGCAGCGCTCGCCCGCCGAGCCGTAGCCCGCGCCGATTAGCGCGTCCGCCGCCTGATCGAGATCGGCGTCGGGCATGATGATCATGTGGTTCTTGGCGCCGCCGAAGCACTGGGCGCGCTTCCCGTTCGCCGCGGCGCGGGAATAGACGTATTGCGCGATCGGCGAGGAGCCGACGAAGCCCACGGCCTTGATGTCCGGATCGTCGAGGATCGCGTCCACCGCTTCCTTGTCGCCGTTGACCACGTTGAGGATGCCGGCCGGCAGGCCCGCTTCCATCATCAGCTCGGCAAGGCGCATCGGCACGCCGGGATCGCGCTCTGAGGGCTTCAGGATGAAGGCGTTGCCGCAGGCGATGGCGGGAGAGAGCTTCCACAGCGGGATCATGGCCGGGAAGTTGAACGGCGTGATGCCGGCGACCACGCCCAGCGGCTGGCGGATCGAATACATGTCGATGCCGGGGCCCGCGCCTTCCGTGAACTCGCCCTTCAGGAGGTGCGGAATGCCGGTGCAGAACTCCGCCACCTCGACTCCGCGCTGGATGTCGCCCTTCGCGTCGGCAACCGTCTTGCCGTGCTCGCGGGCGAGCATGTCGGCGAGCGAATCGGTTTCCTTGGCGATGAGTTCGAGGAACTTCATCATCACGCGGGCGCGGCGCTGCGGGTTGGTGGCGGCCCAGGCGGGCTGCGCAGCCTTGGCATTCTCCACCGCCTGGCGCAGCTCGTCTTTCGAGGCCAGCGCGACCCGGCCAAGAACCTCGCCGGTCATGGGCTGGAAGAATTCGGTCGTGCGTCCCGACTTGCCGGGGACCTGCTTGCCGCCGATGAAATGTCCGACCTCGCGCATGGCGTCTTTCCTCCTGGAAGAGTGTTTTCGTGCACTCCTTCTATCATTGTTGAAATCGCACGACTATGGGTGAAGCCAAAGCACCGTTGTGCGAAAATACCAATATGGCGGCAGGATCGGCATGAGCGCATTCGATTGGGACGACCTTCGCTTTTTCCTGGCCGTGGCCCGGGCGGGGCGGCTCACCGTGGCCGCGCGCCAACTGGAGGCCGACCACACCACCGTCTCGCGACGCATCTCGGCCCTGGAACGGGGACTTAAGGCGAAGCTCTTCGAGCGCAGCCCGCAGGGCTACACCCTGACCGAACAGGGCGAGCGGCTGCTGAAACATGCCGAGGCCATGGAGACCCAGGCGCTGGCTGTTTCAAGCGAGCTCGGCGGGGCGGATCTCGCGCTTTCCGGTACCGTGCGCATCGGCGCCCCGGACGGAATCGGCACTTACTTTCTCGCCCCCGAACTCGGAGCGTTGGCCGAGCGGCACCCGGGCCTGACCCTGCAACTCGTCGCCCTACCGCGCACCTTTTCGCTCTCCAAGCGCGAGGCCGACATCGCCGTGACCCTGGAGCAGCCGACCGAAGGGCGCCTCGTCTCGCGCAAGCTGACCGATTATCGCCTCAGACTCTATGCCTCGCAGGACTATCTCAGGCAGCACGGGCCGGTGAGCGAGCTGTCCGACCTGACCGGCAAGACCCTCGTCACCTATGTGGCGGACCTGCTCTACAGTCCGGTGCTCGACTATTTCTCAGGCCTCGAGAAATACACCGCCCGCCGGTTCGAGTGCGCCAGCGTGGTGGCCCAGGCGGAGGCGGTGCGGGCGGGAGTGGGCATCGGGATCCTGCATGATTACGCAGTACGCCAATTCCCGGAGCTTCAAGTCGTGCTGCCCGAAGTGTCCTACTTGCGCACTTATTGGCTCGTCACCCATGCGGATGTGCGCAGCTTACGCCGGGTGGAGGAGGTCTATTCCTTTATTTTGAGCCGGGTGCGGGCGAACCGAGGGCTCTTTGTCTGACGCTTTGCCCTTCACGCCGGCGCCGGATGAGACTAAGTCAGACCAAAAGGACAACCCACGGAGACCCCGATGCCCTCCAAGCTCGACCAATTGCGCGCCATGACGGTCGTCGTTGCCGATACCGGCGATCTCGACGCGGTGCGGCGCCTCAAGCCCCAGGACTGCACCACCAACCCGACCCTGCTCCTGAAGGCGGTCGAGACCCCGGCCTACGGCCACATCTTCGAGGAGGCCCTGGCCTGGGGGCGCTCCCAGGGCGGCAGCCGCGAGGGCGTGGTGGGCACCATCTGCGATCGCCTCGCGGTGGCCTTTGGAGCCGAGCTCGCGAACATCGTACCCGGACGCGTCTCGACGGAGGTGGATGCGGATCTCTCCTTCGACACCGAAGCGACGGTGGCCAAGGCACGGGCCATCATCAAGGCCTACGAGGAGCGCGGCATCGGGCGCGAGAAGGTCCTGATCAAGATCGCGTCCACCTGGGAGGGCATCCGGGCGGCCGAGATCCTCCAGAAGGAAGGCATCGACTGTAACCTCACGCTCCTGTTCTCCCAGGTGCAGGCCCAGGCCTGCGCGGAGGCCGGCGTTTTCCTGATCTCCCCCTTCGTCGGTCGCATCCTCGACTGGCACGTGAAGGCGGGCGGCGGTCCCTACACGGGCGAGACCGATCCGGGCGTGCTCTCCGTGCGCAAGATCTACGCCTCGTACAAGGCGCAGGGCATCGAGACCGTGGTGATGGGCGCGTCCTTCCGCAACATCGGCGAGATCGAAGAGCTGGCCGGCTGCGATCGGCTCACCATCTCTCCCGCGCTTCTCGAAGAACTGGCGAAGGCTGAAGGCGAGCTGCCGCGCAAGCTGTCGCCGGACGACGTGGAGGTCATCCAGCCCCTGCCGCGCCTCGACGAGAAGAGCTTCCGCTTCGCGCTGAACGAGGACGCCATGGCGACCGAGAAGCTGTCCGAAGGCATCCGCTCGTTCGTCAAGGACCTGCGCAGCTTGCGTACGCTGGTGGCCCGGAGGCTGGAGGAGAAGGAGGCGGCGTAGCCGCCTCCTCGTAGGATGTCGGAGCCGCCTCAACGGTTGTCAGGCCGGCTTCTCACCACCTGGAGTCCTAACCGCGTGATGCGGTAAGGGCCGCCGTTCGAGGACGCGATGAGGCCTTTCTGGCGCAGTGCCTTGAACAGATGGAATGTGCAGAGAGTGAGGATCCATCCCTCACGGGTGAGACATTCGATATCGGAAATGCGGCCGTCCTCGTCCTTGTAATGACGAATGACACCGCCCTGTGCGAGCACGTGGAGCACGCGCTGCCCATTGCGTGAAACGTTCACGGGAGTAACCTGAAGCTTTAAGTGATGTCGGAGAGTGCGCGCACGTGCGCGTTCGGCTGATCGATCAGCCGCTGCCCGCCGGTCTGTCGGCGGGCCTTACCGGGTCTCGGTCTCTCCGCGCATAAAAGCTCCAAATGGAAACGGCGGCGTTATATGCGCCGCCATGTCAGGTCGTCAACTGCCAGGGTTCATTTCTTCCCCGCCAGCGCCTTCTCGCGAATCTGGGTCAGCGACATGGTTGGCGTGATCACTTCCGGATCGATCATGCAATGGAGAATGGCCGGCTTGCTGGAGGTCAGAGCGCGCTGCAGGGCAGGACCGAACTCTTCCGTATTCGTCACCCGCTCGCCATAGCCGCCGAAGGCCTTGGCGTAAGCCGCGAAGTCGGGGTTCTTCAGCATCGTCGCCGAGACGCGCCCGGGATATTCCCGTTCCTGGTGCATGCGGATGGTGCCGTACATGCCGTTGTCGAGCAGGATTACGAGGATCGGCAGGTCGTACTGCACGGCGGTGGCGAATTCCTGGCCGTTCATGAGGAAGTCGCCGTCGCCGGCGAACACCACCACCGGGCTGTCGGGCCGGATGCGTTTCGCGCCGACGGCCGCGGGCACACCGTAGCCCATGGAGCCGGAGGTGGGCGCGAGCTGCGTGCCGTATTCGCGGAAGGGCCAGAAGCGGTGGACCCAGGTGGCGAAGTTGCCGGCGCCGTTGCAGAAGATCGTGTCGGACGGCATCACCTTGCGAAGATGCGCCATCACGTCGCCCATCTGCAGGCCGCCGGCGGTGCGGATCGTGCTCGGGTCGCTCCAGGCCAGATAATCCGCGTGCGCGGTTTTCGTGTTTTCGCTCCAGGGCAGCGAAGCCGGAGGATGCACGGCCTCCAGCGCCGCCGTAAAGGCGACAGGCGAGGCGTTGATGGCGAGATGCGGAGAATAGACCCGGCCGAGCTCGCTCGGATCGGGATGGATATGCACCAGCTTCTGCTGGGGCGCGGGAATGTCGATGAGCGTATAGGCCTGGCTTGGAATTTCCGACAAGCGTCCGCCGACGAGCAGGACGAGATCGGCGTCCTTGATGCGCGCCAGAAGCTTCGGGTTCACGCCGAGACCCAAATCGCCGATGTAGGACGCATGATCGGCGGGAAACAGCATCTGGCGACGGAAGGTGCAGGCGACCGGCAGCTCGAAGCGCTCGGCGAAGCGCACGAAGCGCTGCACGGCGACCTCGGACCAGCGGCTGCCGCCGAGAAGCGCGATAGGGTTCTTGGCGCCATGCAGCAGCTTCTGCAGCTCGGCCATCTGCGTGAGGCCCGGATGGGTCTCGATGATCTGGTAGTGCGGGGCATCCGCAACCTCAGCCATCTCGGTGAGCACGTCTTCCGGCAGCGCGATCACGACCGGGCCAGGTCGGCCGGAGGTCGCCACATGGAACGCCCGGGAGACGATCTCGGGGAAGCGCGCAGGATCGTCCACCTCCGTAGCCCATTTGGCCAGGGGCCCGAAGGCGGCGCGGTAATCGAGCTCCTGGAACGCCTCACGTTCGCGCATGCCGCGCTCGATCTGCCCGACGAACAGGATCATCGGGGTGGAATCCTGCTTGGCGATGTGGATTCCCGGCGAGGCGTTGGTGGCCCCGGGGCCGCGGGTGACAAAGCAGATGCCCGGGCGGCCGGTGAGCTTGCCGTAAGCCTCGGCCATCATGGCCGCGCCGCCTTCCTGGCGGCACACCGTCACGTTGATGCTCGCGTCGTGCAGCGCATCCAATGCTGCCAGATAACTCTCGCCCGGAACGCAGAAGATGTGATCGACTCCATGGATGAGAAGCTGATCGACGAGGATCTGGCCGCCGGTGCGGGAGGGGGCTGTCATGGAAGGCTCGCGATGTGAGATTGACAAATAGAAACGGAGGGCGATGCCCTCCGTTCAGCTAGCGTGCAACGATCAGGCGTCTACGTCAAACTTCACGCCCTGGGCGAGCGGAAGCGTCGAGCCGTAATTGATCGTGTTGGTGGCGCGGCGCATATAGGCCTTCCAGGCATCCGAGCCCGACTCGCGTCCGCCGCCCGTCTCCTTTTCGCCGCCGAAGGCTCCGCCGATCTCGGCGCCCGAGGGGCCGATATTGACGTTGGCGATGCCGCAATCGGAACCGGCCGCCGATACGAAGGCTTCCGCCTCGCGCAGGTTGAGCGTGAAGATCGAGGAGGAGAGGCCGGCGCCGACCGCGTTGTGTAGCTCGATCACCTCGTCGAAATCCGAATAGCGCATCACGTAGAGGATCGGCGCGAAGGTCTCACGCAGCACGGGGCCGGTCTGGCTCGGCATCTCGACCAGCGCCGGACGAGCATAGACGCCGTCATTCGCCACATCCGTGTAGCGGCCGCCGCCATGCACATTGCCGCCTGCTGCGCGAGCCTCGTCGAGGGCGCGCTCCATGCCGTCGAATGCAGCCTTGTCGATCAGCGGACCGACGAGCGTGCCTTGCTCGCGGGGATCGCCGATCTTCACGCTGCCATAGACCTTCACGAGACGCGGCACGAGCTGGTCGTAGACGCTCTCGTGCACGAAGAGGCGGCGAAGCGTCGTGCAGCGCTGGCCCGCCGTGCCCATGGCCGCGAAGGCGATGCCCCGCAGGGCAAGATCGAGATCGGCCGAGGGGGCCACGATGGCGGCGTTGTTGCCGCCGAGCTCCAGGATTGCGCGGGCAAAGCGCTCGGCGAGCTTCGGGCCGACCTGACGGCCCATGGCGGTCGAACCGGTGGCGGAGAGAACTGGAACCCTGTGATCCTCGACGAGGATCTCGCCGATCTCGCGGCCGCCCAGCAGCACTTCGCAGAGGCCTTCCGGCACGCCGCCGAAGCGCTTGGCGGCACGCTCCACGATGGCGTGGGTGGCGAGCGCCGTGAGCAGGGTCTTCTCGGAAGGCTTCCACACCACGCTGTCGCCGCACACGAGAGCGAGCGCCGCGTTCCACGACCAGACAGCCACGGGGAAATTGAAGGCGGAGATCACGCCGCAGACGCCGAGCGGATGCCAGGTCTCCATCATGCGGTGATCGGCGCGCTCTGTCGCGATGGTGAGACCGTAGAGCTGACGGGACAGGCCGACGGCGAAGTCGCAGATGTCGATCATCTCCTGCACCTCGCCGAGACCCTCGGAGACGATCTTGCCGGCTTCGAGCGTCACGAGGCGGCCGAGATCGTCCTTGGCGGCGCGCAGCTCCTCGCCGAGGAGGCGGATGAACTCGCCGCGCTTCGGCGCCGGGACCTTGCGCCAGGCCTTGAAGGCGGCGTCCGCCCGGCCGATGGCGGCCTTGGCCTCCTCCGGGGTGGTCTCGCGCACATGGGCGATCACCTCGCCGGTGATCGGAGAGCGGGCCGGGCGGCCGGTGGACGCAAAGGCGCTCTCCGGCACGCCGAGGCGTGCGAGAATGGCGCGGGCCTCGTCCGCAGCGGAGGCGGGCGCGGAGGATACGGGTTTCAGGCTCGCGGTCATGTTCAAGTCTCCCTCGATGTGGGCTTGAGGCTTCCGTGGGAAGCCCGCCACCCTCGCTTGTCGTCAAAACGAAACGACGGCGGCTTTCATGCCACCGTCTTAATGCATGACCGGGAAGCCTGGGAACTGCTTTTCCCGAATAGGATCATGCGGTTTGGTCAAGAACTCGGAATGCTCCCGCTTCTGGCGAAGCGGGAGCATAGTCCTCATTGTCATGCTGCCGTGTCGAGGCGGATATTCTTGACTGCCGGCTCGTGGCTCTCGTCCAGACGTTCGCCCGCATAGACGCGGCCGAACCGGTTGGCGAGGAAGCTGTCGAGATCGATCTCCTCCTGGCGCACGAACCCCTGCTTCGGCAGCCGGCCTGCGACGAGCAGGTCGAGCATGGCGCAGATGCCGGCGGCGGTGGTCACCTGGATCGCGGTCCGCTGGACGCCTGCCACCTTCTGGCCGTAGATGCTGCGGGCATAGGTCTCCTGCACGTAGCGGCCGCCGCGCTCGCCGGTCACGGTCACGAAGACGATGACCATGTCCTGCATGGTGGCCGGAACCGCGTTCTCCAGGATGTCCTTCAGGACCTCGCGGCGGTTGCGCAGCTGAAGGTCGTTGAGAAGCACCCGCATCAGGGCGCAGTGGCCAGGATAGCGGATGGTCTTGTAGTTCAGGTTGCGCACCTTGCCCTCCAGCGTCTCGCACAGGGTGCCGAGGCCGCCGGAGGTGTTGAAGGCCTCGTAGCGGGTGCCGTCGAGGGAGAATTCCTCCAGCTCCTCCATGGCCGGGACCTCGCGTAAGCGGCCGTCGACCACCGCTTCGCAGCGCTCGATATACTCGTTGATGACGCCGTCCGTGCTCCAGGTGAGATTGTAGGACAGGGCGTTCGAGGGATATTGCGGCAGGGCGCCTACGCGCAGGCGCACGGTGTCGAGCTTGTCGAAGCGGCTTGCGATGTCATGCGCCACGATGGAGATGAAGCCGGGCGCAAGGCCGCATTGCGGGATGAAGGCCGTCGTGGCGCCTTCCGCCAATTCCTTCACCATGCGCGTGGTGGCGACGTCCTCGGTCAGGTCGAAATAGTTGACGTCGGCAAGGCGCGCCGCCTGGGCCACGTGGCCGGTCAGGTGATAGGGCGCGGCGCTCAAGACCGCATAATGGCCCTTGAGGGCGTTCTGCAGGGCGACCGCGTCATTGAAGTCGAGCTGGATTGTGTTGACGCCATCCTTGGCGACCGCCTCGAGGGCGGCTGCGGACGCGTCCGCGACGGTGACGGCGTAGTCGCCGGTCTCGTGAAGCATGTCGACAATGGTGGAGCCGATCTTGCCGGCCCCGATGACGAGGATCGAGTGCATGGAAATCTCCCTGTGGTCCTGCGAGAAAACGGCAAAGCCAGGCAGAGCGCCATAGACAAGCTGACGAAAGGCCGAGTACATTTCGGCATAATGCCATTCTGATTGGTCATAGTGATGCTCGACGCGACGGATCGTGCCTTGATTGCACTCCTGCGGGAGAATGCCAGGATCGGCCACGCAGAGGCGGCCCGCCGTCTGAAGCTGTCCCGCACGACCGTGCAGGCCAGGGTCGAAAGCCTGGAGCGCCGGGGCGTGATCGCCGGCTACACCCTCCGCCTTGCGGAGGAGGTCGCGAGCCGCATGGTGCGGGCGCACGTGACCATCGTGGTGGCGCCCAAGGCCTCGGGCGGCGTCGTCTCCGCGCTGCAGCGCATGCCTGAATTGCGCGCGCTTCATTCAGTCGCGGGTGTCTTCGATCTCCTGGCGGTGGTAGAGGCTGAGGACGTCCCCTCCTTGGATGCCGCCATCGACAGGATCGGCGCGCTCGAAGGCGTGGAGCGCACGCAATCCTCCATCATTCTCTCAACGAAATTCGAACGATGACCTCTTCAGCCTCTCCTTCAGCCGATGTCGTGATCGTCGGCGGCGCCGTCATGGGCTCCTCCACGGCCTATCACCTGCTTGCCGATTCCGGCTTCAAGGGGCGCGTCGTGGTCATCGAGAAGGATCCGACTTACCAGTTCTCTGCCTCGGCCCTCTCGGCAGCCTCGATCCGCCAGCAATATTCGAGCGCCGTGAACATCCGCATCTCGCTCTATGGCATCCAGTTCCTGCGCAGCATTGGCGACCGCCTCGAAGTCGACGGAGAGCGGCCCGAGATCGGACTGAGGGAAGGCGGCTATCTCTACTGCGCATCCGAGGCCGGCGCGACGATCCTGGCCGAGAACCAGGCGCTGCAGGCGGCCGAGGGCGCGGACATCCTGCTCCTGAAGCCGCAGGAACTGAAGGAGCGCTTCCCCTGGCTCAACGTGGAGGATCTCGCGGCCGGCACCTGGGGCCGCTCGGGGGAGGGCTGGTTCGACGGTTGGGGCCTGCTCCAGGCCTTCCGCAAGAAGGCCCGTGCGCTCGGCGCCGAATACGTGAAGGGCGAGGTGGCCGAGGTCGAGCGGGACGGCAACGCGATCGTCGCCGTGCGGCTGAAGGACGGCACGCGGATCGGCTGCGGCGCGCTCGTCAACTGCGCCGGTTCCGGCGGACGCGCTCTGGCGGCCATGGCGGGGCTCGAGATTCCGGTCCAGGCCAAGCGCCGCTACGTCTTCACCTTCTCGTGCCGGGAGAAGGTCGAGAGCTGCCCGCTGCTCATCGACACGTCGGGAGCCTATGTGCGGCCGGAAGGGGACGGGCATTTCATCTGCGGCGCCTCGCCGGAGGCGGATCTCGATCCCGACTGGTTCGACGACGATCCGGCCAGCCAGGAGATCGACCATTCATTCTTCGAGGAGTTCATCTGGCCGAGCCTGGCGCACCGCGTGCCGGCCTTCGAGGCGATCAAGCCGGGCCGTGCGTGGTCGGGGCCCTACGACATGAGCCTGCTCGATCACAACGCCATCATTGGGCAGGCCGGCGCGTTCAGGAATTTCTATCTCTGCAACGGTTTCTCGGGGCATGGCCTGCAGCAGGCTCCGGCGGTGGGCCGGGGCCTGGCCGAGCTGATCGTCCACGGCGGCTACAGGACCCTCGATCTGTCCGAGTTGGGCTACGAGCGCGTGCTCGTCAACCGTCCGCTGCTCGAGCGGAACGTCATTTAAAGGCCCATCTCGTCGGAGGTACGGTAGGCCCAGACCCGGCCGCCCCGGTTCATGTGGCGCTGCATCAGGCCGGGCTGATCGGGATCGGGCTGCGTGTCGACGGCAAGTTCGTTGACGCCTTCCCGGTCGGCCCGCTCGTCGCTGCGGCGCGAGCCGGTGCCGACCGTCGAGCTTGAGCCCTGGTTGGTCTGAGCAAACTCGTCCGTTCTCAGATCCGTGGTGCCCAGATCGTCGGCACCTTCCGCCATCAGACCCATGCCGGGCAGGGTGCTCGTGGTGGTGGTTCCGGCGCCCGAGCCGCCGGTGATCCCGGCGCCGAGAGGGGCGCCCGCATCGGCCCCCGACCGGTCGGACCCGTTCTCCTGCAGCCATTCGCGACTGCTGCTGTCGAGGTCGACCGGGTCGAACATCTCCAGGACCCGCACGGCTTCCTCCGCATTGTCCCGATCGACCTGAGCGGCGATCAGGGTGCAGTGCCTGTGGAGACCCTGCTCGAAGATGCGTTTGTCGGATTCCGGAAGGTTCAGGTCGTGCAACGCTTCCATGGACTCGTCCCGGGCCGACAGGCTGCGGAAGCCGGAGATCGACGAGATCTCGCGGGCCTCGGCATTGCCGACGGCGACGATTCGATGCTGGGCGATGCCCATCTGCAACAAGGACTGAAGGGCCTGATTGGCCTGGGCGGGATCCCTGAACAGGGCTGCGATCATCTGGGGCATGGGTCTCTTCCGTTGGGATACTCCCTCAACGAAGAGGTGTTCCGGGCTGTTCCCCGACTCAGCCGTTAAGTCTTTTGGCTGAAAGGGCTTCCATTTTGGAGCCGGCTATGATTGTCATGTTTTCGTCATAGAAACGTCATCCGGCCTTTATGCAGGGATGATGAACGACAAGAACGTCCCCGACGGGATGACATGGGAGAGAACACTATGATGAAGAAGTCCCTTCTTGGCGCCCTGGCCCTGGGCCTGGCGACGAGCACCTCCGCCTTCGCCCAGACCGAGATCCAGTGGTGGCACGCCATGACCGGCGCCAACAATGATGTCGTCAACCGCCTGGCGGACGAGTTCAACAAATCCCAAAACGAATACAAGGTGGTCGTCAGCTACAAGGGTCAGTACCCCGATACCCTGAACGCCGGCATCGCGGCGTTCCGTGCGGGCGGCGCTCCCCACATCCTGCAGGTGTTCGAAGTCGGCACGGCGACCATGATGGGCGCCCGCGGGGCGATCAAGCCGGTGCACGAGATGATGAAGGAGGCGGGCGAGAAGTTCGACCCGCAGGCCTATCTCCCGGCGATCACTGGCTATTACTCCACGGCCAAGGGCGAGATGCTCTCCTTCCCGTTCAACTCCTCCTCGATGGTCATGTGGATCAACAAGGACGAGCTGAAGAAGGCAGGCGTCAACGAGATTCCGAAGACCTGGCCTCAGGTGTTCGACGCCGCCAAGAAGCTCAAGGCTGCCGGCCACGACACCTGCGGCTTCTCGAATGCCTGGGCGTCCTGGGCCCATATCGAGCAGTTCTCGGCCTGGCACAACATCCCGATGGCCACCAAGGCCAACGGCCTCGACGGCTTCGACACGGAGATGAAGTTCAACTCCCCGACGCACGTGAAGCACCTGCAGAACCTCATCGACCTGCAGAAGGACAAGACCTACGACTATTCCGGCCGCGACTCGAAGAGCGAGGGCCGCTTCACCTCCGGCGAATGCGCGATCTTCCTCACCTCCTCGGGCTTCTACGGCAACGTGAAGGCGAACGCGAAGTTCGACTTCACGTCCGCGCCGATGCCGTACTACCCGGACGTCCAGGGCGCCCCGCAGAACTCCATCATCGGCGGCGCTTCCCTGTGGGTCATGGGCGGCAAGTCGGCCAACGAGTACAAGGGCGTGGCCAAGTTCTTCACCTTCCTGTCGGACACCGACCGTCAGGCCAGGCTTCACCAGGAATCGGGCTATCTCCCGATCACCAAGGCGGCCTACGAGAAGACCAAGGCTTCCGGTTTCTATGAGAAGAACCCGGTCCTCCAGACTCCGCTGATGGAGCTGACCAACAAGGAGCCGACCGAGAATTCCCGCGGCCTGCGCTTCGGCAACATGGTCCAGATCCGCGACGTGATCGCGGAAGAGATCGAGGCTGCTCTCGCCGGTCAGAAGCCCGCCAAGGACGCCCTCGACACGGCCGTGACCCGGAGCAACCAGATCCTGCGTCAGTTCGAGCGCACCGTCCGCTAAGCCGATCTGACCGATTCAAGCTGTCATCCCGGGCTGCTTAGAGGCTGCCCGGGATGATCTTATAGATCACCTTCGCAGATCGGTTGCCGCCGTCATCTGCCAGCCATCCTCGGACAACCGTAAACGCGATGGAAAAACGAGCTCATTTTTCAGGTTGGACGCTGCCGCTCCTGCTGATCGTTCCGCAGATGGCGATCACCGTCATCTTCTTCTATTGGCCGGCCTCGCAGGCGATCTGGCAATCCTTCCTGCGGGAGGACGCCTTCGGCCTCTCGTCCGAATTCGTCGGATTCGAGAACTACCTCGGGTTGTTCGAGCAGCCCGAATATTACCGGGCCATGGTCACCACGGTGATCTTCTCGTCCTGCGTGGCCTTCTTCTCTCTCGCCTGCGCCCTGCTGCTCGCCACGCAGGCCGACAAGAACCTGCGCGCCGGCCACGCCTTCAAGACCCTGTTGATTTGGCCCTACGCCGTCGCTCCTGCCATCGCGGGCGTGCTGTGGCTCTTCATGTTTCACCCGACGCTCGGCACCCTGTCGCGTCCGATCAATGCCCTGGGGATCAATTGGAATCCCATGCTCAACGGCACGCATGCCATGACGCTTCTGGTGCTCTCCGCCACCTGGAAGCAGATCAGCTACAATTTCCTGTTCTTCCTGGCGGGCCTCCAGGCGATCCCGAAGAGCGTGATCGAGGCCGCCGCCATCGACGGCGCAGGCCCGATCCGCCGCTTCTGGACGGTGGTGTTCCCGCTCCTGTCGCCGACCACGTTCTTCCTCCTCGTGGTCACCATCGTCTACGTGTTCTTCGAGACCTTCGGCATCATCGATGCGGTGACGGGCGGCGGGCCTGCGGGCCAGACCACGACCCTCGTGTACAAGGTCTATGCGGATGGCCGCCTCGGCGGCGATCTCGGCGGCTCGGCTGCGCAATCGGTGATCTTGATGGTCATCGTGATCGCACTCACGGCCATCCAGTTCCGTTATGTCGAGCGCAAGGTGCAGTACTGATGGTCGAGAATCGTCCCTTCGCCCAATTCATGGCCTATCTGACGCTTCTCGTCGGCGTCGTCATCGTGGCCTTTCCGGTGTACTTGGCGATCATGGCCTCAACCTTCGACACGGCGACCATCATCAACGGCAACATGCCGCTGGTGCCGGGCAATCAGGCGGATGAAAACTACGTCCGAACCCTGTTCTATGGCGGAATGCACGCCCGTCAGCCTGTGGGCACGATGATGTTCAACTCGATGATCATGGCCATGGGCATTGCCATCGGCAAAATCCTGATCTCGATCCTGTCGGCCTATGCGGTGGTCTATTTCAAGTTCCCCTTCCGCAAGACGGCCTTCTGGATCATCTTCATCACCCTGATGCTGCCGGTGGAGGTGCGCATCTACCCGACCTACAAGATCGTCGCCGATCTCGGGATGCTCGACACCTATACGGGCCTCATCCTCCCGCTCATCGCCTCGGCCACCGGAACGCTTTTGTTCCGGCAGTTCTTCATGACGATCCCGGACGAACTGCTCGAGGCTTCCAAGATCGACGGCGCGGGAGCGTTCCGGTTCTTCAAGGATACGCTGCTTCCGCTCTCCATGACGACGATCGCGGCATTGTTCGTGATCCAGTTCATCTATGGCTGGAACCAGTATCTCTGGCCCTTGCTGATCACCACCAAGAGTTCCATGCAGACCATCGTCATCGGCATCAAGATGATGATCACCACCACGGATGCCTTGACCGAGTGGAATGTGGCCATGACCACCGCCGTTCTGGCCATGCTGCCGCCGGTGCTGGTGGTGATCTTCATGCAGCGGCTCTTCGTGAAGGGTCTCGTCGAAACGGAGAAGTGACGCAGATCGCGCACGGCGCTCCCGTGACCATCGGGGGCGCTCTCTCACAAACGGAAATTGTCGCCCGGCGCCTTCAGCGGATGCGGGCAGGGGTTCAAAAGGAACAGAACGATGGCAGGGGTAACGCTCGATACCGTCAGGAAGGTCTATGCGGGCAACGTAGAAGCTGTGAAGGGCGTGTCGCTCGGTATCGAGGACGGCTCCTTCTGTGTGCTCGTCGGCCCGTCCGGCTGCGGCAAGTCCACGTTGCTTCGCATGATCGCGGGCCTCGAGACGATTTCCGGCGGCGAGGTGAAGATCGGCGACCGGGTCGTGAACAAGATCGAGCCGGCCGACCGCGACATCGCCATGGTGTTCCAGAACTATGCGCTCTATCCGCATATGACCGTCTACGACAACATGGCCTACGGCCTGAAGAACCGCGGCACGCCCAAGGACGAGATCGAGAAGCGCGTGAAGGAAGCGGCCCGCATCCTGGCCATCGAATCCTTCCTCACCCGCAAGCCGCGCCAGCTCTCCGGGGGTCAGCGCCAGCGCGTCGCCATGGGCCGCGCCATCGTGCGCAAGCCCCAGGTGTTCCTTTTCGACGAGCCGCTCTCCAACCTCGATGCCAAGCTGCGCGTGCAGATGCGCGTCGAGATCAAGCGCCTGCAGAGGGCCCTCGGCGTCACGTCGATCTACGTGACCCACGATCAGGTCGAGGCAATGACGCTTTCCGACAAGCTCGTGGTGATGTCCGGCGGCCAGATCGAGCAGGTCGGCAGCCCGTCGGAGGTCTACCGCCGTCCCGAGACCCGGTTCGTGGCCACCTTCATCGGCTCGCCGCCCATGAACATCCTGCCCGGCCAGGTGGAAGGTCCGGGCCGCGTGTCGGTCGGGGGCCAGTCCATTGCGGTCACCGACATGCGCGAGGGCCTTGCCCCCGGCTCTGCCGTCGAGGTGGGTCTGCGTCCCGAGGACGTGCAGGCAGGCGGTGTGGGTTCCAGCGCGCTGTCCATGGACGTGGACTTCGTCGAGGAGCTCGGGGCCACCCAGCTCTTCCATGGCAAGGTCGGCGGCGCCGAATTCGTCGTGCAGGCCTCCACCGGTCAGATCCCGGCCGACACCCGCAAGCTGACTCTCTCGGTCGATCCGGCCAACGTCCATCTGTTCGATCCGCAGACCACGAAGCGTCTCGGCCGGATTTGATTCGGGCTGCGGTTTCGTCATGATGCTCTCCAGGCCTCGGGCATGCCCGGGGCCTTTTGCGTGAGGGCGCCAACGCACCACATACTTTCCTGCTTTTCGTCAGAAGAGAGCCTGCGCAGGTCTGATCGCCGGCGACAGAGCGGAACGGGCATCAGGCATGGTGCTGTTGGCAGCCTCGCTGCGCTGCGCCGTACCGACCGGGATCCGTGGTCCCGACGCCCTCATCCGTCATGGCCCTGTGCCGGCCCTCCCGCGTGTTCGTGGCGCGGCGCTCTTCCGACCGGGATCATCG